>NZ_NHSK01000040.1 GCF_016653355.1 Rhodoplanes elegans | reverse complement strand
CGCCAACGCCAATGGACCGAGCCGTCCCGCCGACGACGCCTCCAGATGACCCAATGCCCAACCTTATCTTAGCGCCTATGGGGTCGAGCCCGCGCATGACGCTCCTATGCATGGCGCGCGATGTGTGTATGCCCTAGCGCCTTCGCGGGGACGAGCGGAGCCCGTGGCCGCCCCACCGCATCGCAGGCGATCAGTTCACGTACTCCCGCAGCCGGCTCGGCTCGCCGCGCGGGCCCATCACCTGGTCCTCGACGAGCCGCGTCAGCTCGGCCTTGAGGGCGATCGCCTCGGGCGCCAGGAGGTCGCGCGGGCGCGGCACTGCGACCGGCACGATCGCGGTGATCCGGCCGGGTCGCGCCGACATCACGACGACGCGGTCGGCCAGGAAGATCGCCTCGTCGACGCTGTGGGTGACGAACAGGACGGTGTGCCGCTCCTCCAGCCAGAGCTTCAGGAGATCGCGCTGGAGGATGTTGCGGGTGATGGCGTCGAGCGCGCCGAACGGCTCGTCCATCAGCATCACGTCGGGCTGGTTCGCCCAGACGCGGGCGATGCCGACGCGCTGCTTCATGCCGCCGGAGAGCTGGCGCGGATATTGCTGCTCGAAGCCTTCCAGGCCGACCCGGGCGATCTGGGCGCGCGCCCGCGCCTCCGCCTCGACGCGGCCGAGGCCCCGCACGGTCGGCCCGTACATCACGTTCTTCAGCACGGTGAGCCAGGGGAACAGCGCGTATTCCTGGAACACCAGACCGCGCTCCGGACCGGGCCCGCGGATCGGCCGCCCGTCCATCGTCACCCGGCCGGCGCTCGCCCCGATCAGGCCGGCGACGATGCGCAGGAGCGTGCTCTTGCCGCAGCCGCTCGGCCCCAGGATGCAGACGAACTCGCCGTCGGCGACGGTGAGGTCGACGGGCTGCAGCGCGACGACGTCGCGATCGTGCGACCAGAAGGTCTTGGCGACGCCCTCCGCCCTGATCTTCGCGCCGGCGACGCCATCGCTGCGCTCGCTCATGGAGTCCACTCAGTCATTGCGCGACAATCCTTCGTGCCAGCGCAGCACACGCCGCCCGGCCCAGCTCATCGTCTGGTCCGAGACGAGGCCGAGCACGCCGACCATCATCATGCCGACGATGACGAGGTCGGACCGCATCATCAGCCGCGCGTCCCAGATCAGGTAGCCGACGCCCGACTTCGCCCCGATCATCTCGGCGACGACGAGCCCGGCCCAGGAGTTGCGCAAGCCGAGCCGCAGCCCGGTGAAGATGTTGGGCAGCGCCGCCGGCAGGACGACCCGCCACAGGATCTGGCGCGGCCCGGTGCCGAGCATGCGGGCCGCCTCGACATAGACGGGCTCGACCCATTCGACCCCGTGGATCGTGTTGATCAGGATCGGCACGGCGGCGCCGAGCGCGACCAGGAACACGGCCGAGGCGTCGCCGATGCCGAACCACACGATGGCGATCGAGATCCACGCCGTGATCGGGATCGGAATGAGCAACAGCAGCGTGATGTGCGACAGCCGTCGCACGAACGGCGACCACCCGACGATGACGCCGAGCGGCACCGCGATCGAGGTCGCGATCAGGAAGCCGGCGATGCTGCGAAACAGGCTCGCCTTGACGTGCAGCCACAACGTCCCGTCGGTCAGAATCTCCCAGAAGCCGGTCGCGGCGCGGCTCGGCGAGGGCAGCAGATAGGCCGAGATCCAGCCGAGATCGGCGGCGACCTGCCAGAGCGCCAGGAGGCCGACCGGCATCACCAGATAGACCGCGACCGTCGCCAGCCGGCGCCGCAGGCCCGGCGCCTTGCGGCGCGCGGGCGCCGGCGCGTCGGCTCCGGACGACGCCCCGTCCTGCACCGCGACCGACATCAGTTCGCCCCGGCCGCCGCCCTCGCCTTGTCGAGGAAGCGGAGGTCGAACACCTTGTCGGCCTCGACCGGACGATCGAGATACTTGATGCGCATGAGCTGGTCGATCAGCGTCGCGGTCTGCTTGCGGAACGCCGCGTCGATGTCGATCGACAGCTCGGTGTTCTTCATCGCCAGCTTCACCACGTCGTCCTTCTGGCGGATGATCCTGGCGAGCTCGGCCGCGGTCTCGTCGGGATGGGCCTTCACCCAGGCGGTCGCCTTGGCGTGCAGGTCGGCGATCAGCTGCGCCTTGGCCGGGTCCTTCTCGATGGTGCTGCGGGCGACCGCCAGCACGATGCCGACCCGGCCCGTCGAGGTGTCGTAGAGGTCCGGCGCGATGTCGGTGCCGAGCCCCATCGCCAGCATGACGGAGCCGTGCGGCTCGGTGGTCGCGGCGACGTCGATGCGGCCGGAGGCGAGCGCCTCGAGATGCGCGTTGGTCGGCAGGAGCAGGTATTCGACGTCGCGGCCGACCTGGAGGCCGGCCCGCTCCAGGAGTTCGCGGAACATCATGTCGGTCTGGCCGGCCTTCGACACCGCGACCGTCTTGCCCTTGAGATCCTTGATCGCCTCGACGCCGCTGCCCTTGCGGGCGACGATGCGGGCGCCCTTGAAGCTGACGCCGGCGATCACCGCGACGGGCCGCTCCTGCGCCACCGCAAGCACCGCGGTGACGAGGCCCAGATAGGCCGCGTCGATGTTGCCGGTCAGCAGCGCGTCCATGGCCTCCGAGCTGGTCGCCACCTCGACGATGTCGATCTTGACGTTCGGCGGCGCCACCTTGGAGAGCATGTAGGAGCTCGCCATGTGAGGCTGCCCCTTGAAGGTGGAGATGCGCAACGTCGTGGTCTGCGCCGTCGCGGCCCCGGCGGCGACGAGCAGCGCGGCCGCGGCGACCGCCGCTTGGTATACCAAGGTCGCGAAGGAAGGTCGGATCGCGAAGCGACTTCGGGTCGCGAAGGGTCTGCGGCGGGAATTCGGATGGCGAAGCATCGGCGGCTCCTGACGACGGTCCGGCGCGGTCATCCTGACCCACGCCCCCGGCCCTCGGCCATTCGAATTAACTCATGGATTATTCAGTTTTGAAACATGAAAGCGGCTCCCGACCCGTGGATCGAGCGCCGGGATCGCGCGCCGGCATCGGATTTACGCGGCGGCGGCCCGCCGGGGGACTCCCCGGCGCCCTCGCGAGGACGCCGGAGACGCGGGCGGCGAACCGCGCTCAGTTCCCGCGGTCCATCAGGCGGCGGGCGATGACCTGGGCCTGGATCTCGGCGGCGCCCTCGAAGATGTTGAGGATGCGGGCGTCGCAGAGGATGCGCGAGATGCGGTATTCGAGCGCGAAGCCGTTGCCGCCGTGCACCTGCACGGCGTTGTCGGCGGCCGCCCAGGCGACCCGGGCGGCGAGCAGCTTGGCCATGCCGGCCTCGAGGTCGCAGCGCTTGCCCTCGTCCTTCTCCTTGGCGGCGAAGTAAGTGATCTGGCGGGCGATCATGATCTCGGCCGCCATCATGGCGATCTTGTCGGAGACGCGCGGGAACTCGACGATCGGCCGGCCGAACTGGACGCGGGTCTCGGCGTAGGCGAGCGCCTCCTCCATGGCGGCCTGGGCGACCCCGATGGCGCGGGCGGCGGTCTGGATGCGGGCCGCCTCGAAGGTCTGCATGAGCTGCTTGAAGCCCTGCCCCTCGACCCCGCCGAGCAGATTGGCGGCCGGCACCGTGAAGCCGTCGAAGGCGATCTCGTACTCCTTCATGCCGCGATAGCCGAGCACCTCGATCTCGGTGCCGGACATGCCCTCGGCCGGGAACGGGTCGGCGTCGTCGCCGCGCGGCTTCTCGGCGAGCAGCATCGACAGGCCCTGATAGCCGGGGTCCTGCGGGTTGGTGCGGACCAGCAGCGTCATCAGGTCGGCGCGCACCGGATGGGTGATCCAGGTCTTGTTGCCGTTGACGACGTAGGTGTCGCCCTCCCGCACCGCGCGGGTGCGCAGCGAGGCGAGGTCGGAGCCGGTGTTGGGCTCGGTGAACACGGCGGTCGGCAGGATCTCGCCCGAGGCGATCTTGGGCAGCCAGTACTGCTTCTGCTCGTCGGTGCCACCGCACAGGATCAGCTCGGCGGCGATCTCCGAGCGAGTGCCGAGCGAGCCGACGCCGATGTATCCGCGCGACAGCTCCTCGGAGACGACGCACATCGACTCCTTGCCGAGCCCGAGGCCACCGTACTCCTCCGGAATCGTCAGGCCGAACACGCCGAGCTCGGCCATGTGCTCGACCGTCTCCATCGGGATGTAGGCGTTGGCGCGGTGCCAGCCGTGGGCATGCGGGATCACCTCGGAGTCGGCGAACTTGCGCATCTCCTCACGGATGGTCTCGTAGGTCTCCTCGAGGCCGCAGTCGCCGACCGTCGACCCGTGATGCTCGCGCATGAGCATCACCAAGCGGGCGCGGTTCTCCGGCGTGTTGCCGGTGTCGGCGAGTGCGTCAAGGCTCGGCGCGAGGCGGCCGAGCACCGAAGCCGCGTCGAGGCCGAGATCTGCGGGGCGCACGAACTCGCCCTGGCTCATCGGGATGCCGCCGGCGACCTGGGCGATATACTCGCCGAGGCCGATGCGCACCACGAGCTCCTCGATCTCGCCGAGCTTTCCGGCCTCCGTCATACGGGCCGTGTAGGCTGCGAGCTGGCGCACCGCCTCGGCATAGGTGGCGAGCCAGGCGAGGCCGTGGGTGGCGCGCTGCTCGCGGTCGAACAGCTTGGCGCCGGGTCCGCCGGACGACACGCGGGCGCGGACGCTGTAGATCGCGTCGGCCAGGACGGCGTCGAGCGCGTCCGCGGCCCGACTGGACAGGGAGACGAGATCGGGGCCGGACTCGGAACGCTTGGCGGCTAAGGACATGGGCTTCTCCGGAAATCGGCATCGCGCGTTGCCCGGGACGGAGGTCTCGGGGCCGCGACGGCCACTTGTTGAAAATCGATACGCCTCTTCGAGCGCCCCCGATCATCGCAGCCGGACGGCGCTCTCGCGGTTCTTCTCTTGGTCGCAATCTGTGCGGCGCAAATCCTTGCGGCGCAAATCCTTGCGGCGCCAGTCTGTGCGGCGAAGGTGCGACTTAAGTCTATGTGGCGCACGTCCTCGCGTCGCAATTCCGTGCGTCGCAATTCCGTGAGTCGCATGTCCGTGCGGCAGGCGGTGCCCGCCTCGCCGCGACATGGTTTAATGATGGCATCTTTTCGCACCTGCGTGGAGAGGGAATTCGTGGCCGGAAGCGAGACAAAACGGCGCTCGGGCGGGGCCCGGCGACGCGTGCCATGCCATTGCGCTTGATCACGATTCCGGCCCGGATCGCGGCCGACGCGTTCCTCGCCTTCAGCCGCGACGACGGCTGGGCGATCGCCAGCCACATCGCGCTGTCCACCCTGATGTCGCTGTTTCCGTTCCTGATCTTCGTCACCGCCCTGTCCGGCTTCCTGGGCACCCAGGACCTCGCCGACCAGGTCGCGCTGCTGCTGCTCGAGGCGTGGCCCGAGGAGGTCTCGGCGCCGATCGCGAGCGAGATCGAGAGTGTGCTGACCACCGCGCACGGCGGCATCCTGACCGTCGGGGCGGGACTGGCGCTGTACTTCTCGTCGAGCGGCGTCGAGAGCCTGCGCATCGGGCTCAACCGCGGCTACGAGGTGGTGGAGACGCGGTCGTGGTGGCTCCTGCGGCTCGAGTCGATCGCCTACGTGCTGGTCGGCGCGCTCGGCCTCGTCGCGCTCGCCTTCCTGATCGTGCTCGGGCCGCTGATCTTCGCCAAGCTCGTCCCCGTGTTTCCGAACCTGCGTCAGTTCGAGGTGTCGCTCACGGTCGCGCGCTTCGGCATCGCCAGCGTCGTGCTGGTCGTCGCGCTGACGTTGATCCACAAGTGGCTGCCGGCCGGTCGCCGCACCTTCGACGAGATCGCGCCCGGCATCGCCGTGACGCTCGCGATGTGGCTGATCACGGGCGTGCTGTTCGGACGTTATCTGTCCGAGTTCGCCAACACCTACGTGACGATGTACGCCGGCCTCGCCTCGGCCATGATCGCGCTCGTGTTCCTGTACTGGACCGCGACCATCTTCGTGTTCGGCGCCGCCCTCAACCAGGCGGTGATCAGGCGGCGCAACGCGAAGCGCAAGTGAGCGCGCCGGCCGCGCCGAAGGGTCACGATTCGGCCGCTGCCGCGCTCACCGGACACGACCGCGCGGCGATCGGGACGAGTGCGTAGGACGCGTTGCGGACCCGCCCTGTGGATGATCGTATTTCGGCCGATTTCATTGGCTTTTTCGCACGTCCGCGCAGCGGCGACGGCGGCTCGCCGAACCGTCGGTTCGAGCCGCCCAAGTGCCGCCTTAGTCTTGGTTACAAGTTCGTAAATCGACTTGCCGCCGACGCACGGGGGTGTGGGGGTGCCGAGGCGCGATGATGACGACGATCCGGCATCAGACCGGACGCTCGTCATCATCGCTGGCCCGGTGGCGATCAGGGCTCGGGACATCGCTCCCGGGACATCGCTCAGCAAGATCACGACGAGACCATGACCGCGTGCGCACCCGCGTGCACGTCGGTGTCGATCGCGCACGCGAGTGCGCCGGTGGAGCGTGCGCGCGAGCGCGCGATGCCGCCGTTCGTTAACACGACGTTAACCCTGCTCACGCAGCATGGTTGACGTGTTGCGAACGTGCAAACCGCTTCTTTACCGGTCGCGTCGACGATCGGGAAACCATGTGGTTCGCGTTCGCTGCTCCGGGGACGGCTGTTGGGCTCGCTGCGTCGAATCTCGCTGAAACACCACACCGCCGTCGCGGCGCCGTTCGGCTTCGCGCTGCTCACCTTCGCGGCGATCCCGAGCTCCGTCGCCTATCAGGACCTCGCCTCGCTGATCGCGGCCCGCGCCGGCGGCGGCGGTGACGTCGCCCGCGAGCAGGCCCGCAGCCCCCTGGGCAGCTTCCACGCCGCCACCTTCTCGTTCCCGCGCCCGGTCGGCACCGCGATCCCCGAGCCCACCGGCTACAAGGTCGCGAGCCTCGATCCGAGCTTCGACCGCGAGCTGCTCACCGGCTCGGTCGCGACCCGCGCGCTGTTCGATCTGACCGAGCAGCCGCCGGCGCTCGACCGCGAGACCGTCAACCGCTCCCGCAAGGGCGACCGGCTGGTGCCGCGCGCCGTCGCCGAGTGGCTCGCCCGCGAGCAGGCGACCCGCGCCGCCGCCGCGCCACTCGTCGCGCCGGAGCCGCCGGCCGTGGTCGCCGTCCTGCCCGACGCGAC
>NZ_NHSK01000039.1 GCF_016653355.1 Rhodoplanes elegans | reverse complement strand
CCATCGCGTCGAGCGCGTCCTGCAGGAACGCCGCCACCGGCTCGTCGGCCTGGGCGAAGGCGTCGTCGAGCACGATCAGCTTGTTGATCGGGCCCGGCACCGCATCGCCGCCGAGCAGCACCGGTCCGAGCGCGCGAAAAACGCCCGGCACGGTCGACATCCAGCCGGCGACGTCGAAGGAGTGCGCCATCGGCATGGCGCCGGCGAGCGAGACGCGGCCGTGGGTTGGGCGGATGCCGTAGAGCCCGCAGAAGGCGGACGGCACCCGCACCGAGCCGCCCGTGTCGGAGCCGATCGCCACATCGCAGGCACCCGCGGAGGCGGCCGAGGCCGAGCCGCTCGACGAGCCGCCCGGGATGTGTCCCGGGGCGCGCGGGTTGAGCGGCGTGCCGTAATGGGCGTTGACGCCGGCGACGCTGAAGAAGAACTCGTCGCACACGGTCTTGCCCGTGATGGTGGCCCCGGCGGCGAGCAGCGCGGCCACCACGGCGGCGTTCTTGGCCGCCGGCGGGTGGGCGGCGAGCCAGTCCGGGTTGCCGCCGCCGGTGCGCTCGCCGGTGATGTCGTACATGTCCTTGATGGCGACCGAGAGCCCGGCGAGCGGTCCGGCCGGCGCACCCTTGACGGGTGCGGCGAGGTCGTGCGGCACGAAGGCGGAGCGGAAGGTCTCGGTCGACATGGGGGCGGGTCCAGGAGTTTTTTGCGCAAGGCGAGGAGTTTCGTCGATGGTCCCGAAGGGCGCCCGAGTCAACCGAGTGGGCCGCATCGCTTCCCCTCGCGCCAAGCGGAGCCTCGCCCCGACCGACGGCGCCCGAAGATGGTCCGGGCCTCCTGGTCCGCCACAGCGGGTGGGGACGAGAATCCCGGCCGCCGCCGCGCCGCGGCGGCTCGGTGGGATGGCAGGTCGTCACCGTTCCAATTGATCCAGAATCTCGGCAGTCGCCGGCAAGGCACTGAAACGTAGAAACATCGAACACTGTTGCCGCGCCGCGACACCGGCCGGGACAGCGCCCCGCAGACGCTTTCGCCGGCGGCCCCTTTTCTCTATTGTCCGCGCGACTTCAGCAGGACCCGGGAATGTCCGCCAAGAGCTTCGGAACGGCCAAGAGCTTCGGAACCGCAACGAGCCGGAAGACCGCCGCGCTTCTCGAGGCGCTGCTGGCCTGGGCCGCGGCTCGCCATCGCAACGCCGCGATCCTTCTGGTCGCGGTGTCGCTGCTCGCCTTTCTGCCCGGCATCTTCCAGCTCCCGCCGATCGACCGCGACGAGGCGCGGTTCGCCCAGGCGACCAAGCAGATGCTGGAGACCGGCGACCTCGTCGACATCCGCTTCCAGGAGGAGAGCCGCTACAAGAAACCGGTCGGCATCTACTGGCTGCAGGCGGCCGTCGTCGGCGCCGCCGAGACGCTCGGCATGCCGGAGGCGCGCACCCGGGTCTGGCTCTACCGCGTCCCGTCGATCCTCGGGGCGGTCGGGGCCGTGCTGCTGACCTATTGGACGGCGCTCGCCTTCGTGTCTCGGCGGGGCGCCGTGCTGGCCGGCCTGATGATGGGGAGCTGCATCCTGCTCGCCGTCGAGGCGCGCCTCGCCAAGACCGACGCGGTGCTGTTCGCCACCACGGTGGCCGCCATGGGGGCGATGGCGCGCGCCTACGTGATCGAGCGCGCGCAACGCCCCGATCCGGGCCATCCCTGGGCGCTGCCGGCGATCTTCTGGACCGCGATGGCGGCCGGCTTCCTGATCAAGGGGCCGCTGATCGTCATGGTGGTGAGCCTCACCGTGGCGGCGCTGGCGATCGCCGATCGCTCGGCCCGCTTCGTGCTGCGCCTGCGGCCGCTCGCCGGGCTCGCCTGGATGCTGCTGCTGGTGCTGCCCTGGTTCGTCGCCATCGTGCTCAAGAGCGGCAACACGTTCTTCGAGGAGTCGCTCGGCCGTGACCTCCTCTCGAAGGTCGGCAGCGGCCAGGAGGCGCACGGCGCGCCGCCCGGCTACTACTTCCTGTTGTTCTGGGGCACCTTCTTCCCGGCCTCGATCCTGGTGCCGATGGCGTTCGGCGCGGTGTGGAATAGCCGCAGCGTGCCCGAGGTGCGCTACCTGCTCGCCTGGCTGATCCCGACCTGGCTGGTGTTCGAGGCGGCGATGACCAAGCTGCCGCACTACGTGCTGCCGGTCTATCCGGCCGTTGCCATCCTGCTCGCGATGGCGATCGACCATCAGGCGCTATCGCGCAACATCTGGCTGCGCCGGGCGCCGATGTGGTGGTTCATCCTCACCGCCGTGGTGTCGGTCGGGCTCATCGTGATCAACATCTGGATCGGCCAGCGCTTCGGGCTGATGACCTGGCTGCTGTCGGGAGTCGCCCTGACGCTCGCGCTGTTCGCCTGGTGGCTGTTCGAGGCGGACGGCGTCGCGGTGTCGTTCATGCGCATGGTTGTCGCCATGATCGTGCTGTTCACGGCGGCCTTCTCGGCGACCTTTCCGACCATCGGGGCGCTGTTCCCGTCGCTGCAGCTCGCCCGCTTCGTCGCCTTCGGCCGCTGCGATCAGGTGCTCGCCGCGACCGCCGGCTATCACGAGCCGAGCTTGGTGTTCCTGGTCGGCACCGACGTGCGCCACGTCTCCGGGGCCGGCGCCGCCGACTTCCTGGCGCGCGGCGGGCGGTGCCGCTATGCCTTCGTCGAGAAAGGCCACGAGCGCGCCTTCGTGCAGCGCGCCGACGCCATCGGGCTGCGCTACGCGCAGGGGATCCGGATCGACGGCGTCAACTTTTCGAGCGGCCGGGCGGTCTCGATCCAGACCTTCGTGGGGACCGACCCGTGACGGCGGCGAGCGGATACGGTCCGGCTCCCGGACGCCGGTCGAACGCGCTCGCCCTGATGGGGCGCAATCTCGCCGCCTGGCTCGCGGTGCTGTTCGTCGCCCCGCGAAAGCCGTCGCGGACGCCAGGCTTCAAGGCCCTGGTGCTGGCGCATCGCTGGCAGGCGGCGGTCGCGCTCGGCCTGATCCTCGCCGCCATGATCCTGGTCGATCCGCTCGCCCCGCAGGTCAAAGGATCGCCGCGCTGGGTGATCAACCTGTTCGAGGACGTCTCCGATCTCGGCCGTTCGGGGTGGATCCTGATTCCGGTCGCCGGCGTGATCGTGTGGATCGCGGCGCTGGTGCGGCCCGGCCTCGACCGCGTCTCGCGCGCTGTGCTGGCGGCCGTGGTGGTGCGGCTCGGGTTCGTGTTCGTCGCGGTCGGGCTGCCGGGGCTCGTCGCCACCATCCTCAAGCGCTGGATCGGCCGGGTGCGGCCATCCGAGCTCGGCCCCTTCGCCTATCAGCCGCTGTCGTGGCGCGCCGAATGGGCGAGCCTGCCGTCGGGCCACACCGTCACGGCCTTCGCGGCGCTGATCGCCATCGGGGCCGTGTGGCCGGCGCTGCGGCCGGTGCTGTGGATCTACGCGCTGCTCATCGCGCTCAGCCGGGTGATCGTCTCGGCGCATTTCCCGAGCGACGTGATCGCCGGCGCCGCGTTCGGCGCCTTCGGGGCCGTGCTGGTGCGCGAGTGGTTCGCGTCGCGCCGGCTCGGCTTCTCGGCCGCGCCGGACGGCACCGTCCGGGCGCTGCCCGGACCTTCGTTGCCCCGTGTCCTGCGGGCGCTCGCCACCGCGACGGAGCGGTGAGGGCCGGGCGCCGCCGACACCTTCAGGAGCTGTTTCGTCGATGACCCAGACTGGATCGGGACCGGCCGTGGCCGTGGTGGTGCCGGTGCGCAACGAGGCCGAGAACGTCGCGCCGCTCCTCGCCGAGATCGCGACGAGCCTCGCCTCCGAGGGCCCGTTCGAGGTGATCTACGTGAACGACGGCTCGACCGACGACACCGGTGCGGTGCTCGACCGGCTGCGCGCCG
Source organism: Rhodoplanes elegans (assembly GCF_016653355.1). GTDB lineage: Bacteria > Pseudomonadota > Alphaproteobacteria > Rhizobiales > Xanthobacteraceae > Rhodoplanes > Rhodoplanes elegans. The sequence goes on along the minus strand of NZ_NHSK01000039.1, from coordinate 31,697 downwards.
AACGGCCGTGGCTGCGCCACGTGCGGCACGCCACCTCGTGCGGCCAGTCGGCGGCGGTGCGCACCGGCGTCGGCGCGGCGCGCGCGCCGCTCGTCGCCACCCTGGACGGTGACGGCCAGAACGACCCGAGCTTCATCCCGGCGATGCTCGACCGGCTGCGCAAGGACCCGCATGTCGGTCTGGTCGCCGGCCAGCGGGTCGGCCGCAAGGACACCGGCTTCAAGCGCCTGCAGTCGCGCGTCGCCAATGCGGTGCGCTCCAGCGTGCTCAAGGACGGCACCCGCGACACCGGCTGTGGCCTCAAGGCGTTCCGTCGCGACGTGTTCATGGCGCTGCCCTATTTCGACGGGCTGCACCGCTTCCTGCCGGCCCTGGTGCGGCGCGACGGCTGGACCATCGCCTATGTCGACGTGAAGGACCGGCCGCGCCGGCACGGCACCTCGAAATACGGGTTCTTCGACCGGTTGTGGATCGGCATCCTCGACCTCGCCGGCGTGTGGTGGCTGATCCGCCGCCGCAAGCAGGTGCCGCAGGTGACCGAGTCCAAGGTGACGGAGAAGGCGTGATGCTGATCGATCTGTCGCACGCCGTCGGCGGCTATCTCTACGACGTGTTCGTCACGAGGCTCGACTGGTGGGTCTTCCTCGGCATCGTCGCCCAGGGCCTGTTCACGATGCGCTTCGTCGTGCAGTGGCTCGCCTCCGAGAAGGCGGGGCGCAGCGTCGTGCCGATGGCGTTCTGGTGGTTCTCGATCTCGGGCGGCGTGCTGCTGCTCGCCTACGCGCTCTACCGCCGCGACCCGGTGTTCATCGCCGGCCAGGGTTTTGGTGTTTTCGTCTATCTGCGCAACCTGCAATTCGTGCTGCGCGAGCGAAAGGGCGGCCGCGAGGTGCAGGGTAAGGGGATGGGGTAGGGTGGCGCCGTAGGATGGGTGGAGCCGCTGGCGATACCCATCTCCTTTGCGCAGGCTCGTGAACGATGGGTATCGCCTGCGGCTCGACCCATCCTACGGGCTGAATTTTGCCGCCCGGCGTCACCCGGCCGCGTGCAGCGCTGCGAAGCCGCGCTCGAGGTCGGCGATCAGGTCGTCGGTGTCCTCGAGGCCGATGTGGAAGCGGATCGTCGGGCCGCCCGGCTCCCACGTCGTCGCGGTGCGGATCTTGGTGCAGTCGAACGGGATCGCGAGGCTCTCGTAGCCGCCCCACGAGGCGCCGATACCGAACAGCGTCAGGGCGTTCAGGAAGGCGTTCATGGCGCCCTGCGACGCCGGCCGGAACACCACCGAGAACAAGCCGCTCGAGCCGGTGAAGTCACGCTTGAAGATCGCGTGGCCGGGATGCGAGGGCAGGGCGGGGTGCAGCACCCGCAGCACCTCGGGCCGGCGCTCGAACCACTGCGCCACCTTCATGGCCGCGGCCTCGTGGGCGGCGAGCCGCACGGCGAGCGTGCGCAGGCCGCGCTGGGCGAGGTTCATGTCGTCGGGGCCGACGCACAGGCCCATGGTGAAGACGGTGTCGCGCAGCGCCTTGTTGGTGCGGGCATTGGCGGCGACGCAGCCGAACATGATGTCGGAGTGGCCGCCGATATACTTGGTGCCGGACTGGATCGCGAGGTCGACGCCGCGATCGAGCGCCCGATAATAGAGCGGCGTCGCCCACGTGTTGTCCATCAGCACGACGGCGCCGCGCGCATGCGCGACCTCGGCGATCGCCGGGATGTCCTGGATCTCGAAGGACAGCGAGCCCGGCGCCTCGACGAACACGGCCTTGGTGTTCGGCTGCATCAGCGCGCCGATGCCGGCGCCGATCGTCGGGTCGTAATAGGTGGTCGAGATGCCCCAGCGCACCAGCAGCGTGTCGCAGACCGTGCGGGTCGGGTCGTAGGCCGAGTCCGACACCAGCACATGGTCGCCGGCGTCGAGCACCGCGAGCAGCGCCGCCGAGATGGCGGCGAGCCCCGACGGCAGCAGGCAGATGCCGGCGCAGGCCGGGCCCTCGATGGCGGCGAGCGCGGCCTCGAGCGCCTCCGAGGTCGGGGTGCCGCGGCGGGCGTACTTGTAGCGCGAGCGGCGCGCCAGATAGTCCTCGGCCGTCGGGTAGAGCACGGTCGAGCCGTGGAACACCGGGGTGTTGACGAAGCCGTAGTGCTCGTGCGGATGCCGGCCGCCGACGACCAGGCGGGTGCGGTCGGTGCGGGCGCTCGCGCCGTGCCCGGCGTGTCCGGTGTCGCTGCCGTGGGCGGTGCCGTCGCGATCGTCGGGGGACTTCATGGCGGGTATCCTGGGACTATGCGTTCAAGGGGCTTTCGGGACATTCGAGCGGGCCGTGCAGGCGCGTCCGGCGGCACCGACATGCGGCAGGCGAGCACTTGACCGGGCTCGGCATTCGTTCTGATATGCCGGTCCGGAATGCGCTCCGCTGCGATCCATGCGTGCTGCAGCCCTTTTTACGGCACGAGACATGCATCACTGGCGCTCGGAGCATCCGCTCGGACGTTTCGACCGGTCCCGGCGACCGATCGCTGCGCGGGCGCCGCGACGGACCGCTACGACCGTTCGCTGCGACCGATCGCTGCGACCGGCCGTGCCCTTGCACCGGACTCCACGCACTGTCAATGAGGCGATCATGAAACGGGTTTTCGTCGCTCTGCTCACCGCGTGCGCAGCCCTGACGACGGGCGCGCCTGCGGAGGCGGCGACTCTCGACACCATCAAGGCGCGCGGTGCGCTCAACTGCGGCGCCAACGGGCAGCTCCCCGGCTTCGGCATGCCGGACGCGCAGGGCATCTGGACCGGCTTCGACGTCGAGCTTTGCCGTGCCCTCGCGGCGGCGATCTTCAACGACCCGCAGAAGGTGAAGTTCGTCGCGCTCACCGCCAAGGACCGCTTCACGGCGCTGCAGTCCGGCGACGTCGACGTGCTGATCCGCAACACCACCTGGACGCTGTCGCGCGACACCCAGCTGGGGCTCAACGCCACCGGCATCAACTACTTCGACGGCCAGGGCTTCATCGTCCGCAAGGATCTCAAGATCAACTCGGCGCTCGAGCTCAACGGCGCCTCGGTTTGCGTCCAGCAGGGCACCACCACGGAGCTCAACCTGTCCGACTACTTCCGCTCCAACAAGATGGCGTCGTCGAAGCCGATCGCCTTCGCGACGCTCGACGAGGCGCTCAAGGCCTACGACAGCCGCCGCTGTGACGCCTACACGACGGACGCCTCGCAGCTCTACAGCGTGCGCCTGAAGCTCGCCAGGCCCGAGGACCACGTGGTCCTGCCGGAGATCATCTCCAAGGAGCCGTTCTCGGCCTTCGTCCGGCACGGCGACGACCAGTGGTTCGACATCGTGCGGTGGGCGCTGTTCGCCATGCTCAACGCGGAGGAGTTCGGCATCACCAAGGCCAATGTCGACGAGCAGGTGAAGTCCGACAATCCGGAGATCAAGCGCCTCCTGGGCACCGAGGGCAATTTCGGCGAGGCGCTCGGGCTGACCAAGGACTGGGCGGTGCGCATCGTCAAGGGCGTCGGCAATTACGGCGAGGTGTTCGAGCGCACCATCGGCCAGGGCTCGCCGCTCAAGATCACGCGCGGCCAGAACGCCCTGTGGACCAAGGGCGGCCTCCAATACGCACCGCCGGTGCGCTGATCCCAGCCGCGCGGGGGACCGCGCCATGAGCGAACGGGCGGGCACCCCCGTGCCGACGGCGAGCTTCCCCGAGGTGCCGCTGTGGCGGCGACCTCGGGTGCGCGGCATCGTCTATCAGGTGGTGCTGTGCCTCGTCGTCGCCGCCCTCGCCTGGGCCGCGGTCGCCAACGTCTCGGAGAATCTCGCCCGCGCCCAGATCGCCACCGGCTTCGGCTTCTGGAACGTCACGGCCGGCTTCGATATTTCGCAGACGCTGATCTCCTACTCGGCGCAGGCCTCCACCTATGGCCGCGCCTTCTGGGTCGGCCTCCTCAACACGTTGCTGGTCGCCGTGCTCGGTATCGTGCTGGCGACCATCCTGGGCTTTCTCATCGGCATCGGCCGGCTGTCGCAGAACTGGCTGGTCGCCAAGCTGTGCGGTGGCTTCGTCGAGCTGATCCGCAACATCCCGCTGCTGCTGCAGCTCCTGTTCTGGTACAACGCGGTCCTCAAGGCGCTGCCGGACATCCGCACCAGCATCGCGCTGCCGGGCGGCGGCTTCCTCAACAATCGCGGCCTGTTCCTGCCCGACCCGCAGATCGGCGGCGGCGGCGCGGTCGGCATCGCACTGCTTGTCGGCGTCGCGCTGGCGATCGGCTTCGGGGCGCTGCACGAGCGGGTGGGGGCGTTCGGGCGCGGCAGGCGCCGCGCCCTCGTGACGGTGCTCCTCGTGCTGGTGCCGCCCGCCGTGACGGCGGCAGTGGTCGGCGTGTCGGTCGCCTTCTCGTATCCGGAGATGGGGCGCTTCAACATCCGCGGCGGGCTCGAGGTGCTGCCCGAGTTCGTCGCGCTCCTCGTCGGTCTCGCGATCTACACGGCCGCCTTCATCGCCGAGGCGGTGCGGGCCGGCCTGATGGCGGTGCCGAAGGGGCAGACCGAGGCGGCGAGCGCGCTCGGCCTGCGCCGCGGCGCGGCGCTGCGGCTCGTCATCGTGCCGCAGGCGATGCGCGTGATCGTGCCGCCGCTCACCAACCAGTATCTCAACCTCACCAAGAACTCCTCGCTCGCGGTCGCCATCGGCTACCCGGATCTCGTGCAGATCTTCACCGGCACGGTGCTCAACAACACCGGACAGGCCGTCGAGGTCGTCGTCATCACCATGGCCGTGTACCTGTCCATCAGCCTCGCCACCTCGGCGCTGATGAACTGGTACAACGCCTGGATCACCCCGGCGGAGCGGTGAGCGAGATGATGAGGATCGGTCTGCACGCCTGTTCGCGGCACGGCCTCCTCTTCTCCCTCCCCCCTTGTGGGGGAGGGTCGGGGAGGGGGGTAAGCGGCAGACTCCGCGCGTGTGGCTCACCCCCCTCCCGTCGCGCTTCGCGCGAAACCCTCCCCCCCGAGGGAGGAGGGAACCACCCCATGAAGGCGGTTCGCCCCGGAGAGCCGCAGGCAGAGGTGAAGGGAGGGCGGCGCTCATGACCGACCTCGCCGCACCTCCGTCGGCGGCCTCCCGCGTCGCCTATGTCCGCACCACGCCGGTGCCGCACGTGGCGCGGCCGCCGCTGCCGTCCGGGCCGCTCCACTGGGTGCGCAAGAACCTGTTCGCGACGCCGCTGAGCGGGCTGCTCACGCTGCTGGTGATCGCGGCGGCGTGGTGGACGATCCCGCCGCTGGTCGACTTCATGCTGATCGACGCGGTGTGGAGCGGGTCGGGCCGCGACGCCTGCCTGCCGTCGGCCGGCAATCCCGATCCGGGCGCCTGCTGGGCCTTCGTGCGCACCTGGTTCTCGTTCTTCATCTACGGCCCGTATCCGCTCGCCGAGCGGTGGCGTGTCGACGTGTTCTTCGCGCTGCTCGCCTTCGGCACCGGCTGGCTCCTGTGGCTCGACGCGCCGCGCCGCGACCTCGGCGCCGCCTTCTTCTTCCTGGCGCTGCCGACCGTCTCGTTCATCCTGCTGCGCGGCTGGCCGACGCTCGGCCTCGCGGTGGTCGACACGGCGCTGTGGGGCGGGCTCCTGGTGACGCTGGTCGTCGCCTCGGTCGGCATCGTGGTGTCGCTGCCGATCGGCATCCTGCTGGCGCTCGGGCGGCGCTCGGCCATGCCGGCCGTGCGCCTTCTGTCGATCGGTTTCATCGAGCTCGTCCGCGGCGTGCCGCTGATCACGGTGCTGTTCATGGCGAGCGTGATGCTGCCGCTGTTCGTGCCGCCCGCCTGGTCGCCCGACAAGCTCCTGCGCGCCCTCGTCGGCATCGCGATCTTCGCCTCCGCCTACATGGCCGAGGTGGTGCGTGCCGGCCTCGCCTCGATCCCCAAGGGCCAGTACGAGGCGGCGCGCGCGCTGGGCTTGGGCTACTGGCGCATGCTGGCGCTGGTCGTGCTGCCGCAGGCGCTGCGCGTGACGATCCCCAACATCGTCAACAACTACATCGCGCTGTTCAAGGACACGACGCTGGTGTTCTTCGTCGGCATCTTCGACTTCCTGCGCACCATCGAGATCGCCCGCGTCGATCCGGCCTGGGCGACGCCGGTGACCAGCACCACGGGCTACGCCTTCGCGGCGGTCTGCTACTTCGTCGCCTGCCATTTCATGTCGCGCTACGCGACCGGGATCGAGCGGCGCCTCGCCGCCGGCGACCGGCGCTGAGAGGATTTTTGGCGATGGTCGTGACCACCGAGCCCCGCACCGACACTCCCGCCGCCGCGAGCGACGCGCCGGGCGACGTCGCCGTGAAGATTTCCGGCGTCTACAAGTGGTTCGGCGAGTTCCAGGTGCTCTCCGACGTGAACCTCGAGGTGACGCGCGGCGAGCGCATCGTCATCTGCGGCCCGTCGGGCTCCGGCAAGTCGACGATGATCCGTTGCGTCAACGCGCTGGAGCCGTTCCAGCGCGGCTCCATCGTGGTCGACGGCGTGTCGGTGACGGACGATCTCAAGCGCATCGACGAGGTGCGTCGCGAGGTCGGCATGGTGTTCCAGCAGTTCAACCTGTTCCCGCATCTCACGGTGCTGCAGAACTGCACGCTCGCGCCGATCCATGTGCGAAAAATGCCGCGCAAGGAGGCCGACGAGATCGCGATGCGCTATCTCGCGCGCGTGCGAATCCCCGAGCAGGCCAACAAGTATCCGGCGCAGCTCTCGGGCGGCCAGCAGCAGCGCGTGGCGATCGCCCGCGCGCTGTGCATGAGCCCGAAGATCATGATGTTCGACGAGCCGACCTCGGCGCTCGATCCCGAGATGGTCAAGGAGGTGCTCGACACCATGGTGTCGCTCGCCGAGACCGGCATGACCATGCTGTGCGTCACCCACGAGATGGGCTTCGCGCGCCAGGTCGCCGACCGCGTCGTCTTCATGGACGCCGGCCAGATCGTCGAGATCAACACGCCGGAGGAATTCTTCTCCCATCCGCAGCACGAGCGGACGAAGACGTTCCTGGGGCAGATTCTGGGGTGAGTTCTTCACCTCTCCCCGCGTGCGGGGAGACGGAGAGCCGGCGCCGTGCTTGCGGCTCCTGGCAGTTTTACCCCTTTGCGGTCGCGATCGGCAGATCGCCTCGCCCGGCCCATTCGGTCCACGAGCCGTCGTAGAGGGCGACCGGGTCGTGGCCGAGGGTGTGGAGGGCGATCCACAGCACGGCGGCCGAGACGCCCGAGCCGCAGGTGGTCAGCACCGGCTTTTCCAGGTCGACGCCGCCAGCCTGGAAGGCGGCGCGCAGCTCGTCGGCGGACTTCAGCGTGCCGTCGCGCACCAGCGCGGCGTGCGGCACGTTGAACGAGCCCGGGATGTGACCGGACGGCAGGCCGGCGCGCGGCTCCGGCGCGGCACCGGAAAAGCGCTCGGCGGCGCGCGCGTCGACCACCTGGGCCGTGCCCTCGGCGATGGTCCGCTGCACGCGGGCGACGTCGGCGACGATGTCGGCCGGCGGCGTCACCGTGAAGGTCTTAGGCGCCCGGACCGGCGTGCCGCTCTCGACCGGCCGGCCCTCGGCCGTCCAGCGCGGGAAGCCGCCTTCGAGCACGAACACGTTGCGCGCTCCGAACAGCCGAAACGTCCACCAGACGCGCGGGGCCGAGAACAGGCCGAGCCCGTCATAGACGACGATGGTGTCGGTCTCGGCGATGCCCATGGCGCCGACCGCGGCGGCGAACTCGTCCGCCGTCGGCAGCATGTGGGGCAGGGTGGTCGCCTGGTCGGCGACGGCGTTGATGTCGAAGCGCAGCGCGCCCGGGATGTGGGCGGCCCGATAGTCGGCCGCGGCGTCGCGGTTCTGGGTCGGCAGATAATAGGAGGCGTCGAGCACGACGAGGTCTTTCTCGCCGAGCTTTTGCGCGAGCCATTCGGTCGAGACGAAGGGCGAGGGACGAGTGGTCATGGTGGGTCCTGTGAGGCGGGGATTTGCGAGAGGTCGTTCCCGTGGGCCGGGGGCGCGGCGCGCACGCCGCAGCCGGGCTGGCGCGCTCAGGCGAAGGCGATGCGGACGCGGCGGTTGATCTTGCCCTTCTTCTCGATCTGGGTGACCCGCACGGCGCCGATCTCGGCGGTGCGCGCCACGTGCGTTCCGCCGCAGGGCTGCAGGTCGAGGCCGTCGATCTCGATCAGCCGCACCCGGCCGGTGCCCATCGGCGGCTTCACCGACATGGTCTTGACGAGGCCCGGATTGGCCTCGAGCTCGGCGTCGGTGATCCAGCGGCTCGTCACCGCCGCATCGGTCGCGATCATCGCCGCGAGCTTTTCGGTGATCGCGTCCTTGTCGAGCCCGGCGTCCGGGATGTCGAAGTCGAGCCGGCCGTCGGCGTCGCCGACCGAGCCGCCCGTCACCGCATAGGGCAGCACGGCGGAGAGGAGATGCAGCGCCGTGTGGATGCGCATGCGGCCGTGGCGCAGCCCCCAGTCGATCGCCGCGTTCACCACCGTGCCGACCGCGAGCGCCGGCGCGGCGGCGCCCTTCGGCGGCAGGTGAGCGATCTCGGTCTTGAGCGGGTCGGTGAAGACGGCGGTCTCGATCGGGATAACGACGCCTTCAGCAGTCGTCAACGTGCCGCGGTCGCCCGGCTGGCCGCCCGAGGCGGCGTAGAACACGGTGCGGTCGAGCACGATGCCGCCCTCGGGCGTCACGCCGACCACGGTGGCGTCGCAGTCGCGCAAATAGGAGTCGTCACGGAACAGGCAATCGGTCGGCATCGCGTCCTCGCGAGGTAACGTCCGCGTCCCGTCCTATCGGCAAACGCTGCGCCCGTCGAGCCGCCGGGTCTCAATTTGCGCCGAATCGAATGAACAGGCTGAGAGGTACCGCGTTGTTCGGGTGGGCGTCGTCCGCCCGTCCGACCTTGCACGCTCCGGGAGCACATCGATGACCATCACGGCCGCCCACCTCTCGCCGTTCGTCGCCCTCGTCGCCGGCATCCTCATCCTGCTCATGCCGCGCCTGCTGAACTACGTGGTCGCCTTCTATCTGATCATCGTCGGGCTGATCGGGCTGAACGGGATTTATCATTTCGTGCGGTGAGGCTCTGCTGCTCGGCAGCCGACGTGGTGTGCGGAGCAGACGTGAGGCGCCGGAACCCTCTCCCTGAGGGAGAGGGTCGGGGCGCGCGACAGCGCGCACCGGAGTGAGGGTTTAGAGCGCCCATCATGGACCTCGGCACCCCCTCACCCGACGCGCTGCGCGCGTCGACCTCTCCCCGCTGGGGAGAGGTTAAGACGGCCGTCCCGATCAGCCTCACGCGTTGATGTAGGGCACCGTGATGCGCGACGGCCGGATCAGCCATTCGGGGACGGGGATGCCCTTGCTGCGCAGAAATTCCGGATTGAACAGCTTCGACTGATAGCGGGTGCCCGAGTCGCACAGGATCGTCACGATCGTCTTGCCGGGGCCGAGCTCCTTGGCGAGCCGGATCGCGCCGGCGATGTTGATGCCGGACGAGCCGCCGAGGCACAGGCCCTCCTGCGCGATCAGGTCGAACAGCAGCGGAATCCCTTCCTGGTCCGGGATCTGATAGGCTAGGTCGATCGGCGCATCCTCCAGATTCTTGGTGATGCGGCCCTGGCCGATGCCTTCGGTGATCGACGAGCCTTCCGCCTTCAGCACCCCGGTCGTGTAGTACGAGAACAGCGCCGCGCCCTTCGGATCGGCGAGCGCGATCTTGATGTCCTTGTTTTTCGCTTTCAGCGCCATGCCGACGCCGGCGAGCGTGCCGCCGGTGCCCACCGCGCTGACGAAGCCGTCGATCGTGCCGCCCGTCTGCTCCCAGATCTCCGGGCCGGTGGTGCGGATGTGGCCCTCGCGGTTCGCGACGTTGTCGAACTGGTTCGCCCAGATCGCGCCGTTGGGCTCGCTCGCCGCCAGCTCGGCCGCGAGGCGGCCCGAGATCTTCACGTAGTTGTTCGGGTTGGCGTAAGGCACGGCCGGCACCTCGACCAGCTCGGCGCCGAGCGCGCGCAGCGCGTCCTTCTTCTCCTGGCTCTGCGTCTCCGGAATCACGATCACGGTGCGGAAGCCGAGCGCATCGGCGACCATAGCGAGCCCGATGCCGGTGTTGCCGGCCGTGCCCTCGACGATGACGCCGCCGGGCTTCAGCGCGCCCTTGGCGATCGCGTCCTCGATGATGAACAGCGCGGCCCGGTCCTTCACCGACTGGCCGGGATTCATGAACTCGGCCTTGCCCAAAATGGTGCAGCCGGTCTGTTCCGACGCGCGCTTCAGCTTGATCAGCGGCGTGTTGCCGATCGCGCGCGTCACGTTCTCGCTCATCTGCATGCTGTCTCCGTTCGGCATGGCGGCTGTCGATCGTGAAGCAGGTTTTCGCGCGACAGTGAACCGGGCCGGTGGAGAAGAGCAGACCCTATTTCGCGTCCTCCGGGCAATTCTCATCTCCGTCGCGGCGACCATGGCGCGCATTGACGGTTCGCGACTCACGCAATATATCGAGTTACATGAGGCGGGACGGGCGGCTGTCGGGCATCTTGCATGTGCTCCTGCACATGGCGCAGCGGGACGCGCCGGTGACCTCCGAGGTCCTGGCCAAGGCCATGCAGACCAACCCGGTGGTGATCCGGCGGATCTTGGCGGGCTTGCGCGAGCACGGCCTGGTGCGGTCCGGCAAAGGCCATGGCGGCGGCTGGTCGCTGGCGCGGGATCTCTCCGCCATCACGCTGCTCGACGTCTACGCGGCGCTCGGCCGCCCGCCGCTGTTCGCCATCGGCAATCGGGCCGCGGCACCGGCGTGCCTGGTCGAGCAGGCCGTCAACGGCGCCCTCGACCGGGTGCTGGACGACGCCGAGGCGCTGCTGCTGGCGCGGCTCGGCGAAATCACGCTCGCCACGCTGAGTGCGGACTTCCACGCGCGTCTCGCGTCGCGGGGGGGCGTCCATCGATCGGAGAGTCCCGATGTCGCTTGAATCGAGCCCATTGAACTTCCTCGATGCCTTCGAGGATCCCGCAATGGTGGCGCGCTACACGGACGGTCCGCGGCGCTTCGTGCCGGGGTTCGACGATCTCCACCGCATGACCGGGCTGCTCCTCGCCGAGCGGGTGCCGAGCGACGCGACCGTGCTGGTGCTCGGCGCCGGTGGCGGGCTCGAGCTGAAGGCGCTGGCGGAGGCGCAGCCGGGATGGCGCTTCGTCGGCGTCGATCCGGCGGCCGAGATGCTGCGGCTCGCCGAGCGCACGCTCGGGCCGCTCGCGGCGCGGGTGCAGTTCGTGAAGGGCCTCGTCGACGATGCGCCGGAGGGGCCGTTCGACGCGGCGACGTGCCTGCTGACGCTGCATTTCCTCGACGCCGACGAGCGACGCCGCACGGTCGGCGAGATCAGGCGGCGCCTGAGGCCGGGAGCGCCGTTCGTGGCGGCGCATTCGAGCTTTCCGCAAGCCGCCGCGGAGCGCAGCGTCTGGCTGTCGCGCTACGCGGCGTTCGCGGTGGCGTCGGGCGCCGAGCCCGAGCTCGCCGAGAGCGCCCGCAAGGCCGTCGAGGCCCATCTGCCGCTGCTCGATCCGGCCGAGGACGAGGCGGTGCTGAAGGATGCCGGCTTTTCCGGCGTGAGCCTGTTCTACGCCGCCTTCACCTGGCGCGGCTGGGTGGCCTACGCCTGAGCCGCGCGTCGGCTCCTTCTGGGCTCACGCCTTGGTCTCGGCGAGCGCGGCCAGCGCCCGCTCGCGGGCGACCTTATGATCGACGAGCGGCGCCGGATAGTTTTGTCCGAGCGTCACGCCGGCGGCCGCCAGCTCCAAGCGCGGCATGTCGAACGGCCGATGAACGTGCTGCGCTCCGAGACCGCGTAGCGCGGGAATCCAGTGCTTCACATAGGCCCCGTCGGGATCGAATTTCTCTCCCTGCAGGATCGGATTGAAGATGCGGAAATAGGGCGCGGCGTCGGCGCCCGAGCCGGCGACCCACTGCCAGCTCGCCGCGTTGTTGGCCGGATCGGCGTCGAGGAGCGTGTCCCAGAACCACCGCTCGCCCTCGCGCCAGTCGATCAGCAGGTGCTTCACCAGGAACGAGGCGACGACCATGCGCACCCGGTTGTGCATCCACCCCGTCGTCCACAGCTCGCGCATGCCGGCGTCGACGATCGGATAGCCGGTCTCGCCGCGCTGCCACGCGTGCAGGGCAGACGCATCACTACGCCACGGAAAGGCGTCGAAGCGCGGCTGGTAGTTCTTCGTCGCGAGCCCGGGATTGTGGTCGAGCAGGTGATAGGAGAACTCCCGCCACACCAGCTCGGCGATGAACTTGTCGATGTCCTGGCTGCTCGCGCCGCCGCGCCCGGCCTCGCGGGCATGCCGGGCGGCGTGAAAGATCTGGAACGGGCTGATCTCGCCGAAGCGCAGATGCGGCGAGAGCCGCGACGTGTTGGTCCGATCCGGCCGGTCGCGCAGCGTCGCATAGCCCTTCAGCCCGTCGTCGAGGAAGGCCGCGAGCCGTGCGCCGGCGGCGGCCTCGCCGGGCGTCCAGAGGGGGCGAAACCCGGCCGCCCAGTCGGGTGCGGTCGGCTCCAGGCTCCAGTCCTCCAGGCGGTCGGAGGGAACTCCCGCGACGCCCCGCAGGGTCTTCGGGGCGGGCAGGGCGCTGCGCGGCGCGGGCCGGGCCAGCAGCGCGCGCAGGAACGGCGTGAACACGCCGTAGGCGCCGCCCGTCTTGGTGCGCATCTGCGCCGGCTCGACGAGCAGCGAGGCCTGGAAGCTCGCGACGCCGACGCCGCGCGCGGCGAGCGCGTCGGCCACGGTGTCGTCGACGGCCGCGGCGGCCGGGTCGTAGCGCCGGTTCCACACGACCTCGGCGGCGCCGATCTCCTCGACCAATGTGGGCACCACCTGCGCGGCCGGCCCGCGCCGCAGGACGAGGTGAACGCCACGGGCGCGGAGATCTGCCGCGAGTGCCCGCAGCGATCCGGCGAGCCACCAGCGCGAGGCGCCGCCGAGGGGCCGGACGCCGGGGCTCTCGTCGTCGAGCACGTAGACCGCGACCACCGGACCGTCGCCGCCGGCCGCCGCCGTCAGGGCCGGGTTGTCGGCGAGGCGGAGATCGTCGCGGAACCACACGAGGGTCGGCGGCGAGGCGGCATTCGGCATGCGACGTGTCCCGACTGGGGTGGATCGGTCTCTAGATACCACTCGGCGGAAGAGCGTGCAGCCGGCCGGACCGATGCCGATGATCGTCCTGGATGGTACGCGCAGGGCGCGGTCCGGTTCACTTCGATGCTGTCGAACCGCCACACGGCGCGGGTGCCGTTCTCGGCTGGGATGAATCGGAGTTGATGTCCGCTCGTCCCGCGAAGGCGCCAGCGAATGCACTCATCGCATACCACGCATAGGAGCGTCATGCGCGGGCGCGACCCGCGTATCCATCACGTCACCAAAAAGCGTTCTGTTGCAGAGAGATGGATCGCCGGGTCGAGCCCGGCGATGACGTCGAAGCGGGCGGCCGCGTGTTTGCCTCTTGCCGACAGAAACCCTGGATCCCCGCTTACGCGGGGATGAGCGGAGTGTGTGGTGACTGCCCTGGAAATCGCTTCAAAGCGAGGCGCCACCGCAGATGGCGATCTCCTGGCCCGTGATCGCGGCGGCGTTCTCGGACAGCAGGAAGGCGACCAGGGCGGCGATCTCGTCGGGGCGGATCAGGCGGCCGAACGGCGGCGTCACGGGTGGGATCTCGGCGCGGGCCGGGTCGGCCAGCATCCCCGTGTCGGTCGCCGCCGGGGCGACGACGTTGATGGTGATGCCGCGGGCCGCCACCTCCTTGGCCCACGACCGTGCGAGCCCGACCAGGGCGGCCTTGGCGGCCCCGTACTGGCTCTTCATCGCGACGCCGTGCGCCGCCCGGCTGCCGATCAGGACGACGCGGCCGCCCTGGCCCATGGCCGGCACCAGCCGGTTGGCCAACGCGATCGCGGCGTCGACATGGATGCGCCACAGAAGCTCGCCGTCGGCGGGATCGAGGGCGCCGAGCGGCGCCCCCCGCATGATGCCGGCGGCATGCACGAGCGCCGTCGCTCCGTCGATCCGGTCGAGCACGGCGGCGCGGGCCGCCGGATCGGCGAGGTCGACGGCGACGCCCGAGAAGCCCGCGGCCGTGATGGTCGGGGCCGAGCGGTCGAGCCCGGTCACCCGAAAGCCGTCGTCGAGCAAGCGGCGCGCGATGGCGGCGCCGATCCCCGAGCTCGTTCCGGTCACGACCGCATGTCGCATCGCGCTCACTCCGGCTTGAAGCCGATCGAATCGAGAAGCTGCCGCGAGCGGGCGATCTCGCTGGCGACGAACTTCCGCGAGTCCGCGATGCTCTCGGCGACCGGCTCCAGCATGGTGATGCGCAGCTTCTCGATCACGGCCGGGTCCCGCATGGTCTCCTGGATCAGCGTGTTGAGCTTCTCCTGGATGTCGCGCGGCGTGCCCTTCGGAGCCCAGATGCCGTACCAGGAGTTGAACTCGAAGCCCTGGAGGCCGCCTTCCGCCATGGTCGGCAGGTCCGGTGCGATCGGCGAACGCTGCTTGGTGGCGATGCCGAGGGTGCGGATGTGGGTGCCCTGGTTTGCGGCCGGCAGCAGCGCGAAGGTCGGCTCGATCAGGAGCTGGACGCTGCCGCCCATGGTGTCGGTGAGGGCAGGCGACGTGCCGCGATAGGGCACCATCTCGAACGGGATGCCGGTGCGGTGCGCGAACGCGATGGTGGCGAGATGTCCGGCCGAACCGAGCGACGAGATCGCGAACAGATACTTGTGGGGGTCGGCCTTCGCGGCGGCGAGCAGCTCGGGCAGGGTCTTCGCCGGGCGGGTGTTCGAAATCACCAGCACGAGCGGCGCCACCGCGGTGCGGCCGACCATCTCGAGATCCGTCTCCGGATCGAAGGTCGCGCCCTTCACCACCATCGGCATCACGGCCGTGTTGAAGGCGCTGGCGAGCAGCGTGTAGCCGTCCGGCTCGGCGCGCAGCACCGCCATGGTGCCGATCAGGCCGGAGCCGCCGGTGCGGTTCTCGACCACGGTCGAAACACCGAAACGCTCCTGGATCTTCTGGGCGATCAGTCGGCCGAGGGCGTCGTTGGCGGCGCCGGCCGGCCACGGCACGATGATCTTCACGGTGCGGCCGGCCTGCGGCCACGCCGTTTCGGCCGCTGCCGCCGCCGCCGTCGCGACGACGGCCACGGCCGCTGCCAGGGTGATCAGAAGTCGTCGCATGTCGGAGTCCTCCCGGAATCGTTGATCGAAAAGCAGCTAGAACAGATGCGGTCCGCAGAGACCTGGGACCGGTGCGCGGGGGCGGCGTGTGACGAAGTAACTAACTGGTTCATTAGCTCGACTGTCAATTCGGAGAGACCCGTTCGCACAGCCGCGTTGCGGCCCGCAGAGGACGCATGCTGATATTGTGCAGCGCACCTAACTGACGCCGCATCGTCGCCGCGGTAGGATCGCGGCCCGCCCGCGAGCGCTTCAACGAGTCGGAGATCGGCGACATGATCGGCAGCGGCGACACCGGAGGTTCGGGCGAGGATCTGTTGATCGCCCGGCATTTCGCTCCGCTCGCGACCCACCCGGGGGCGCTGGGGCTCTCCGACGACGTCGCCGTGATGACGCCGCCGGACAACTGCGAGCTGGTGCTGGAGACCGACGCGATCGTCGCCGGCATGCACTTCTTCGCCGACGACCCCCCGGCCGCGATCGCGCGAAAGGCGCTGCGGATCAATCTCTCGGACCTCGCCGCAAAGGGCGCGCGGCCGCTCGGCTTCCTCCTGTCGCTGGCGCTGCCGCGCCGATCGGGTCGCGCCACGGCGGACGCGGCGGCCGCCGTGGTGGTCGACGACGCTTGGCTCGCGGCGTTCGCCGCCGCGCTGGGCGAGGACGCGAGCGTCTACGGCTGTCCGCTCTACGGCGGCGACACGGTCGCCTCGCCCGGCCCCGTGATGATCTCGGTGACGGTGATCGGCGCTGTTCCCACCGGCACGCTGGTGAAGCGCAGCGGCGCCCGGCCGGGCGACCGCGTCCTCGTCACCGGCACGATCGGCGACGCGGCGCTCGGCCTCGTGCTGCGGATGGAGCGGGCCGGCGCCGAGGACTTCGGCCTGACCGCGGCGGAGCGCGACCATCTCTTGTCGCGCTATCTCGAGCCGCGGCCGCGCACCGCGCTCGCCGAAGCGGTGCGCACGCACGCGACCGCCGGCATGGACGTCTCGGACGGGCTCGCCGGCGATCTCGCCAAGCTGTGCCGGGTGTCGGGCGTGACGGCCCGGATCGAAGTCGGGCGCGTGCCACTGTCGGGCGCCGCGCATCGCCTGCTCGACGCGGCGCCCGAGCATCTGGCGGCCGTGCTGTCGGGCGGCGACGACTACGAGATTCTGTGCACGGTGCCGCCGGAGCGTCTCGCCGCCTTCACGGCCGCCGCGGCGGCGGCCGGCGTGCCGATGACCGACATCGGCGAGATTCTCGACGGGCAGGGCGCCCCGGTGCTGCTGGGCCAGGACGGCCTTCCGCTGGCGCTCGACCGCGCGAGCTTCAGCCACTTCTGATCCGGATTCTGTTTATCGGCTTCCCGTCATTCCGGGTTCGGCGCTGCGCGCCGCCCCGGAATGACCGTAACGGCCGGCCGTTCACCCGAGCGCCGCCACATCTGGGCGCCATGCCTGCCCTGCGCGCGACGCCGGCAACGGAGCCGCGGTCGCGCTTGCGCGGGAAAGCCTGTTTCCTATGATCGCGGCCCCGCGTATCGGCCCGGGCCGAGCCTCCCGGGATGCAATCGGAAGGAGACGTCCATGGTGGCTGCCGTGCGAGTCCACAAGGTCGGCGGACCCGAGGTGCTGACCTACGAGGAGGTCGACGTCCCGGCGCCGGGACCCGGCCAGATCCGCATCGCGCAGGCGTCGTGCGGCATCAACTTCATCGACACCTATTTCCGCTCCGGCCTCTACCCGTCGCCGGTCGGGCTGCCCTTCATCGCCGGCAACGAGGGCGCCGGCACCGTCACGGCGGTCGGCCCCGACGTCACCGACATCAAGGTCGGTGACAAGGTCGCCTATGTGGTGGCGCTCGGCAGCTACGCGGCGGAGCGCCTTCTGCCGGCGGCGCGCGTCGTCAAGGTGCCGGACGGCATCGACCTCGCCCAGGCCGGCGGCATCATGCTCAAGGGCATGACCGTGTGTTATCTGCTCCGCCGCACCTTCAAGGTCGGGCCCGAGCACACGATCCTGATCCACGCGGCGGCCGGCGGCATCGGCCTGATCGCCTGCCAGTGGGCGAAGCGGCTCGGCGCCACCGTGATCGGCACGGTCGGCTCCAAGGACAAGGGCGAGCTCGCCAAGGCGAACGGCTGCGATCACGTGATCTACTATCGCGACGAGGACTTCCCGGCTCGCGTCAAGGAGATCACCGGCGGGGCGCTGTGCGACGTGGTCTACGACGGCGTCGGCAAGTCGACCTTCCCGGCCTCGCTCGACTGCATCAAGCCGCTCGGCATGTTCGTCTCGTTCGGCAACGCCTCCGGCTCGATCGAGGCGTTCAACATCAACCTCCTGCAGGCCAAGGGCTCGCTGTTCGCGACGCGCCCGACCCTCAACCACTACGCCGCCACCCGAGCCGATCTCGACGGGCTCGCGAACGAGCTGTTCGAGGTGGTGAAGAGCGGCGCCGTCAAGATCCCGATCCAGACCCGCTACGCCCTGAAGGACGCGCAGCAGGCCCATATCGACCTCGAGGCCCGGGCGACCACCGGCACGTCGATCCTGGTGCCTTGAGCGCGTCCGCCGACAGCCCTTCGGGCGAGATGCCCTGGGGCATGGTCGCGACCATCGCCATCGCGCTCCTGGCTTTCGCGCTGGGGCAGGCGGTGGCGGCGGTTCTCCTGTCGAGCTGGCTCGGTCCGGCGGCGCTCGCCGGGCCGGCGCTGCCGGCGCATGGCGGCGCGGTCGTGCTGGTCGTGGTCGCGGCCAACGTCGTGCAGACCGTCACGCTGGTGCTGGCGGCGCGTGTGAAGGCCGGCTCGGCCTTCGCCTATCTCGGGCTCGACGTGCCGGGCCGCCGCGACCTTCTGGTCGGGCTCGCGAGCCTCGTCGCGCTGGTGGTCGTCGCCGACGGCGTGACGCTCGCGGCGGGCCGCGACCTCGTCCCGCCGGTCCAGATCGCCGTGTGGCGCAGCGCCGCCGCGCAAGGCGTGCTGTGGCTCTTGTGGCCGGCGCTGGTGCTGGTCGCGCCGATCGGCGAGGAGATCCTGTTCCGCGGCTTCGTGTTTCGCGGCTGCGCCCGCAGCGAGAAAAGCGCGATGCCGACCATCGTGCTGACCGCCTTCGTGTTCGCGCTCCTGCACGTCCAGTACGACTGGGTCGGCATCCTGCTGATCTTCGCCGTCGGTCTTCTGTTCGGCTGGCTGCGCTGGCGCACCGGCTCTACGACGCTGGTGATCCTCCTGCACGTCGTCCTCAATCTCGAGGGCATGATCGAGACGATGGTCATGGCCGGGTAGGGCGCCCGCCGGCGCGGTGACGCTCACGCGGCCGGACGGCGCTCGGCCGGGCGCCGGCGCAGCGCCCGCGTCCAGGTGGCGAGACCCCGGCGCAGCGGCCGCAGGTCGATCAGGCGGCGGTCCGCCCGCTCGACCCGCTCGACCGCGTGGACGACGGCAGTCGGCCGGACGTGGTGGACCATGTGGCCGCGCCCCTCGACCCGCACCGTCGTGCAGTGTGCCAGCCGGTCGGTCAGCCAGGGACCGTGGTGGTCGAACGGCGCGATGCGGTCGCAGTCGCCGGCGATCACGACGGTCGGGCAGGCGATCTCGTGCAGGCGTTCCGCCGCCGCCTCCATGGCCGCGTTGAAGCCGTTCAGCTCCGCCGCCATCGCCATGACGGCGCAGGGCTGCACGGCGACCGCGAAGGGCAGCCCGAGCACGTGGTCGGGCACCGGATCGGGCGCGAAGGTCGCGGCCAGCGAACGGGCGGCGAGGAACGGCGCCACCTGGGGCAGCGCCCAGCGCACCGGCCAGCCGAGCATGGGTTTCGACGCCACCCGCAACAGCGGCCGGGCCGCCGGCGGCGTCGGCCGGCAGAACGGGCCGAGCAGAACCAGGCCGGCGATGCGGTCCGGCCGCGCCATCGCGTGGCACAGGGCGATCGACGACGCGAACGAGTGGGCGACGATGACGGGCCGCTCGACCGCGAGCGCGTCGAGCACGGCGGCGAGCCACTCCGCCTGGCGGTCGGGCGCCATGCGGTCGGCCGGCTGCGGCGCCGAGCCGCCGTAGCCGGGGCGGTCGATCGCGAGCAGCCGGTGGCCGGCGGACAGATCGAGCAGCGGCGCCATGATCTCCTGGGCGAGGCTGCTGAGCCCGTGCAGGAGCACGACGGGAGGGCCGGCGCCGGCTTCGAGCACATGCGCGGCGCCGTTCGGCAGGTCGACGGTGAGGTGGCGAGGGGAGGTCATTCCGAAGTCCGCGGCGCGCTGCTCCTGATCGACGGCGAGTGCCGTCGTGGTACAAAGCGGAGCGGAGGGCCGGGAGTTCCTGTGTCGGAACCGTGACGGTCGGCGATCGCGCTCGCCCAAGCGCCACCGGGAACCCGGATCGCCACGGCGGCTTGGTGCGATATGGCGACCGAACGCGAGACGCAGCCGAAACCAGAGAGAGCGGACCGTGCAGACGGTGCGGGGCAGGACGACGCGCTTCCGACGGCCGGTCCGCACGCCGCGCCCGAGCTCACCGATCCCGGCAAGACGCCCGGCAGCGGCACGCTGCCGAGCGACGAGGAAAATGCCGGCGACGCCACCGAGGCGCCGACCGGCTGAGCCGTGTGTGGGGCGACGTCAGCGCTGTGGGCGGCGGCGCCGGCTGCGCACCGGCACCGGCACGAGCCGCGGCTCGTTGGCCGAGGCGAGCGCCCGCAGGCCGGCGGCGATCATCAGGCCGAGCACCGCGATCAGCCCGGTCGCCGTCATCATGTCCGCACCCACCACGCTCATCGCGCTCTCCTGTTGCTTGTCGACCTCTCTACGACGACGAGGCCGGTCCGGATCACAAGCGGCTGTTCCTGACCATCGTCGACGATCACGGCCGAGATATGGGGCTTGTTGGGGAAAATTGAACCCTCGATCCTCCGATTATTGACAATCTGCCTCGCCGGGTGAAGGCTCGCGGCCGGTTCCGCAGCCGCACCGGGCTCCCGCCTTGACCCAGTCGTCCGCCACCTCGTCCCCCTCGACGCTGCGCGACCGCGCGTTGCGCGAGGTCGTCCGCCGCATCGAGGAAGACGTCATCTTCGGCCGGCTCGCCCCCGGCGCCCGGCTGGTCGAGGACCGGCTGATGGCGCGCCACGGCGTCAGCCGCCACTGCGTCCGCCAGGCGCTCGCCCAGCTCGAGCAGGCCGGTCTCGTCCGCCGCGAGAAGAACGTCGGTGCGACGGTGCGGTCCTATGCGGCCGAGGAGGTGGTGAAGATCTACGAGGTGCGCGAGTTGCTCACCCGCCAGGCGGCACTGATGATCGCGCTGCCGGCGCCGGCCGCGTTGATCGACGGCCTCGCCGCGATCCAGGTCCGCTACCGCGCCGCGATCGAGGCGGGCGATCTGCGCGGCGTCCACGAGGAGAACGACGCGTTCCACCTCGCGCTCTTCTCGGCCTGCGGCAACCCGTATCTGGTGCGCACCCTGCAGGACTACATGAATCTCACTTTGCCGATGCGGGCCAAGAATCTCGGCGACCGCGCCGGACGCGACGTCTCGGTGCGCCAGCACGACATGATGATCGAGCTCCTGGGCGGCCGTGACTCCTGGGCGCTCGCCCAGCTCTGCGTCGCTCATCTGCAGGCGAGCAAGTCCGACTATCTGGCACGCGTCGCGGCCGGCACGCCGGTGCCGCTGGCGATCGTCACGGAGGACCGGCCCGACCGATGAGACGACGGCGCGCCGCGCCAGCAGAACGACGATCAAGATCGACGATTCAAGACCGACGGCCAAAGAACCAAACAACGAAGCTTCACGGGAGAGACACCATGCGAACCACTTTGGCACTCGCGGCAGGGCTCTTGCTCGCCGCCAGCGCGACGATGACCACGACACTGCCGGCCTCGGCTCAGGAGGCGTGGCCGACCCGTACCGTCACGATCGTCGTGCCGTTCGCGGCGGGCGGCACCACCGACATGTTCGGGCGGCTGTTCGTCCAGGCCATGCAGGACAAGTACAAGACGCCCTTCGTGATCGAGAACAAGGCGGGCGCCGGCGGGACGCTCGGCGCCGCCTGGGTGGCGCGCGCCAAGCCGGACGGCTACACGCTCCTGGTCGGCACCGCGAGCACGCAGGCGATCGCGCCCTTCGTCTACAAGGACCCCCGCTACGACGCCGAGAAGGACTTCGCCGCGATCAGCCTGTTCGCCAAGGTGCCGAACCTGCTCACCGTCACGCCCAAGCTGCCGGTCAAGACCGTGCCGGAGCTGATCGCCTACGCCAAGTCGCGGCCCGAGCCGCTGGTCTACGGCTCGTCGGGCGTCGGCAGCGCCACGCATCTGCCGGCCGAGCTGTTCCAGATGATGGCCGGCATCAAGCTCGTCCACGTGCCCTACAAGAGCTCGAACGACGTCGCCGCGGCGCTGTCCGGTGGCCATGTCGACCTCGCCTTCGACAACATCACGTTCGCTTGGCCGCTGGCGCAGTCCGGCACGGTGCGGGCGCTCGCCGTCACCAGCACGGAGCGCAGCCCGACCGCGCCGGATCTGCCGACCATCGCCGAGACGCTGCCCGGATTCGACGCGCCGTCCTGGCACGGGCTGTTCGCGCCGGCCGGCACGCCGCGCGCCGTGGTCGAGCAGATCGCCGCCGACATCAAGACGTTCTTCGGCACGCCCGAGATGGCGGCGCGGCTGAAGGAGATCGGCGCCGTCGCCTCGCCCATCACGCCGGACGCCTTCTCGTCGTTTGCGACCGAGGAGAGAAAGCGCTATCGCGACATCGTCGCCAAGGCCGGGCTGCAGCCGTTCTGATCCGGCCTCTCGAGCCCGACCACCGTCGACCGCGCGTGCCGCCCGTCCGGGCGGCCGCACCCCCGATCGAACAGACAAAAGCAGACAGCCCGGCCCGCCGCGGGCCGCAACGGAGAAACGACCATGACGAAGGGCCTGCGCAAGGGTCTCACCAGCTACGGCGACGCCGGCTTCTCGCTGTTCCTGCGCAAGGCCTTCATTAAGGCGATGGGCTACTCGGACGACGCGCTCGACCGGCCGATCGTCGGCATCACCAACACGGGCAGCGACTACAATCCCTGCCACGGCAGCATGCCGGCGCTCGTCGAGGCGGCCAAGCGCGGCGTCATGCTGGCCGGCGCGATGCCAATGGTGTTCCCGACCATCTCGATCCACGAGAGCTTCGCCCATCCGACCTCGATGTTCCTGCGCAACCTGATGGCGATGGACACCGAGGAGATGATCCGGGCGCAGCCCATGGACGCCGTCATCGTCATCGGCGGCTGCGACAAGACGCTGCCGGCCCAGATCATGGCGGCGGCGAGCGTCGATCTGCCGACCGTGGTGGTCCCGGTCGGGCCCATGGTGGTCGGCCATCACAAGGGCGAGGTCTTGGGCGCCTGCACGGACTGCCGGCGGCTGTGGAGCGCGCACCGCGCCGGCGACATCGACGAGCAGGAGATCGGCGAGGTCGAGGGGCGGCTCGCGCCGTCGGTCGGCACCTGCATGGTGATGGGCACGGCCTCCACCATCGCCTGCATGACCGAGGCGCTCGGCCTGTCGCTGCCGATGAGCGCCACCGTGCCGGCCCCGCATGCCGAGCGCGTCCGCATCGCCGAGGCGAGCGGAAGGCGCGCCGCCGAGATGGCGCGCACCGGCGGACCGCGGCCGAGCGAGATCCTCACCCCCGCGGCGTTCCGCAACGCCCAGGTGGTGCTGCAGGCGATCGGCGGCTCGACCAACGGCATCGTGCACCTCACCGCGATCGCCAACCGCACGCCGCACCGGATCGACCTCGACTCGTTCGACGCGATCGGCCGCGAGGTCCCGGTGCTGGTCGATCTCAAGCCGTCCGGCGACCACTACATGGAGCACTTCCACCACGCCGGCGGCATGCCGAAGCTCCTGCAGCAGCTCGGCTCGCTGATCGATCTCGATGCGCCGACCGTCGCCGGCGGCACGCTGCGCGACGTCGTCGCTCAGGCCGAAGAGGTGCCGGGTCAGACCGTGATCCGCTCGGCCGCGAACCCGATCAAGCCGGTCGGCGCGGTGGCGGTGCTGCACGGGAACCTGGCGCCGCGCGGCGCCGTCATCAAGCATTCGGCGGCGACGCCGTCGCTCCTGCAGCACACCGGCCGCGCCGTGGTGTTCGAATCGACGGCCGACATGGCGGCCCGTATCGACGATCCCGATCTCGACGTGCGGGCCGACGACGTGCTGGTGCTGCGCAACACCGGCCCGAAGGGGGCGCCCGGCATGCCCGAGGCCGGCTATCTGCCGATCCCGCGGAAGCTCGGCCGGCAGGGCGTCAAGGACATGGTCCGCATCTCCGACGCCCGGATGAGCGGCACGGCGTTCGGCACCATCGTTCTCCACATCACCCCGGAGTCGGCCGACGGCGGCCCGCTCGCCCTCGTCCAGACCGGCGACATGATCCGGCTCGACGTCGCGGCACGCCGCATCGACATGCTGGTCGACGACGCCGAGCTGGACCGGCGCCGCGCCGCGCTCGGGGCGCCCGCGGAACCGGCATGGGCGGCCCGCGGCTACGCGCGGCTGTACTGGACCTCGGTGCTGCAGGCCGACGAGGGCTGCGACTTCGACTTCATGCGCCGGCAACCCTGACGAAGGTATTGGAAGCGGGTTTCGATGGTCTAGCCTAAAGGTTTCGGAGTCCGTAAACGCACCAGTTCTGGCTAGATAACTATACGTATACAAAGCGTCGGATGGCCGGTGCTACGGTGCCCCCGGCACGCCTCGCCAGGGTACGGAGACGACGTGGAGGGGTGCCGGGCGGGCGGGTCCCCTCCGTGCAGTCGCTCGTCATTTCTTCTGTCGGTCGTGCCCCGCGCCGTCGAGTCGGCAGTACCTTTCTTCGGCCGAGCATTCCTGTTTTCAGGGTTTCTCGACAGAACCTTCTCGGGTCCAAGACATTACCCATTTTGCCGAGCCGTCCGTGGTCCGTGCACGGCCGTCGGTCCCCGCTGTCCCGGCGAGCCCGCATGTCCGCTCACGACGATCCGATCCTGGCCGCCATCGAGACCCACCGCACGGCACATGCAGCCTGGCTCCAGGCCGCGGCCGAGGAGTACGGGGCGCCGGGCGACCCGGAGGCCCGGGCCCACATGGACCTTCTGCGGGCGAAATCCGAGGCCGCCGCCTGGGCCCTGCTCGAGGTGATGCCGTCGACCCCGACGGGCCTTCTGACGCTGGCGACCTATGCGGGCGACTTCGTCGTCGCCGGGCACGCGTGGCCGGAGGGCTGGGACCAGCGCTTCTACGCGGTCGTGGTCCGCTGGCCCGGCGAATGAGCCAAGGCCTGGCCGTCCTGGGCCATTGTCGCGCCAGAGGCGGTGGTGGTCGGGGTCGGTCGCCGGTCCCGGATCAGCTTCCGGGTTCGACCGCAAGCTCGTAGTAGCCCTCGGTTCGCGGCAGAGTGGAAGCCGACCGGGTGACATGGAGTCCATGGTATAGGAAGGAAGAGTCGGCCCGCCGGCTCGATCGCGACGGATGCGCGGCCGCCGGGTCCGTGGATCCGACCACTGGAGCTTGGGTTCGATGTTTCCGTCCGTAGCCGCCACCGAAGCCACGTCCGAGCCGGGGCGCGACGTGCGCACCGGGCTCGATCCGGCGAGCCTCATGCAGGCCGTCTGCGATTATCTCTACTACTTCCAGGGCCGCCACCCGGCGACCGCCTCGCGCAACGACTTCTATCTCGCCACCGCCTATGCGGTGCGCGACCGGCTGTTCCAGCGCGGCATCCAGTCGCTCGATGCGCTCCTCCACCGGCCCGATGGACGCACGGTCGCCTATCTCTCGGCCGAGTTCCTGATGGGGCCGCAGCTCGCCGCCAACCTGGTCAATCTCGGCATCCACGACGCCATGCGCGAGGCGCTGTGGCGAATGGACATCCGGCTCGAGGACCTGATCGAGCACGAGGTCGAGCCGGGGCTCGGCAACGGCGGCCTCGGCCGGCTCGCCGCCTGCTACCTCGATTCCCTCGCGACGCTCGAGATTCCGGCGATCGGCTACGGCATCCGCTACGAGTTCGGCATCTTCAACCAGCAGATCCGCGACGGCTGGCAGGTGGAGCTCACCGACAAGTGGCTGCATCTCGGCTATCCGTGGGAGGTCGCCCGGCCGGAGCGCGCCGTCGCGGTGCGGTACGGCGGCTATACCGAGGCCTACACGGACGAGGACGGCCGCCATCGGGTGCGCTGGATCCCGGCCGAGGTCGTCAAGGGCGTGCCGCACGACACGCCGATCCTCGGCTACCGGGTGAAGACCTGCAACCTGCTGCGCCTGTGGCGCGCCGAGGCGGTGCAGACCTTCGACTTCGAGGCCTTCAACATCGGCGACTACGCGCGCGCCGTCGAGGACCAGGTGACGTCGGAGACGATCTCCAAGGTCCTCTATCCCAACGACGCCTCGCCGCAGGGCAAGGCGCTGCGCCTCAAGCAGCAGTACTTCTTCGTGGCCTGCGCGATCGAGGACATGCTGCGCGCCCATCTGCGCTTCGGCGGCACGCCGTCGACCTTCCACAAGCGCTGGGCCGCCCAGCTCAACGACACCCACCCGACCGTCGCGGTGCCGGAGCTGATGCGGCTCCTCCTCGACGACCACGGCCTCGAATGGGACGACGCCTGGGAGGTGACCCAGAAGACCTTCGGCTACACCAACCACACGCTGCTGCCGGAGGCGCTGGAGACCTGGCCGATCGACCTGTTCGGGGCGCTGCTGCCGCGCCATCTGGAGATCGTCTTCGAGATCAACCGTCGGCTGTGCGACGGCATCCGCCGGGTCTATCCGGGCGACGAAGACCGGGTGCGCCGCATGTCGCTGATCGAGGAGCAGGGCCGGCGGTCGCTGCGCATGGCCAATCTCGCCTGCGTCGGCAGCCACGCCATCAACGGCGTCGCCGCCCTCCACACCGAGCTCCTCAAGAGCCAGGTGCTGTCCGACTGGGTGGCGATGTTCCCGGAGCGGTTCTGCAACATCACCAACGGCGTCACGCCGCGCCGCTTCGTCGTCGTCGCCAATCCGGGCCAGTCGAAGCTGGTCAGCGAGACGATCGGCGACGACTGGCCGATCCATCTCGACGCGCTGCGCCGGCTGGAGACCCATGCCGACGATCCCGGCTTCCGGGCGCGCTGGCGCGACACGAAGCACGCCAACAAGCGCCAGCTCGCCGCCGTGATCAAGGACCGCACCGGCATCTCGGTCGATCCGGATTCGCTGTTCGACATCCAGGTCAAGCGCATCCACGAGTACAAGCGCCAGCACCTCAACGTGCTGCACATCCTCACGCTGTACCGGCGCCTGAAGCTGAACCCCGATCTCGACATCGTGCCGCGCACCTTCGTGTTCGGCGGCAAGGCGGCGCCCGGCTATCACGCCGCCAAGCTGATCATCAAGCTCGTCGGCGCGACCGGCGACCTCGTCAACGACGATCCGGACGTGCGCGGCCGGCTGAAGGTGGTGTTCTTCCCCAATTTCAGCGTCAAGAACGGCCAAGCCATCTATCCGGCCGCCGACCTCTCCGAGCAGATCTCGACCGCGGGGCAGGAGGCGAGCGGCACCGGCAACATGAAGTTCGCGCTCAACGGCGCGCTGACCATCGGCACGCTCGACGGCGCCAACATCGAGATCCGCGAGGAGGTCGGGGCCGAGAACTTCTTCCTGTTCGGCCTCACCGCCGACGAGGTGCGCAGCGTCAAGGCGAGCGGCTACTGGCCGCGCGCGATCTACGAGCAGAACGAGGAGCTGCGCGCCGTCATCGACCTGATCGCGTCGGGCGCGCTCGCCGGCGGCGACACGACGCTGTTCCGCTCGCTCGTCGACGGCCTTCTGTGGCACGATCCTTTCATGGTGCTGGCCGATTACCAGAGCTACGTGGCCTGCCAGGAGCGGGTCGCCGCGCTCTGGCGCGACCCGGAGGCGTGGAGCCGCATGTCGATCCTCAACGTCGCCCGCATGGGCAAGTTCTCGTCCGACCGCTCGATCCGCGACTATTGCGAGCGGGTCTGGCATGTCGGGCCGCTCGGCGCTCCGACGGAGGGCGCGCCGTGACCGTCACGACGCTCGGTCCCTGCCGGTTCCGCTCGCCGCGCTCGGGCTTCGTCTCCGAGGAGGAGCGGGTTCCGGCCAACATCATCCGCGGGCCCGGCCGCGACGACGATCCGGGGGCGCTGTTCGAGCTCGCCGGCCCGCGCGAGATGCTGTTCTTCGATCCGCCGCGGGTGCGCGCCGGCATCATCACCTGCGGCGGGCTGTGCCCCGGCCTCAACAACGTGATCCGCTCGCTGGTGCGCGAGCTGCACGGCGGCTACGAGGTTCGCGAGGTCATCGGCTTCCGCATGGGCTACGGCGGTCTCGACCCGCGCAACCATCACGAGCCGGTGGTGCTGCACCACGCGAGCGTCGACGACATCCACCAGCAGGGCGGCACCATCCTGGGCACGTCGCGCGGGCCGGTCGACGTCGCCGCCGCGGTCGACAACCTGATCCGGCGCAAGATCGACATGCTGTTCTGCATCGGCGGCGACGGGACGCAGCGCGGCGCCTTCGCGCTCTACGAGGCGTGCAAGGCGCGCGGCCACGCGCTCGCCGTCGTCGGCGTGCCGAAGACGATCGACAACGACGTCCTCTATGTCGACCGCACCTTCGGCTATCTCACCGCGCTGGAGGAGGCGCGCCACGTCATCGACGCCGCCCACAACGAGGCGCGCAGCGTCGAGAACGGCGTCGCCGTCGTCAAGGTGATGGGGCGGCACGCCGGCTTCATCGCCGCCGGCGCCACCATCGCCAGCCAGGACGTCAACTTCACCCTGGTGCCCGAGGTGCCGTTCCGGCTCGACGGCGAGCACGGATTCCTGGCCGCCGTGATCGAGCGGGTGCGGGAGCGCGGCCACGCCGTCGTGGTGGTGGCCGAGGGCGCCGGGCAGGACCTGTTCCCGACCGAGCCGAAGGCCACCGACGCCTCCGGCAACGTCAAGCTGAAGGACATCGGCCCGTTCCTCGCCAAGGCGATCGGCGAGGCTTTCGCGGCCGCCAAGCTGCCGCTGACGCTGCGCTACTTCGACCCCGGCTACCAGATCCGCAGCCGGCCGGCGAACTGCGAGGACGCGGTGCTGTGCGACATGTTCGCCCGCCAGGCCGTGCACGCCGCCATGGCGGGCAAGACCGGCATGGTGGTCGGCCAGCTGCACGGCACCTTCATCCACGTGCCGACGTCGCTGATCGCGTCCGGCGCCAAGCAGCTCGATACGGACGGCCTGTTCTGGCACTCGGTGCTGGCCGCCAACCAGCAGCCCGACCGCTTCGGGTGACGTCCCATGCTCCGGCACTTCCCGAAAGATAAGGCGAATCTCCCGGCTGTCGGCCTCGTGCCCCGACCAAGGCGCGGCAGGCCGTAGGCCTGGTGCGCCGCAGAGCCGGGGTCCAGGGGCCTCATGACGGGCGGTCGGACAAGTAGCACGGTGATCCCCTCGCCTGATCGCTCGTCGTGCAGCCCTGGGTCACGACTCCGCCGCGCGGCGTCCGCGACGAGACATTCTCCGCGCCAGCAAAGCGAAACAGCGAGCCCGGGCGAAGGCGGCGCGCCGAGTCGGAACGAGCGCGAGGCTTGCGGTGGCCGGCGCCTCCACCCGGTCATCTGCCGTCGACAACTTCCGCAACCTGTGTGAACCCTTGCTGTGTCCGCGTGGCGACCCCGCCTGGATTCGAACCAGGGACCTTCAGCTTAGAAGGCTGCTGCTCTATCCACTGAGCTACGGGGCCGAATGCCTCGGCGAAGACCGGAAGGTCCGCCGTGCGGGCCGGCTGTCCTATAGCCGATCCGGGCCGGGGGGCGCCAGCCCGATGCCCGGGCGCGGACCATTCTGCCGATCGAGCGGGTCGGCTCGATCGCGCCGGCTCGCGCCCCCAGGGGCATCGGTCCACCCGCACGTCGATATTGCTCCGAAGCGTCTTCCGACGTTCGGCCCCGTCACGAGTTCGCTCGACGGTCGGCATTGTGTTTCTGGATTGTTGCTGCGACGACCACCTCGAAGCTAGGATGTTGGCTGGGAGGGCGGCAAAAATGCACGCTGAAGTGCACTACTGTATCGAGACGGTACGGTCCGTGTTTCCGGAGTTTTTCGACGGTGGTGCCGTCCTGGAGATCGGCTCGGCCGACCTCGGCGGATCGGCGCGTCAGCACTTTCAGGCACGCGACTATATCGGCGTCGATCTGGCTCCCGGACCGGGCGTCGATGTCGTCGGAAACGGCGCGGTGGTCGAATTCGATCGTCTGTTCGATGTCGCCATCTCGGTCGAGTGTTTCGAGCACAATCCACAATTCCTCGAGACGCTGAAGAACATGGTGCGCCATACCCGCCCGGGCGGTCTCGTGCTGATGACATGCGCGTCGACCGGACGTCCGGAGCATGGCACGACACGCAGCTATCCGACCATGTCGCCGGGCACCGTGGCTGTCGGTTGGGACTACTATCGAAACCTTGTCGCCGAAGACTTTGCCTCCCTGCCACTCGAAGAGTGGTTCTCGGGGTATCGATTTTTTACCAATCGAGTATCTTGCGACCTTTATTTTGTCGGCCTGAAAAGGCCATTTGATATCGCGACCGCAGTTGCTGCATTGGACCGGATCGGGGCGGTGCTCAACGTCGGCGAAGCGGACCGAATGACCGAGCAACTCGGTTCCATGCTCGATAGGATTGAGCGCCTATGCGGAGCGGGTGACACCTCTGCGGCGGCGGCCGAGGTCACCTATGCCCGGCAAAAGTTGGAACGTATTCGGGAAGGCATGGCAATCGCGCGCAATGTGGCGAGCGGCGTCCGGTCGGCCCGTTCGTTCCGGCTGGCGCTGCCCAGCCTGCGCAAGCGCGTCGACCGTCTGCGCGAGATCTTGAACGGGATCTAGCCGTTCCCTCCATCAGATGCGCCCTCGATCGCGTTTCCTCACGGGCGTCAGTGGCCGCACCGCCGCATGCTGGTGGCCGCGATCCGCGTCGGCGGCGCGGGTAGGGAAGCGGTCACGCCGCGGGGACTCCACCTCCCGGACAGTATAATTATCTATATGTGAAAATACCAATGCGATCCACCGAGATACGGAGGGCCAGCAATTTTTAATACATTTGGTCGAACGATCTCTCGATGAACGTCGAACCGGCAGGACTGGAAATGAACGCGCGCACCGAACCCGTTAAGGCAGGCCTCCGGCTGAGCATCGGGCAGAAGATATACATGCTCATCGGGTTAGCCTTTCTGGGTCTGCTCGGTGTCGCATTGCTCGACTCGCGCGAGCTCGCCGGGAGTCTTCAGGAGCAGAAGAAGCTCGAGCTGCAGCATCTCACCGAGCTGGCGGTCGGCATCGTCAAGGACGAGCACGCCGCCGCCGAGAAGGGATCCGTGCCGGTCGCCGAGGCGCAGAAGCGCGCGCTCGCCCGTCTCGCCGCGCTGCGCTACGGCGCTGCCGGCGACTACTTCATCGTGCTCGACACCAGCAACAAGATGCTGATGCACCCGACCTCGCCGCAGATCGTCGGTAAGGATCTGTCCGGATTGAAGGACGCCTACGGCAAGTTGCTGACCGTCGCCATCACGGACGTCGCGCGCAAGACCGGCAGCGGCTTCGTCGACTATGCCTGGACCAAGCCGGGTAGCGACACGGCCTATCCGAAGCTCTCCTACGTGGCCGGCTTCAAGCCGTGGGACTGGGTGATCAGCACGGGCGTGTTCGTCGACGACCTCGCTGCCCAGACCTGGGCCGCGACGCAGCGGTCGCTGATCGCCGCCGCCGTCGTGCTGCTGATCACGCTCGCCGTCTCGGTGTTCATG
This sequence comes from Rhodoplanes elegans, assembly GCF_016653355.1. Lineage (GTDB taxonomy): Bacteria > Pseudomonadota > Alphaproteobacteria > Rhizobiales > Xanthobacteraceae > Rhodoplanes > Rhodoplanes elegans. Next base: position 599 of record NZ_NHSK01000039.1, on the reverse strand, counting down.
GCGCGCCGGATCACGGCGCCGCTGCACCGGATGACCGCCGCCACGAAGGAGCTGGCGACCGGCCGGCTCGACATCGAGGTCCCCGGCGTCGGCCGTCGCGACGAGATCGGCGACATGGCCGAGGCCGTGGCGGTGTTCAAGAGCAACGCCGTCGAGCGCCGGCGCCTCGAAGCCGAGCAGAAGGAGGCCGAGGGCCGCGCAGCCGCGGGCCGCAAGGCCGACATGGTGCGGCTCGCCGATCAGTTCGAGCAGGCGGTCGGTGGAATCATCGCCATGGTCTCGTCGGCGGCGACCGAGCTGGAGGCGACGGCGACGACGCTCACCCGCACGGCCGACACGACCCAGCAGATGTCGGCGACGGTCAGCGCCGCTTCCGAGGAGGCCTCGACCAACGTCCAGGCCGTCGCGGCGGCGACCAACGAGATGACCTCGTCGATCGGCGAGATCTCGCGCCAGGTGCAGACCTCGAGCCGCATCGCCGACGCGGCGGTGAGCCAGGCCGCGAAGACCGATGCGCGGGTCGGCGAGCTGTCGGTCGCGGCGAACCGCATCGGCGACGTGGTCAAGCTGATCACCGACATCGCCGAGCAGACCAATCT
>NZ_NHSK01000038.1 GCF_016653355.1 Rhodoplanes elegans | reverse complement strand
GGGTGGGGGGCAGCCGCGGGCACTCACGCCAGCCGTCGGCCGCCAGGCTGACCAACCAGATCGACCGAAACTCCTGCACAATTCGGTATCCTTTCACCGGCCGTTGACGGGGGCGGTGGGGCGTCCCATTAGTCGAGTGAACCGCGCCGTGGGGCCGTTTTCGGCGCAGGCAGGAGATCACCGACATGCAGACGCGTCGTCCCGTGATGCTGGTCATTCTGGACGGGTGGGGGTGGCGCGAGGACGCCGCCGACAACGCCGTCCGGCAGGCCAATACCCCGACCTTCGACAAGCTCTGGGGCACCTGCCCGCACGCCTTCCTGCGCACCTCGGGCAAGGACGTCGGCCTCCCCGACGGGCAGATGGGCAATTCCGAGGTCGGGCACCTGAACATCGGCGCCGGCCGGGTGGTGATGCAGGATCTGCCGCGCATCACCGACGCGATCGCCACCGGCGAGATCGAGAAGGCGCCGGCGCTCGTCGGCCTGATCGACACGCTGCGCGAGACCGGCGGTACCTGCCACCTGATGGGCCTCGTCTCGCCGGGCGGCGTCCACTCGCACCAGGACCACGGCGCCGCGCTCGCCGGCATTCTGGCGCTCGCCGGCATCCCGACCGTCATGCACGTCTTTACCGACGGCCGCGACACGCCGCCCCGCTCGGCCGCCGAGTATGTCGAGAAGCTCGCCGCCGACCTGCCGCCGACCGTGCCGATCGCCACCGTCGACGGCCGCTACTACGCCATGGACCGCGACAAGCGCTGGGACCGGGTCGAGAAGGCCTGGGCCGCGATCGTCCAGGCCGAGGGCGCCCATCACGAGGACGCGGCGGCGGCGATCGCGGCCTCCTACGCGGCGAATGTCGGCGACGAGTTCATCGTCCCGGCCGTGATCGGCGACTATGCCGGCATGAAGGACGGCGACGGCATCCTGTGCTTCAACTTCCGCGCCGACCGGGTGCGCGAGATTCTCGGCGCGCTGCTCGATCCGGGCTTCGACGGCTTCCCCCGCCCGCGGGTGCCGAAGGTCGCGATCGCGGTGGGGCTCACCCAGTACAGCGAGGCGCTCGACGCCTTCATGGGGACGGTCTTCCCGCCGGACAGCCTGGCCAACGGGCTCGGCCAGGTGACGGCCGACGCCGGCCGCACGCAGCTGCGCATGGCGGAGACCGAGAAGTACCCGCACGTCACGTATTTCCTCAACGGCGGCGAGGAGAAGCAGTATCCGGGCGAGGACCGCATCATGGTCCCGTCCCCGAAAGTCGCGACCTACGACCTGCAGCCCGAGATGTCGGCGCCCGAGCTGACCGACAAGGCGGTGGCGGCGATCCGGTCCGCCAAGTACGACCTGATCGTGCTGAACTTCGCCAACCCGGACATGGTCGGCCACACCGGCAGCCTGCCGGCCGCCATCAAGGCGGTGGAGACGGCCGATACCGGCCTCGGCCGCATCGTCGCGGCGATCGGCGACATGGGCGGGGCGCTGCTCGTCACGGCCGACCACGGCAATTGCGAGCTGATGCGTGACCCGGTGACGGGCGGGCCGCACACGGCGCACACCACGAACCCGGTGCCCGTGATGCTGTTCGGCAGCGACGCCAAGAGCCTCGCCGACGGCCGCCTCGCCGACCTCGCCCCGACGCTGCTCGCCCTGATGGGGCTGCCGCAGCCCAAGGAGATGACCGGCAAGTCGCTGATGCGGTGACCGTGGTGGTCATTCCGGAAGCCGCGCGACGCGCGGCTGTCCGGAATCCATCATACTAACGGCCCCGAACCTCGACCCGTCATCCTGAGGTGCTCGCGCAGCGAGCCTCGAAGGGTGCGGCCCGGGGCCGTCGCCCTTCGAGGCTCGGGCTTCGCCCGAGCACCTCAGGGTGACGGAGAGAGTCAGCCGTCGTGGCCGTTGGCATAAACCCCTGTCTGTCGTGAGCCCGCGGCGCCGGGGCTATGGATTCCGGGCTCGCGGGCCTTTCGGCCCGCGCCCCGGAATGACGGGCTTCGATGTCCTGGACCGCTCAGAAATCCTTCAGCCCCAGCACGTCCATCATCGAGTAGAGGCCGGCCGGCCGACCCTTGGCCCACACCGCGGCCTTGACGGCGCCGCGGGCGAAGATCATGCGGTCCTCGGCCTTGTGGACGAGCTCGATGCGCTCGGCCGGGCCGGCGAAGATCGCCCAGTGCTCGCCCACCACGGTGCCGCCGCGGAGCGACGCGAAGCCGATGTCGCCCGGCTTGCGGGCGCCGGTGTGGCCGTCGCGACCGCGCTCGGAGCGCGCCGCGAGGTCGATGCCGCGGCCGCGCGCCGCCGCCTCGCCGAGCAGCAACGCCGTGCCGGAGGGCGCGTCGATCTTCTTGTTGTGGTGCATCTCGAGGATCTCGATGTCGAACTCCTCGTCGAGCGTCGCCGCGACCCGCTTCGCCAGCGCCGCCAGGAGGTTCACGCCGAGGCACATGTTGCCCGACTTGACGATGGCGACCGTCTGCGCGGCGGCGGCGATCGCCTGTTCGTCGGCGACCGAGAAGCCGGTGGTGCCGATGACGTGAAACAGGCCGGCGGCCGCGGTCCTTTCGGCCAGCGCCACCGAGGCGGCCGGAATCGTGAAATCGATCACGCCGTCGGCCTGTTCGGCGAGCGAACCGAGGTCGGCCGTCACCGGGATCCCGTTCGGGCCGATCCCCGACATCTCGCCGGAGTCGCGACCGATCAGCGGCGAGGACGGCGCATCGATCGCGCCGGCCAGCACGACGCCTTTCGCCTCGGCGATCGCCTTCACCAGGGTCTTGCCCATGCGGCCGCCCGCACCCGCCACGATCACTCGCACTTCGCTCATCGCGCCCTCCTGCCTTTGCGGCCGGTATAGAGGAGCGGCGCCGGGGAGGACAGGGGTCCGTTCACCCACCCGGCGGCGGGGATATGTGACGGGACGACCGCGAAAACATCGCCGAAAGTCCCCTTGCGCACCGACAGCGGCCCGCTACATCCCTCCGGCACCACCAGCGCCGAGGGGGAGACCATGGCCGGGCCGCACGAGAATCTGGAGCACCACGAGCACGCCGAGCACGCCGCCGGGCACAACAAGCAGATCGCCCTGCTGATCGCGATCATCGCGCTGTTCCTCGCCTTCTCCGAGACGCTCGGCAAGAGCGCCCAGACCGAGGCGATCGGGCTCAACATCAAGGCGTCCGACACCTGGAACTTCTTCCAGGCCAAGACGGTGCGCCAGACCTCGCTGCGCGCCGCCGCCGAGGCCATGACCCTGCAGCTCGCCACCGCGCCCAACGAGGAGGTGCGCGCCGCGCTGCAGAAGCAGATCGACGCCTGGAAGGCGACGATCGCCCGCTACGACAGCGATCCGAAGGAGAAGGACGGCCGCAAGGAGCTGCGGGCGCATGCCGAGCACCTGGAGCACGAGCGCGACACCGCGCTCGCGCGCTACCACCACTACGAGGTGGCGTCGGCGGCATTCCAGATCGGCATCGTGCTGTGCTCGGCCGCCGTCATCACCGGCATGATGGCGCTCGCCTTCGTGGCCGGCGGCGTCGGCATTCTGGGAATCGTGTTCATGGGCATCGGCCTGTTCGCCCCGCACGCCGTGCATTTCGTGTGAGGGTCGCGGTCGTCCCGGGGCGGCGCGAAGCGCCGAGCACGGGACCCATACTCCCTGTCTTCCGTGAGCCACCAACACCGGGGTTATGGATTCCGGGCTCGCGGACCTGACGGTCCGCGCCCCGGAATGACGGAGACATGCTCACTCCGCCGCGGCGGGCCTCGGGGCGGCCGTGCCACGGTGCACGGTCCGCCGCAGCCGGCGGGCATGGCGGATAAAACGGCCGCGGCGGCCGGGGGCCAGCAGGCGCATCAGGCGGCGCAGGCGCCGCTGCAGCGGCGCGACGGTGCGGGCGAGCCACGCCTTCACCTCGGCCTTGTACGGGTCGATCAGCCCGTGCGCCCAGGCGAGGCCGCGCAGCACCAGATCGTAGAGCCGGCGGAACCAGGGAAGCTGGAGGAGCTTCGGCCGGGTGAGGTCGAACACGAAGGCGGTGACGCCGACGCCGACGACCTTCGCGAAGCCGAACACCGCGACGCCGCCCAGCCAGAAGCCGTGCGAAAACATCCACAGCGCCGCGAGCTTGAGCGGGAACAGCACGGCCGCCGGCACGGCGAACACCAGCAGCGTCGGATAGGGCGGCAACCGCCCGATCGTGACGGCGATCCGCGCCTTGAGGGCCGGCCAGGCGATCCAGTCGACCACCCGGGCGACCAGCGGCCGCACATGCTCCCACAGCCACGCCTCGACGAGAAAGACGACGGCGAGCAGGATCCACAGCGGGCGGGTCAGACGGCGCATGCAGGTGAGTATAGGGGCAATCGCGGCGGGTTCATGCCAGGGGGCTATATAGACCGCCATAGAACGCCAGTGGGTGCGCTCCGCGGGAGCAATTCGGGCTGAAGAGCACGCAGGAATCGTGTATATTGTCTTTTTCCATTATTAGGCGAGGGCCATTATGGCATTTAACATATTTGGCTGGCTGAAAAAGCCGCGCAACCCGACTGGCGGATCGTTGCACCAGCCAGACAGCAGCCCCGACGCTGTACCGCCCGACGCCTGGGTGAAGCTGGGCCAGCAGGCGAACGATCTGTATGCGCGCGGGGACACGCAGTCGCTGGAGGCCGCTGTGGCACTTTACAGAAAGGCGCTGGCGCTGGTGCCGCCGGACCGCCTGCCAATTCCGTGGGCGCTGACTCAGAACGACCTTGGTAACAGTCTGAGTGCCCTCGGCGAGATCGATCCCGACTCGGCGTATCTCAAAGCTGCCCAGGTCGCTTACGAGAGAGCACTGACGGTCCTGACGTTAGAAACGCGTCCACTTGACTGGGCGCTCACATCTACCAATCTTGGAACTGTTCTGATCCTTTTGGGAAAGCGGGAAAGCGGCCCCGACACCTTGAGACGCGCCATCAACGTGTTGCAGGTCGTGGCAGACTTCTCCGGCTTTTTGGACTCGGAGCAAGGCGGATCGCCGTTGAACGTTCCAGCGATACATCAGAATCTCGGGCTCGCTTTGACGGGACTGGGCGAGCGGGACTCTCGCGATTCCGGACTTCGACTGCTGGCCCGCGCCGTGACAGCGTTTGAGAAGGCGCGCGATCGTGCCGAGCCGAAGTCGATGCAATGGGCCGTCATCCAGAGCAATCTCGGATTGGCATTGCTCCGTCTCGGGGAGCGCATGAACGATCGAGACGTCCTCGCCAGAGCCGTCGCTGCGCATAGGGCTGCTCGCGACGTTCATCGACGAGAGGATTATCCGGTCGATTGGGCGCAGAGCCAGGCCAATCTTGCCCTGTCGCTCGCCGCTCTTGGCGAACGGGAGAACGGAACCAAGTCTCTCGAGGACGCCGTCGAAGCCTATCGGCTGGTCCTCAAGATCGAGACGCCGGAAACCATGCCGCACCGATGGGCCATCGCGCAGAACGATTTCGGTACAATTCTGGTCTCGCTCGGTCGGCGACAACAGAGCGGCGCCCGGCTCGAGGAGGCCATCGCGGCGTTCCGGTCCGCCCTGACGAAGTTAGACCCGCGGTCCCCACAATGGGCAAGGACACATCAGAGTCTGAAAGAGGCTCAGGAGCTCCGCAGCCGCTTCAATTGACCCAGCCACGTTAAACGTCCACGCGGCTGCCGAGACATGTCGGAGACTGACCGCTCGAATCTCATGGCCAACGCGAGCGGTCGGCCGGGTGGGCTTCGTTCGGCCGCCATGGTGATGGCGCCCTCATCGGAGAACGAAGCGCGGCGGAGTCCCTAGTGGCGGCTCTTCGTTGTAAACGTCATACAGCGCCTTCAACAACTTCGACGTCTGCTTATTTTCACCAATGTCGTCGATCACCAGGCAATATGAGCCTTGGAAGCACGCCGGAACAGCGGCTCGGTCGAAGGTCTTTCGAACAATGGGAATGTACTTCTGGCGGCCGTCCTGCTTCTGGGCATGATAAAGATCGCTCTTCACCAACCGCATTTCCCAGCCCACACCCCCGTCGGCGTCTGCAGCCTTTCTTGCGTACTCTTTGTTGCAGATCACGAGCACCCGTTCGGCCAACGCGAGCTCCGCTTCCATCCATCGCGTCAGATCCGCACCCAGATCTAGCCTCCACTCATCCAGTCTGGCATCAATTCCTTTGCTTCGAAGGAAGACGGCGAGTCTCCACACCCAGCTCTCGTGCTCGTCATCGGTCTTCGCATAGCTGATGAAAACCCGAACAGGCTCGCGCTTCTTGCCCGAGGCGGCTGCCACGGCAAGATCACCGCCTCCTGGATTGTAGCGACTCCGGTCGACCGCGGGCACCGTGCGGGAGCGATCGAAGTAAGACACCAACGCGGCGAACGCGGCACTGTCCGGAATGTAGATATTGAAGACCTTCCTTTCGGCATCCTCGCCGGTCAAACCCATCACCAGTGCATCCAGCGACTGGTGTGTCGGCAGCCCGTCGGGATCGGGCCCGAACAAGGGCAACGAAATGTCGCGGACCTCCGGCTTGTCGGCCACGAAGTTGTAGATTTGCCGAGCCACCCTGGTGACGCTCGCAAGCGCGATCGCTGTCGACGCGGTGTACCCGACGTAAGTTGCTAGGTTCGAGGGGCCCCCGAACAGATCGAAACAAACCTCCGCGGTTTCGAGAGGTCGGACAGGAGGCACGAAGCCAAGGGCTCTCATCCGCTCGGCGTCCCAGACCGGCGTCGCCGGGTCCGTCGAGCATGGAACAATGATCAGGTCGGTCGATTGAGCGAGCAGGTCGCCGTTGCGAAGTTGAATGGTAGGCTGCATCGGTATATTGAGCTGCATCGGGTCTCGTGATCCGCGCGAGACTGGTCCGCGATGGCATGCGATTTCGCCGGTCGGGCGATCAGTCCTGTCACCGGATGACGGCTCGGTCCGTTCCTGAGTCACGAGGCCAAAACCGAAGGCCGAAAAGGTGACTTGCATCAGCCGTTTTAAATCTCCCGCCAGAGCAGGTTCTGGAGGCTGCGTGCGCGATCCTCGCTGCAGTTAGAAAACAGATTATAACGGCTTTCTCCGTAAGAGAACGCTACGGACCACCCCGCACGCATCGCCGCCTCGATTTCGCTTTTGACCTGATGTTCGGCCACCATCCGAAAGAAACTTCCCATAACGCCGCGGGGAGGTGATGAACTGAGCTTAGAGACGTGCGACAGGTCCGGCTCCTCGACAATAATCGAATGGATATGAGCCTTTTTGAACGCGCGACCGCCGACCTCGATCCTGTCCGGATAGATTAAGACACTCTCGCTCCCGGCATGGATTTCCGTATGGCCGTGATGTTGAATGATATCATAGCCGTAATGCGGCTCTACCATTTCCGCCATTGGAACTCCTCGCAATCGACAGCCGTGAGTATATCGCTTAAAAAGCTACCACGACTGGATGCAACTGTATAGTTGGGTCGTCTTCGATTGCACGCCGGCCAATCCAAGCCCCCCGCTCCGCCGCGTCCTCACATCACGACGAAGCGCGGCGGCTCGCCGATCGGTGGCGGCTGCTTGTAGACGCGATAGATCACGCGGAGCAGCTCGTCGCACAGCCTGTCGTGGTCCTGGTCCGTCCAGACCATGCTGTAGACGCCACGCAGGAACCCCGGCAACGCGGTCTGGTCGAAGGCGCCGCGCACGATCGGGATGTAGCGGTCCGGATTGGCCTGCTGGCTCTGCAGCAGATCCCCCTGAACCAGCCGGATCTCCCAGCCGACGCCGCCGTAGCGGCCGTCGGCGCGTTCGGCATAGGCCTTGTTGCAGATGATGAGGACGCGGTCGGCGAGGTCCAGCTCGTTGCACATCCACTGCGGCAGGTCCATGCCGAGGCGCAGGTGCCAGACGTCGAGCCGCGCGTCGATGCCATTTCTCCGCAACAGGGTGGCGAGATCCTGGACCCAAGTCTGGTGCTCGTCGCTGGTCCGCGTGTAGCTGATGAAGACCCGGATCGGCTCGCGCGACGATGCCGGTTCCGTCGCGGCGACCGGCCCGGCCGGGGTGGTTCGGGGGGCGGGCGCGGCAGCCGCGGGACCGCGACGCTTCGCGACGATCCCGTCGGCCCGCGGCAGCGCAGCCATGACCTCGCGCTCGGCCGCGCGGGCGTTCTCGGCGGCCGCCCCCATCGACGCGGTCAGCGCGTCGTAATCGGATTTCTCCAGGACGTAGATGTTGAACACGGTCTCGCCGGCGTCGGCGGAGGACAGGCCGGCGATCAGGGCGGAAGCCGACTGCTCCTTCGACAGCCCGCCCGCCCCGCTGCCGAGCAGGGGCAAGGCGACGTCGCGGATCTCCGGCTTGTCCTTCGCGAACGCCACGATCTGTGCGGCGATCCGGGTGATTTCGCCAGCGTCGCTGCGATAACCGCGGACCGAGGCGGCGTAGCCGACATAAGCGGCGATGCTGGTGCCGCCCCGGAACAGGCTGAATCTGACGTCGCCGAGGCTCATCGCTCCGGATGGTGGAGCGATGTCGAGCGCCTTCAGTCGTTCGGCGGTGCCCGGCATGATGGTCGGGTCCGTCGAGCAGGGAATGATCACCAGATCGGTCGGCTGAGCGAACATGTCGCCCTGCCGGAGCTGGATCGTCACCCGGTCACGCGCCATGGTATGCCACACCGAGCTTTGCTACCTGTGATACAGATAGCGGGACCGGTTGGCGGGGTCAACGGCGCGGTCCGCGACCGCGCCGCACTCACATGTGCAGCGCGCGCTTCTCCACCGCGAGCGCCGCCTCCTTGACGGCCTCGGGCAGCGTCGGGTGGGCGTGGCAGGTGCGGGCGATGTCCTCCGAGGAGGCACCGAACTCCATCGCGACGGCGGCCTCGGCGATCATGTTGCCGGCATCGGCGCCGAGGATGTGGACGCCGAGCACGCGATCCGTCTTGGCGTCGGCCAGGATCTTCACGAAGCCGTCGGTCTGCCGGTTCACCTTGGCGCGGCCGTTCGCCGTGAACGGGAATTTTCCCACGTTGTAGGCGATGCCGGCGGCCTTCAGGTCCTCCTCGGACTTGCCGACGCTGGCGAGCTCCGGGTTCGTGTACACGACGCCCGGAATCACGTCGTAGTTCACGTGCCCTGCCTTGCCGGCGAGGATTTCTGCCACCGCGACGCCCTCGTCCTCGGCCTTGTGGGCCAGCATCGGCCCGGCGATCACGTCGCCGATGGCGTAGATGCCCGGCACGTTGGTGGCGAAATGCGCGTCGGTGATCACCCGGCCGCGCGGGTCGAGCGCGACGCCGACCGTGTCGAGCCCGAGCCCCTGCGTGTAGGGCACGCGGCCGATCGCGATCAGCGCGACGTCGCAATCGATGGTCGCGGCGTCGCCGCCGGCCGCCGGCTCGACCGTCGCCTTGAGGCGCGACCCCGAGGTGTCGATGCCCGTCACCTTGGTGGACAGGCGGAACGTGAAGCCTTGCTTCTGGAGAATGCGCTGGAACTGCTTCGCCACCTCGAGGTCGATGCCAGGGACGATGCGGTCCAGAAACTCGACGACCTCGACCTCGGCGCCGAGACGGCGCCACACCGAGCCGAGCTCGAGCCCGATCACGCCGGCGCCGACGACCAGGAGCTTCTTCGGCACCTTGTCGAGCGACAGCGCGCCCGTCGACGAGACGATCCGCTGCTCGTCGATCGTCACGCCCTTCAGCGGCGCGACCTCGGAGCCGGTGGCGATGACGATCGCCTTAGTGTCGAGCGTCGTGGTGCCGGCCTCGCCCGTCACCTCGACCTTGCCGGGAGCGGCGATGCGGCCGGTGCCGACATGGACGTCGATCTTGTTCTTCTTCATCAGGAAGTCGACGCCCTTGACGTTGCCGTCGACGCCCTCGTCCTTGAACGCCATCATGGCGGCGAGATCGAGCTTCGGCTTGCCGACCTTGATGCCCATCTGCTCGAAGCCGTGGCCGGCCTCGTCGAACAGCTCGGAGGCGTGCAGCAGCGCCTTGGACGGGATGCAGCCGATGTTCAGGCAGGTGCCGCCGAGCGTCTTGCGCTTCTCGACCACGGCGGTCTTGAGACCGAGCTGGGCGGCCCGGATGGCGCAGACATAGCCGCCGGGGCCGGTGCCGATGACGACGAGATCGTAAGCTGACATCGCGAAGGTTCCGTTCGGGGAGTGATCAGGAGGAATTCAGAGGACGAGGGCCGCGAGCATCAGGCCGAGCCCGACCAGCGCGGCGAGCCACACCATCGAGCGCACCTTCGGCACGCCGGCGAGATAGAGCGGCACGTAGACGAGACGGGCCCAGAACCACAGGTGCGCACCCGCGAGCGCCAGCCCGCCGGTGCGCCCCGTGACGGCGAGCGCCAAGGCCAGCGCGACGAAGGCCGGGAAGGTCTCGAGATAGTTCTTCAGCGCCCGCTCGGCGCGGCCGGCGAGCACACCGCTCGGCTTGCGACCGTCGTCGCGCGCACTGGCGTTCCAGTCGGTGCCGAGCTCCTTGGTCATGGTGCCGGACTGGATGAAGATCTGCACGACGAGCAGCACCACGGCGGCGGCGAGGAGATAAAGCTCGGTCGGGACGGGGGTGAGCGACACTCAGTGACTCCGTTGCAGGGCGACACGCACGCCGAGCCCGATCAGCACGAGCCCGGTGGCGCGGTTGAACCAGCGGCCCGCCCGCGCGAAGGCGGCGCGCGCCGTGCCGGTGGTGAGGAACACGGCGACGATCGTGAACCAGACGGCGAGCGTCACGGCCATGGCGAGACCGTAGCCGAGCTGGAAGAGAAGCGGCGTCTGCGGCGACACGATGGTGGAGAACAGCGACACGAAGAACAGCGTGGCCTTGGGATTGAGCAGATTTGTCAATGCCCCGATCGCCAGCGAACGGCGTGCAGGTCGGGCCGCGGGATCGTGCGTGCCGGGATCGGGCAGCGCCGGCGCGGGGGCGCGAAAGCTCTTGATGCCGAGCCACACCAGATAGGCGGCGCCGACCCATTTGACGATCGTGAAGGCGACGACGGAGTGGGCGACGATCAGGCCGATGCCCAGCACCGTGTAGCCGACATGGACCAGGATCGCCGAGCCGACGCCGATCGCGGCGAAGACGCCGGCACGGCGGCCGTGCACGACGCTCTCGCGCATCACGCAGGCGAAGTCGGCCCCCGGCGTCACCGCCGCGACCAGGAACACCGCCATCAGGGAGAGGAATTCGGCCGTGTGGGACATTGACCAGGAGTGTCCGGGTGATCGGTTCGAGCCGCGGTCGCGGGGCGGTGGTCAGCCCGCACGCGCCAGCAGGGCGGCCTGTTCCTCGGCGATCTCGCGCAGCCGATCGCAGCCGAAGTCGACGTCCTCGTCATCCTCCTCGCCCCAGAAGACGGAATGACCGAACTGCGAGACGCGAACCTGCCTGAAGCTCGCCGGATCCCGCAGAGAGGCGAAGATGTCGCCGTGAGCCATGATGCCGCGGAGATCCACGATGCCCTCGTAGCCGTCGTCCCAGGTGAGCTTGAGGACGCCGTGGAGAACCGGTTCGGCAGCGACGATGTGAAGCGTACCGGTCATGCGATCTTCTCCGGCTTCTGCTGGGCGATGGTCGCGTCCCACGCCCGCATCAGGGCATCCTGTCGCGGCTCCGCCCACGACAGCACAATCGCCAGCTTGGCCGGCGGCAGCCACCCTTCAAGACCTGCAAGGACCCGATGGCGATCTGCGCGCGATGCTCGGCGTAGATCGCATGGAAATGTGGCGGCGCGTGCTCGGGCGCGTAGAACTGGATCTTGACGCCGTCGATGATCGCCACCGTCGGCATCTCGATCGCTCCGCTCACAGATCCAGCACGAGCCGCGCCGGGTCTTCCAGGCTCTCCTTGACGCGCACCAGGAACGTCACGGCCTCCTTGCCGTCGATGACGCGGTGATCGTAGCTGAGCGCCAGATACATCATCGGGCGGATCTCGATCTTGCCGCCGACCACCACGGGCCGCTCCTGGGTCTTGTGCATCCCGAGGATGCCGGACTGCGGCGCGTTGAGGATCGGGGTCGACATCAGCGAGCCGTAGACGCCGCCGTTGGAGATCGTGAAGGTGCCGCCCTGCATCTCGTCGATCTTGAGTTGGCCGTCGCGGGCGCGGCGGCCGAAATCGGCGATCGTCTTCTCGATCTCGGCCAGCGTCTTCGACTGGCAGTCGCGCACCACCGGCACGACGAGGCCGCGATCGGTCCCGACCGCGACGCCGATGTGATAATAATTCTTGTAGACCATGTCGGCGCCGTCGATCTCGGCGTTGACCGACGGGACCTCGCGCAGCGCCTGCACGCAGGCGCGGGTGAAGAAGCCCATGAAGCCGAGCTTCACCCGGTGCTTCTTCTCGAACAGATCCTTGTACTGGTTGCGCAGCGCGATCACGGCCGTCATGTCGACCTCGTTGAAGGTCGTCAGCATGGCGGCGGTGTTCTGCGCATCCTTCAGGCGCCGCGCGATAGTCTGGCGCAGCTTGGTCATGCGGACGCGCTCCTCGCGCGCCGCGTCGTCGGGCGGCGAGGGCGCGCGCACCTGCACGGGCGCGACCGGCGGCGGCGCGAAAGCCTGGACGGGCGCCGGCGCCGGAGCCGCCGGTGCGGGCGCGGCGGGGCCGCGCTCGATCGCGGCCAGCATGTCGCCCTTGGTCACCCGGCCGTCCTTGCCGGTGCCGGCGACGCCGGAGGCGGACACGCCGCTCTCCGCCTCCAGTCGACGGACCGACGGGGCGAGCGGGGCGTCGGACTTGGCCGCGTCGGACTTGGCGGCGGCCGGAGCCGCGGCGGCCGTGTGTGCGGGGGGCGGCGCGGCCGGCTTCGACTTCTCGGCCTTGGCGGCCGGGGCCGCGGCGCCGGCGGCGCCTTCGGCGATCTGGCCGAGCAGCGCGCCGACCGCGACGGTCTCGCCGTCCGCGACGGCGATCTCCGAGAGCACGCCGGCGGCGGGCGCCGGCACCTCGATGGTGACCTTGTCGGTCTCGAGCTCGACCAGCGGCTCGTCCACCGACACCGGCTCGCCCGCCTTCTTGAACCAGCGGCCGATCGTGGCTTCGGTCACGGACTCGCCCAGGGTGGGCACGCGGATGTCAACCATCGTTCTTCGTATCCAAGGATCGGGCGGCGGACGCGGAGGGCGCGGCGGCGCGCGGATCGGGTTCGGGCGGGGGGCGGAGATGGCCGGGCACGGCGTCCGGCCAGGGACTGTGTTCGGGAGGGCGCGCGGCGATCAGCCCAGCGCGTCGTCGAGGAACGCCTTGAGCTGGGCGAGATGCTTGGACATCAGGCCCGTCGCGGTGGCGGCGGAGGGCGGGCGCCCGACATAGCGGGGCCTGCGGTACTCGCCGGCGACCTGGTTCATCACCCATTCCAGATACGGCTCGACGAAGGTCCACGCGCCCATGTTGCGCGGCTCCTCCTGGCACCACACCACCTCGGCGTTCTTGAACCGCTGCAGGCGGGCCAGCATCGCCTTGGTCGGGAACGGATAGAGCTGCTCGACGCGCAGAAGATAGATGTCGTCGATGCCGCGCTTCTCGCGCTCCTCGTAGAGGTCGTAATAGACCTTGCCGGTGCACAGCACGATGCGGCGGATCTTGCGGTCGGCGGCGAGCTTGATGTGCTCGCCGTGACGGCTCTCCGCGTCGTCGGGCAGCAGCCGGTGGAACGACGTGCCCGCCGTCATCTCGTCGAGCCGCGACACCGCCCGCTTGTGGCGGAGCAGGCTCTTCGGCGTCATCAGGATCAGCGGCTTGCGGAAGTCGCGTTTCAGCTGCCGGCGCAGGATGTGGAAGTAGTTCGCCGGCGTCGTGCAGTAGGCGACCTGCATGTTGTCCTCGGCGCACATCTGCAGATAGCGCTCGAGCCTCGCCGAGGAGTGCTCCGGCCCCTGCCCCTCGTAGCCGTGCGGCAGCAGGCAGACGAGGCCGGACATGCGCAGCCACTTGCGCTCGCCGGACGACAGGAACTGGTCGAACACCACCTGGGCGCCGTTGGCGAAGTCGCCGAACTGCGCCTCCCACAGCACCAGCGCGTTCGGCTCGGCCAGCGAGTAGCCGTACTCGAAGCCGAGCACCGCCTCCTCCGACAGCATCGAGTTGATCACCTCGAAGCGTGCCTGGCCGGGCTTCACGTAGTTGAACGGTGTGTGGCGGTTCTCGGTCTCCTGATCGATCAGCACGGCGTGGCGCTGCGAGAAGGTGCCGCGCTCGGAGTCCTGCCCCGACAGACGGACCGGGTGGCCGTCGGAGAGGAGAGTGCAGAAGGCGAGCGCCTCGCCGGTCGCCCAGTCGATCCCCTCGCCGGTCTCGATCGCCTTGCGGCGGGCGTCGAGGAAGCGCTGGATGGTCCGGTGGAGGTTGAAGCCGGTCGGCACCGAGGTGATCTTCTCGCCGATCTCCTTCAGCGTCTCTTCCGCGACGCCGGTGTTGCCGCGCCGCGGGTCGTCGCTCGGGGCTGCGACCTTCATGCCGGCCCAGCGGCCGTCCAGCCAGTCGGCCTTGTTCGACTTGTAGCCGTGGCTGGCGTCGAACTCGGCGTCGAGCCGGGCCCGCCAGTCGGCCTTCATCTTCTCGACCTCGCCGTCGGTGACGATGCCCTCGGAGAACAGCTTCTTCGAGTAGATCTCCAGCGTCGACGGATGCGAGCGGATCTTCTTGTACATCAGCGGCTGGGTGAACGACGGCTCGTCGCCCTCGTTGTGCCCGAACCGCCGGTAGCAGAACATGTCGATGACGACCGGCTTCTGGAACTTCTGGCGGAACTCGGTCGCCACCTTGGCGGCGAACACCACGGCCTCCGGATCGTCGCCGTTGGCGTGGAAGATCGGCGCCTCGATCATCTTGGCCGTGTCGGACGGATAGGGCGACGAGCGCGAGTAACGCGGATAGGTGGTGAAGCCGATCTGATTGTTGACGATGAAGTGGATCGAGCCGCCGGTGCGGTGGCCGCGCAGGCCGGAGAGGCCGAAGCACTCGGCCACCACGCCCTGACCGGCGAACGAGGCGTCGCCGGAGATGAGGAGCGGCAGCACCTGGGTGCGGTCCTCGGTGGTGCAGCCGTGCTGGTCCTGCTTGGCGCGGGTCTTGCCGAGCACCACCGGGTTGACGATCTCGAGATGCGACGGGTTGGCGGTGAGCGACAGGTGCACGCTGTTGCCGTCGAACTCGCGGTCCGACGAGGCGCCGAGGTGATACTTGACGTCGCCGGAGCCCTCGACCTCGTCGGGCGTGAACGAGCCGCCCTTGAACTCGTGGAAGATGGCGCGATGCGGCTTCGCCATCACCTGGGCCAGCACGTTGAGGCGGCCGCGATGGGCCATGCCGACCGCGATCTCCTTCACGCCGAGCGCGCCGCCGCGCTTGATGATCTGCTCGAGCGCCGGGATCATCGACTCCGAGCCGTCCAGGCCGAACCGCTTGGTGCCGGTGAACTTGACGTCGCAGAACTTCTCGAAGCCCTCGGCCTCGACCAGCTTGTTGAGGATGGCGCGCTTGCCCTCGCGGGTGAAGTGGATCTCCTTGTCGGGACCCTCGATGCGCTCCTGCAGCCAGGCCTTCTGGGCCGGGTCGGTGATGTGCATGAACTCGACGCCGAGCGTCTGGCAGTAGGTGCGCTTCAGGATCGCGATGATCTGGCGCAGCGTGCCGAACTCCATGCCGAGCACGAAGTCGAGATAGATGCGGCGGTCGAAGTCGGCCTCGGTGAAGCCGTAGGAGCGCGGATCGAGCTCCTCGTGGTCCTTGATCGCCTCGAGGCCGAGCGGGTCGAGGTCGGCGTGCAGATGGCCGCGCATGCGGTAGGCGCGGATCAGCATCAGGGCGTGCAAACTATCGCGCGTCGCCTGCTGGACGTCCGCCGTCGTGAGGTCGACCCCGTAATGCTGCGCCTTCTGGGCGATGCGGTCGGTGAGGCGGATCGCCGCCTCCTGGGCCTCGGGCTCGACGATGCGGATCGGGCCTTCCTCGACCACCGGCCAGTGCGGCTCCTTCCAGGAGGCGCCGCGCGCCGAGCGCGCCACGTCCGAGGCCGTGTCCTTGAGACCGGAGAAGAACACCCGCCACTCGGTGTCGACCGCCTTCGGATCGGCTTCGTAGCGCGCGTAGAGGTCTTCGATATAGGCGGCGTTGCCGCCGTAGAGGAACGAGGTGAGGGCGAATTGAGCGTTCGCGTCTTGGCGGGACATGAACGGGTCCTGATCGCGGGGCGAGGCCCCTGGGGGAGCGGGAGCGAGCCGGGCCGGCCCGGGAAAACGCCGCGGCCGGACGCCCCTATTTAGGCGCCTTCCCGCGTCGCCACAACGGTTTCATGAAGGAGAATCGGGGTAGAAGCGAATATTGATTCACATTAGTGGACGGCGGTTCGGAAATCGCATCGCCGAGCAGGCCCGGACCGCATCGCGGGGGACCGGACGCGCCTCGCCATGTCGCCCCTGCGCCGGCGCGCCCGTCCGCCCGACCCGACGGCCGGGTCGGGCGATCCAGGGCGCCGCCGCCGGAGCTGGGCGGTCGGGATCGTGGACCGTGGCCGTGAACCGAGGGTGAAAACGTTTCCAACGAGAGAGACGAGAGACGCTCGGCGTCTCGCAGAGGGCGGGTGCCGTCGGCCAGGCTCGGCGCGGAGCCGGGCCCACCGGCCGGCCGCCGACAAGCGTCAGTCGCGGACGCCCTTGGCGATCGAGACGGCGAGATTCGGGTTGGCCGGGTTGGGGATCACGTCGCGGGTCGCCGGGACGACGACGAGGTCCATGTCCTCCATCGGGATGGCGCCGAGCAGCACCTCGGTGCCGAGCACCATCGCCCCGGCGACGCCCCGGCGGTTGGCGACCGAGACCAGGATGGGGCCGACATAGGGCACGCGCCGGCGCGACCCGTCGGCGACCGTGACCTCGCGGCGATCGAGCTCGTCCAGCTCCAGCTGGAGGGCCACATGCTCCGGAATGCAGAGATGGAGCGCCCCGGTATCGGCGAGCGCCGGCGCCTCGACGGCCGCGAGGTCCGGCCGCCGGGCGTTCTCGAGGCGAACCAGCGTGCTCGGCGGTCACATGACGGACCTCATCGAAAAGCAAACGGCGCCGGCCCAGGGGACCGGCGCCGCGAGCCTCGAGAATCGAGCCTACTACTTCTTCAGGATCTCGGCGAGCGTGGTGCCGAGGCGCGCCGGCGACGGCGACACCTTGATGCCGGCCGCTTCCATCGCGGCGATCTTGCTCTTGGCGTCGCCCTTGCCGCCCGCGATGATCGCGCCGGCATGGCCCATGCGGCGGCCGGGGGGCGCCGTCACGCCGGCGATGAAGCCGACCATCGGCTTCTTACGGCCGCGCTTCGCCTCGTCGATGATGAACTGCGCCGCGTCCTCCTCGGCCGAGCCGCCGATCTCGCCGATCATGATGATCGACTCGGTCTTCGGGTCGGCCAGGAACTTCTCCAGCATGTCGATGAACTCGGTGCCCTTCACCGGGTCGCCGCCGATGCCGACCGCGGTGGTCTGGCCGAGGCCGACCTGGGTGGTCTGGAACACCGCCTCGTAGGTGAGGGTGCCGGAGCGCGACAGCACGCCGACCGAGCCGGGCTTGAAGATGTTGCCCGGCATGATGCCGATCTTGCACTCGCCCGCGGTGAGCACGCCCGGGCAGTTCGGACCGATCAGGCGGGACTTGGAGCCGTCGAGCGCCCGCTTCACCTTCACCATGTCGAGCACCGGAATGCCCTCGGTGATGCAGACGATCAGCGGAATCTCGGCCTGGATGGCCTCGCAGATCGCGTCGGCGGCGCCGGGCGGCGGGACGTAGATGACCGAGGCGTCGGCGCCGGTCTTCTCGCGCGCCTCGGCGACGGTGTCGAACACCGGCAGGCCGAGATGGGTCGAGCCGCCCTTCCCGGGCGAGGTGCCGCCGACCATCTTGGTCCCGTAGGCGATCGCCTGCTCGGAATGGAAGGTGCCGTTCTTGCCGGTGAAGCCCTGGCAGATGACCTTGGTGTTCTTGTCGATCAGGATGGACATCAGGCGTTCCCCCGCACGGCCTTGACGATCTTCTGGGCGGCGTCGTCGAGATCGTCGGCCGACACGACGTTGAGGCCCGAGTCGGCGATGATCTTCTTGCCGAGCTCGACATTGGTGCCCTCGAGCCGCACCACCAGCGGCACCGCGAGTCCGACCTCCTTGACGGCCGCGCACACCCCCTCGGCCAGCACGTCGCACTTCATGATGCCGCCGAAGATGTTGATCAGGATGCCCTTCACCTTCGGGTCGGCGGTGATGATCTTGAACGCCTCGGTGACGCGCTCCTTGGAGGCGCCGCCGCCGACGTCGAGGAAGTTGGCCGGCTCCTCGCCGTACAGCTTGATGATGTCCATGGTCGCCATGGCGAGACCGGCGCCGTTGACCATACAGCCGATGTTACCGTCGAGCGCGACGTAGGAGAGCTCGTGCTTGGAGGCCTCGATCTCCTTCTCGTCCTCCTCGGTCAGGTCGCGCAGCGCCACGATGTCGGGATGGCGATAGAGCGCGTTGCCCTCGAACGAGATCTTGGCGTCGAGGCAGATCAGCTTGCCGTCCTTGGTGACGACCAGCGGATTGATCTCGAGCATGCTCATGTCCTTGGCGACGAAGGCCCCGTAGAGCTTCGTCACCAGCACCTCGGCCTGCTTGGCGAGGTCGCCCTTCAGCCCCAGCGCCTGGGCGATGCGGCGGCCGTGATGCGGCATGACGCCGGTCGCCGGATCGACCGAGAACGAGACGATCTTCTCGGGCGTCTCGGCGGCGACGTGCTCGATGTCCATGCCGCCTTCGGTCGACACCACGAAGGAGATGCGGCCGGTGCCGCGATCGACCAGCGCGGAGAGATAGAACTCCTTGTCGATCGCCGAGCCTTCCTCGATGTAGAGCCGGTGCACCTCTTTTCCGCGCGGCCCCGTCTGGTGGGTCACCAGGGTCGAGCCGAGCAGGCGCTTGGCCTCCTTCTCGACGTCCTCGACGCTCTTCACGACCTTGACGCCGCCGGCCTTGCCGCGGCCGCCGGCGTGGATCTGCGCCTTCACCACCGTGACGGCGGAGGCGAGCTCCTTGGCCGCCTTGACGGCCTCGTCGACCGAGAAGGCCGCGACGCCGCGCGGCGTCGGCACCCCGAACTCGCGCAGCACCGCCTTCGCCTGGTATTCGTGAATGTTCATGCCACACCCCCGCTCGCGTCCGGCGGCGCCGGACGGCGTTGCCACGCTTCAGTGTCTCGGTTCGGGGCGCCGGGCCGGAAGCCCGCGCGCCCCGAGGTCGCTGTCGAAAGGTCGTGTCGTCCGGGCCGCGTCAGGCCGCGAGGTCGGGCGCGATCTTCTTGCAGGCGTCGATCAGGCCCTTCACGGCGTCGGCCGACTTGTCGAAGGCGGCGCGGTCGCCACCGGCCAGCTCGATCTCGACGATGCGCTCGACGCCCTTGGCGCCGATCACCACCGGCACGCCCACATAGGTGTCCTTCAGGCCGTACTCGCCGGCGAGATGGACGGCGCAGGGCAGCACCCGCTTCTTGTCGCGCAGATAGCTCTCGGCCATGGCGATCGCCGAGGCGGCCGGCGCGTAGAAGGCCGAGCCGGTCTTGAGCAGGTTGACGATCTCGGCGCCGCCGTTGCGGGTGCGGTCGATGATCGCGTCGAGGCGGGCCTGGGTGGTCCAGCCCATCTTGACGAGGTCGGGCAGCGGGATGCCGGCGACGGTCGAGTACTTGGCGAGCGGCACCATGGTGTCGCCGTGGCCGCCGAGCACGAAGGCCGTCACGTCCTCGACCGACACGTTGAACTCGTCGGCCAGGAAGTAGCGGAAGCGCGCCGAGTCGAGCACGCCGGCCATGCCGACGACCATGTTCTTCGGCAGGCCCGAGTACTTCTGCAGCGCCCACACCATCGCGTCGAGCGGGTTGGTGATGCAGATCACGAAGGCGTTCGGCGCGTACTTGCGGATGCCGGAGCCGACCTGCTCCATCACCTTCAGATTGATGCCGAGGAGATCGTCGCGGCTCATGCCGGGCTTGCGCGGCACGCCCGCCGTGACGATGCAGACCGAGGCGCCCTCGATCGCCTCGTAGGAGTTGGTGCCGGCGTAACGGGCGTCGAAACCGTCGACGGGCGAGGACTCGGCGATGTCCAGGGCCTTGCCCTGGGGAATTCCTTCGGCGATGTCGAACATCACGACGTCGCCGAGCTCCTTCAGCCCGACGAGATGGGCCAGCGTGCCACCGATCTGACCTGCGCCGATCAATGCGATTTTGTGCCGTGCCATTGTGGGGAAGTCCTCGAACTTTTGCTGTCCGGTGGGGGTTTCGGGTGTTATCGCGTTCCCGCGGTGCGTTCAAGTCGCGCCCCGCCGTCGCGACCGTATTCGCACCCCGGGCCTAATTCGCGCGACCAGCGGCGCGCGAAACCCTCGGTCGACAGTTCCTCCCGGGCGCGTCCGCCCGGCCGCTCCAGCCGCCCCGCCGCGGCGGGGCGAGGTGTCATCAGGTCCCGGTCCGTCACGTCTCGACGAGGCCGGCGGTGTCGCCCGACATGGTGCCGCGCTGGCCGTGCGGCAGCTCGAGATAGCTCTCCGATCCCATCTCGATCAGCCGCGACACGGTGCGCTTGAACTCGTTCGCCTCGTAGCCGACGGTCGCGTGATAGAGCTCCTCCGGCTCCGCCTCGGCCGAGGCGACCAGCTTGACGCCGTGATCGTAGAGCATGTCGATCAGCGCGATGAAGCGCTTGGCCTCGTTGCGCTTGGCGAAGTCCATCACCGGCACGCGGTCGAGCACCAGCGTGTGGAACTCGTGGGCGATGCGCAGATAATCGGAGGCGCCGAGCGGCTGCTCGCACAGATCGCGGAAGCTGAAGCGGGCCGCGCCCATGCCGGCGCGCGGCACTTTCACGACGCGGCCCTTCACGGTCATGGTGTGGTGCGTGGTCTCGTGGCCGCCGGTCAGCCGGTGCCAGGCGTCGTCGAGCGCCGCATCCGCCCTGGCGTCGGCGGGCGTGTGCCACACCGGCACGCCGGCGAGCTTCTCGCGGCGATAGTCGGTGCGGGCATCGAGCCGCAGCACCTCCATGTGCTCCTTCAGGAGCCCGATGAAGGGGACGAACAGGGCGCGGTTGAGCCCGTCCTTGTAGAGCTCGTCCGGCACCACGTTGGAGGTCGCCACCACCACGACGCCGCGCTCGAACAGCTTCGTGAACAGCCGTCCGAGGATCATGGCGTCGGCGATGTCGGTGACGTGGAACTCGTCGAAGCACAGGAGCCACGCCTCGGCGGCGAGATCGGCGGCGGTCAGCGCGATCGGGTCGCCGCCCGTGATCTCGCCGGCTTTGAGGCGGCGGCGATAGACGTGCACGCGCTCGTGGACGTCGGCCATGAACTCGTGGAAGTGGGCGCGGCGGCGCTTCTCGGTCGGGCTCGTCGCGTAGAACAGGTCCATCAGCATGGTCTTGCCGCGACCGACCTCGCCGTGAAGGTAGAGCCCGCGCACGAACGGTGGGCGCTTGGTCTCGCGGCCGCCGAACAACCAGCCCAGCGCCGAGGACTTCTTGGCGATCCGCTCGGTGGCGAGCCGCTCCTGCAGGGCCCCGAGCGCCTCGACGACGCGCCCCTGGGCGCGGTCGCGCTCGATCTCTCCGGCCGCGACGAGGGCGGCGTATCGCTCGATGATGGACAATCAGCGTTCCGGGTCGCGGGATCGGGTTTCGTTTAGCCGGCGGAGCGGCCGATCCACAAGCACGATGTTCATGATTCACTCCGCGACCGGCACCGGTGGCGGGGTGGAGCATCGGACGGAACGCCGCATGCAACTTTTGTCTATAAGCATTCGCGCATAACGAGAATCCCCTCGACCCTTACGACAGATCAAATTCCCGGAATACCAGCGTTGCGATAGTGACCCCTGGCGTCGGGGGACGCCGTACTTATGTTGCAGTGCAACAAAAGTCGTCGGACCGAGAGTCCGGTCCGGGACAGTCCGGACGTGCACGGGGAAACGCCGGGGACCGAAGACGCGCAAGCGCAGGAGACCCCCGGAATGCAGGAAGTGTTCATCGAAGGCGGATTGATCCGCAAGCTGTGGCCGATCGAGGCGCGCACCTATCGCGAGCACCTGTTGCGGCTCGACGCCGAGAGCCGCCGCAACCGTTTCGGCGGCGCCGTCTCGGACGAGATGATCCGCAGCTACGCGAAGACGATCGACGCCGACACGATCATTCACGGCTTCTTCGTGGACGGGACGCTGCGCGGCGCCGCCGATCTGCGGCTCATCCCGCCGGCGACCAGCCACGAGGCCGAGGCGGCGTTCAGCGTCGAGCGGCCCTGGCAGAGCCACGGCGTCGGCTCCGCCCTCCTCGAGCGCTGCCTGCTGGTCGCCCGCAACCGCGGCATCAAGCTGATGCACGTCGCCTGCATGTCCGAGAACCACCGGATGCAGCAGCTCGCGCGCAAGTTCGAGGCCGAATTCTCGTTCGATTTCGGCACCGTGGTCGGCAAGGTGCAGAACGCCCGGCCGACGCCCCTGTCGGTGATGCGCGAGATCCTCACCGACGGGCACAGCCTCGCGGCGGCGTATTTCGACTTCCAGGTCCGCCTGCTGCGCCCGACGGCCGGCGGGGCCGCGGCGGCTCAGCCCTCCGCCGGGCCGGCGAGCGCCTCCGCCCGCAACGGATAGGCGGCTTCGACCACATAGGGGCCGCCGCCCGTCGAGGCGCGCGACGACATCAGCACGAATCGCTCGACCGGGAACGCGGCCGAGCGGAAGTCCGCCCGGGCCGCCAGATAGTCGGCGACCTGGCGCGCCGAGGTCTGGCGCAGCCGCGCCAACGTGACGTGCGGCGAGAACTTCCGCCCCTCGGCCGGGATCCCGATTCGCCGCATCAGCCGCTCGTGCTCGGCCTGCAGCTCGACGAGCGGCGGGACGGCCGGCGCCGCGGCGAAGACGGCGCGCGGCTTGCGCCCCCCGAAGGCGTCGAGCCCGTCGAGCACGAGGTCGAAGGCGGCGCGCCGCACCCCGGCGAGCACCTGGACGATGTCGTTCGCCAGCGCGTCGTCGATGTCGCCGATGAAGCGCAGCGTCAGGTGGTAGTTTTCGGGGTCGATCCAGCGGGCCCCCGGCAGGCCGCCGCGCAGCATCGACAGCCGCTCGCCGACGGCGGGGGGTATCTCCAGGGCCGTGAACAATCTGGGCATCGCTTTCGTCCGGGTTTCATTCTCCGGTCATTCCGGGGCGCGGGCCGAAGGCACGCGAACCCGGACTCCAGCGTGGATCGCGGTCGATGTCGCTGGAGTCCGGGTCCGGCGCGGTGCGCCGGCCCGGAAAGACGGCGCCGTCGTCACTTGCCGTCGCGGCGGGCGGCGGCGCGGCCGACCAGCTCCTCGACCTTGGGCAGGATGCGCTCGACGATGACGGCGATGCCCTTGGCCTCGGGATGCATCCCGTCGCGCTGGTTGAGGCCGCGCTCGGCCGCCACCCCGTCCAGGAAGAACGGATAGAACAGCACGTCGTGCTTTTCGGCCAGCTCGGGGAAGATCCGGTCGAAGGCCTGCTTGAACTCCGGCCCCATGTTGGGCGGCGCCAGCATGCCGGCGAGCAGCACCGGGAGGCCGCGCGCCTTCAGCCGGGTCAGGAGCTCGTCCAGCGCCGTGCGGGTGATCGCCGGGTCGGTGCCGCGCAGCGCATCGTTGGCGCCGAGCTCGACGATCACGCCGTCGACGTCGTCGCCGACTGCCCAGTCGAGCCGGGCGAGGCCGTCGGTCGCCGTGTCGCCCGACACGCCGGCATTGACCACCGTGACGGGCCGGGGCGTGCGACCGTTCGCCGCGAGCGCCTTCTCCAGCCGCACCGGGAACGAGTCGGCGGGCGGCAGGCCGTAGCCGGCGGTGAGCGAATCCCCGAGCGCGACGATCTTCAGCGGGGCCGGCGTGGTCTGGGACGTTGTGGTCTGGGACGTTGTGGTCTGGGCCATGGCGCCTGACGTACCCGCCAAGGCGAGCAGCGTCACGCCGGCGAGCCCGGCGACCAGGGCGGCGAGCCGGCCCGGCTGGACCCGGCGTCCCGGCGTCCCATATGAGGGAGGCTGCCGTCGCGCCCGGACAAGACCGTCCCGGGACCGCGCCGGCGCTGGGGCGCGGCCGACCGGCACTCCCGTCTCCTCCCGCCACGGACGGCGCAGCACAGACCCGACGATGGACGACACAAGCTCCAAGACCACACGCACCGAGATCATTCGCTCCCTCGCACCCGCCATCTCGCTGTCCGGCGTCGACCTGTCGCTCGGCCGGGATGCGGCGCGGGTCCACATCCTGAAAGACATCGCCCTGGATATAGGGCGTGGCGAAGCGATAGGCCTCACCGGACCGTCGGGGTCGGGCAAATCGACGCTGCTGATGGTGATGGCG
The DNA here is from genome assembly GCF_016653355.1 of Rhodoplanes elegans. Lineage (GTDB taxonomy): Bacteria > Pseudomonadota > Alphaproteobacteria > Rhizobiales > Xanthobacteraceae > Rhodoplanes > Rhodoplanes elegans. The sequence goes on along the minus strand of NZ_NHSK01000038.1, from coordinate 11,138 downwards.
GGGCTCGAGCGGCCGGATTCCGGCGCCGTCCGGGTCGACGGCACCGATCTCGGCGGCCTCGACGAGGACGCGCTGGCGCGGTTCCGCGGCCGCAAGATCGGCATCGTGTTCCAGTCCTTCCACCTGATCCCGACCATGACGGCGATCGAGAACGTCGCCGTGCCGCTGGAGCTGGCCGGGAATCGCGACGCCTTCGACATCGCCCGCGGCGAGCTCGCCGCGGTGGGGCTCGGCGAGCGGCTCGGCCATTACCCGTCCCAGCTCTCCGGCGGCGAGCAGCAGCGCGTCGCGCTCGCCCGCGCCCTCGCCCCCGCGCCGTCGATCCTGGTCGCCGACGAGCCGACCGGCAATCTCGACGAGGCGACGGGGCGCGGCATCGTCGACCTGATGTTCGCCGGCCAGGCCGAGCGCGGCATGACCTTGGTGCTGGTCACCCACGATCCCGGGCTCGCGGCGCGCTGCGACCGTGTCGTGCGCATGCGCTCCGGCCGCATCGATGCCGACACGGCGGCCGGCCGGGCCGGCGCTTCCGCGGTGGCCGCCCAATGACGGCGGCCGACGCGACCGTCGACGCCGCGCCGACCCGCTCCGGCACGGTCGCGCGCTGGCGCACGCTGCTGCGCATCGCGACCCGCGACCTGCGCGGCGGCCTCGCCGGCTTCTCGGTCTTCATCGCCTGCATGGCGCTCGGCGTGATGACCATCGCGGGCGTCGGCTCGATCTCGCGCAGCCTGTCCGAGGGCATCGCCCAGCAGGGCCGCGCGATCCTCGGCGGCGACATCTCGTTCAACCTCGTGCAGCGCGAGGCGAGCCCGGACGAGCGGGCCTTCATCGCCGCGAGCGGCGACCTCTCGGTCGCGGCCGCCATGCGGGCGCTCGCCCGCACGCCGGACGGCAAGTCGACGCTGGTCGAGCTGAAGGCCGTCGACGCCGCCTACCCGCTCTACGGGCAGGTCGAGACCGACCCGCCGGCGCCGCTGGCGGCCCTGCTGGCCCGCGACGGCGACGCCTACGGGGCCGTGGTCGATCCGCTGCTGCTGGCGCGGCTCGGGCTCGAGCGCGGCGCCCGGGTGACGGTCGGCTCGGCCACGCTGGTGCTCAACGGCAGCATGGTGCGCGAGCCCGACCGGCTCGCCGGCGGGGTCGGCTTCGGGCCGCGCGTGCTGGTGAGCGAGGATGCGCTGCGCGCCTCCGGGCTCCTCCAGCCCGGCAGCCTGGTGCGCTGGCTCTATCGCGTGCGGCTCGCCGGCGATCCGATCGCCGCGTCCGAGGCCGTCGAGACGGCCGCCAACAAGCGCTTCCCGTCGGCCGGGTGGGAGGTGCGGGCGAGCGGCAACGCCTCGCCGGCCCTCGAGCGCAACATCGACCGCTTCACCCAGTTCCTGACCCTGGTCGGCCTCACCGCCCTGCTGGTCGGCGGCGTCGGAGTCGCCAACTCGACCCGCCACTATCTCGACCGCAAGCGCGACACCATCGCCACGCTGAAGTCGCTCGGCGCCACCGGCGGCCAGGTGGTCGGGCTCTACTTTGCGCAGATTCTGCTGCTCGCCGCGATCGGCGGCGGGATCGGCCTGCTGCTCGGCGCCGCCCTGCCCTTCGCGATCGCCGGCGCGCTCGGTGCCGTCCTGCCGCTGCCGCTCGCGCCGACGCTGCATCTCGACGTGCTGGCCCTGTCGCTGCTGTACGGGCTCCTCACCGCGATCGCCTTCGCGGCGTGGCCGCTCGGCCGCGCCCACGACGTGCCGGTCTCGGCGCTGTTCCGCGACGCCGTGACGCCCGACCAGCGTCGCCCGCGCCGGCGCTACATGGTGGCGACCGCACTCGCCGCGTCGGCGCTCGCGGCGCTCGCCATCGGCGCCTCCTACGACCGGCGCATCGCGCTCGCCTTCGTCGGATCGGCGGTCGCGGTGCTGCTGCTGCTGCGTCTCGTCGCCACCGCCGTGATGGCGGCGGCGCGGCGCGCGCCGCGGGCGCGGTCGGCGGTGCTGCGGCTCGCCGTCGCCAACATCCACCGGCCGGCCGCCCTGACCCCCACCGTCGTCATCTCGCTCGGGCTCGGCATGGCGCTGCTCGTCACCATCCTGCAGGTCGACGGCAATCTGCGCCACCAGCTCACCGCGACGCTGCCCGAGCGGGCGCCGTCCTTCTTCTTCCTCGACATCCCGACCCGCGACGGCGACCGCTTCGACGCGCTGGTGAAGGCCCGCGGCGAGGTCGCGACCCTGGAGCGCGTGCCGATGCTGCGCGGTCGCATCGTCGCGGCGAACGGCGTCAAGGCCGAGGACCTGAAGATCCGCCCCGACGCCGCCTGGGCGATGACGGGCGACCGCGGCATCACCTATGCGGGCACGGTGCCGGCGGGCTCGCGCGTCGTCGAAGGAACCTGGTGGGGCGAGGACTATCGCGGCCCGCCGCTCCTCTCGCTGGAGAAGCGCATCGCCGAGGGCATCGGCCTGAAGCTCGGCGACACGCTCACCGTGAACGTGCTCGGCCGCGACATCACGGCGCGCATCGGCAACATCCGCACCGTCGACTGGCAGTCGCTCGGCATCAACTTCGTGCTGGTCTTCTCGCCCGGCGCCTTCGCCGGGGCCCCGCACACCGACATCGCCACCGTGACGTTCCGGGACGGCGGCACGCCGGCCGAGGAGGCGGCGCTCCTGAACGCGGTGGCGCAGGGCTTCCCGGCCATCACGCCGGTGCCGGTCAAGGACGCGCTCGGCGAGGTCGCGCGCGTCGTCGGCAATCTCGCGCGCGCCGTGCAGGGAGCGAGCGGCATCACGCTGCTCTCCGCCGTCCTGGTGCTGGCCGGCGCGCTCGCCGCCGGGCACCGTCACCGGGTCTACGACGCCGTGGTGCTCAAGACGCTCGGCGCCACCCGCCGGCAGCTCGTCGGAGCCTACCTTATCGAATACCTGCTGATCGGCGCCGCCGCGGTCGTGTTCGGCATGCTGGCCGGCTCGATCGCCGGGTGGCGTATCGTCGCGGGGCTGATGAACCTGCCCTTCGTCTGGCAGGCCGTTCCCGCCCTGATGGCGGCGCTCGGCGCGCTCGCCGTGACGGTCGCGTGCGGCCTCGTTGGCACCGTCGCGGCGCTGGGGCGCAAGCCCGCCGGCGTGTTGAGGGCTCTTTAACCATTCGGCTGCGAGGTGAGGCCGCGACGGCTTCGGCCGCCGCGGCTTTGCGACAACACGCCGCGACACAAATGCCGGTTGGGCCAAGCAAATTCGCGGTTTGCGACAATCCGTCGCCGACGCGCCGGAGCGGCCGCTCGCATATAATGGGCACACATCGAGCCACCCCATCCCGGCGGCTCGACCCGCGGGGCGACACGCCGCGGATTGGCGGACAACACGAGAAGGGGGTTCGACGATGTCGGACTACGAGCGTCAAACGATCGGGGCGGCCTACGGGACGGTGCCGCGTGCCGAGGCAGCGGCCATCGACGCCGGTCTGCGCGCCTACATGCTGCGCGTCTACAACTACATGGTCCTGGGCCTCGCGATCACCGGCCTCGCCGCGCTCGGCATCTACATGCTCTCGGTGACGGGCGACCCGGCCTCCGCGGCCCGCGCGGTGATGCGCGGCGGCGTCGAGGGCCCGGCCCGCATCGGCAGCATGTACCTGACCCCGATCGGCTACGCCGTGTTCGTGTCGCCGCTGAAGTGGCTCGTGATGCTGGCCCCGCTCGGCCTCGTCTTCGCGCTGTCCTTCGGCGTCGAGCGCATGCGCCCGGCGACCGCCCAGATGCTGTTCTGGGTCTATGCCGCACTGGTCGGCCTGTCGCTCGGCTCGATCTTCATGGTGTTCACCCACACCTCGATCGTGCGGGTGTTCTTCATCACGGCCGCCTCGTTCGGCGCGCTCGGCCTGTGGGGCTACACGACCCAGAAGGACCTGTCCGGAATGGGCTCGTTCTTGATCATGGGCCTGTTCGGCATCATCATCGCGAGCCTGGTGAACATCTTCCTCGGCTCGACCATGATGCAGTTCATCATCTCGGTGATCGGCGTGCTGGTCTTCGCCGGCCTCACCGCCTACGACACCCAGCGTCTGAAGAACGAGTACATCTACGGCGCCATGGAGGGCGATGTGATGGAGCGCTCCGCCATCATGGGCGCGCTGTCGCTCTACCTGAACTTCATCAACCTCTTCACCATGCTGCTGCAGCTCTTCGGGCAGCGCGAGGAGTGACGCGGCGGCGCCACGAAAGCGTCGTTCGACCGACCGGGGCCGCCACGCGGCCCCGGTTCGCTTTTGGGCGCCGGGCACCTCGTGGCGGCCCGCCGAACCGTCCCGCCGGGGCGCTCGCCGGCGCCGAAAAGCGTTTACGACGTCGCCCGATGGCGAAAATGTCATGCGGCGTGACGCCCCGGCGGGCTTCACCGCGACGCGCCGGCGTCCTACATTCCGGCCAGGTTTGATGGGTGCGGGCTCCCCCCGAGCCCGCCCTCGGGTGGACAGAAAGGATCTTCCCCCATGTCGGACTTCGATCGCCATACCATCGCGTCCCGCGGCTATGCGGGCGACCGCGCCGCCGCGGTCGATGCGGGCCTGCGCGCCCACATGATCACGGTCTACAACTACATGGCGCTCGGCGTGGCGCTCACCGGCATCACGGCGTGGCTGACCTACAGCATGGCGGTCGTGACCGACGCGGCCGGCAACATCACGGGCCTCACCGCGTTCGGGCAGACGCTGTTCGGCAGCCCGCTGATGTGGGTGCTGGTGCTCGCTCCGCTCGGCCTGGTGTTCTTCCTGAGCTTCCGGATCAACAGCCTGCAGGCCGGAACGGCCCGCACGCTGTTCTTCGTCTATGCCGGCCTGCTCGGCCTGTCGCTCGCCTCGATCTTCATGGTCTACACGGCGGCGTCGATCACCCGGGTGTTCTTCATCTCGGCCGCTGCCTTCGGGGCGCTGAGCCTGTGGGGCTACACGACCCAGAAGGACCTCTCGGGCATGGGCTCGTTCCTGATCATGGGCCTGTTCGGCCTGATCATCGCGAGCCTCGTCAACATCTTCCTGAAGTCGAGCGGGCTCGACTGGGCCCTGTCGGTCGCCGGCGTCCTGATCTTCGCCGGGCTCACCGCCTGGGACACCCAGAAGATCAAGGAGATGTACGACGTGAACGACGACGGCACGCTGGCCGGCCGCAAGGCCGTGATGGGCGCGCTCTCGCTCTATCTCGACTTCATCAACCTGTTCCTGATGCTGCTCCGCCTGGTCGGCGACCGCCGCTGACGCGGCCCACAGCAGCCGGGACACGCTCCCGAGACGAAACGCCCCGGCCCGCGCCGGGGCGTTTTCGTTTCCGCGACCGCGCGGTCGCGGCGTCTGCCCTCAGCTCACCACCCGCAGGCTGACCCGGTCGAGCTCGCGCAGCACGCGGTCGAGCTCGTGGCCGACCTTGACGATCAGCCCGGTGGCCGAGACGACCCGCCAGGCGCCCTGGCGGCGCGACAGCTTGGGATTCTTCTCGATGCGATAGAGCGGCACCTCGGCGGTGCGGCGGAACACCGAGAAGACGGCGCGGTCCTTGTGGAAGTCGATGGCGTAGTCGCGCCATTCGCCGGAGGCGACCTTGCGGCCGTAGAGGCCGAGAATGCGGCTGAGCTCGCGCTTGTTGAAGGTGACGCGGGACGGGGTGGCCGGGAACGGGGCGAGCACCGCTCCCTCGCCCCCGCGGGACTCGCTCGGGTCGCTGTCGCCAAGCTCGAGGCTCATCCGGCTCCTCCTGGTGAGTCATGTCGTCGTCCCGTCATGATCACCTTCGGGCTGGCGGAGAGCAAGGGCGTCCGGGACGACGTCCGGTCGCGGCCCGGCGGGCGCGCCGCGCCACCCCACGCCGTCCTCCGGCGGCGGCGCGGTCACGGCCTCTCACGGACCGATCACGCATTCGTCAATCGCTTCATAAGATTGCCGGAATTCGGCCTCGCCCCGGCCGAGCCGGGATGCGATCACATCACCATCGACCTTGGGTCCGGTCCGAGAAGAGAACCGGTTCCTCAGCCCCCCAGCCCCCCGGGCTCGTAAGGGCCGGACCCTGGCGTCGATGGACGGAACGGTTTCGGCCTCCGTCCGGGAGCATCCCGATAGACAGCAAAAGGGCCGGTCCTGCCGGCCCTTCTTTTTTTGTCCGGCGCGCGGGGCGCCTCGTCAGTGCAGGCGCTCGAAGGCGGCGCCGTAGATCGCGCCGGGCGCCTTGGCGCTGCCGCCCTGGATCAGCACCGCGACCGCGTCGATCTTCTCGCTGATCCGCTCGCTGCGCAGGTCGGCGACCGGCACCGACCAGGTGCGCTGCGCCCCGGTCCAGTCGCCGAGCTTCACCCAGCGGCGCACGACGTTGTTGTAGACGATGGTGCGGCCCTGGTTCTCGCCGCGACCGACCGCGACCTCGACGGCCGAGGTGACGCCGAGCAGCCAGACCTCGCCGGTGGTCGCCGGGACGGGCGCGCCGGTCCCGGCCGCCACGGCGGGACGCGCGCCTTCGGTGCTCACCGACACCTTGCCGTCGGCGACCGAAACGCGCACCGGAACCGACATCGCGATGCCCCGGGCGCGGCCGCGCGTCACCGCGGCCTCGATCGCCGTCCGGTCGCTGCCGAGCGCATGCACCGTGCCGTTGACGACCACCTGCGGCGTGTAGACGGAGCGGTCGCCGCGCGCCTGCGAGTAGGCGGTCTGGCGGGCCGTGTGGCGCGGATCGGCGAGCGTGTCCTTCCAGCCGAGATAGTCCCAGTAGGTGATCGGCAGGCTGACCGCGACCAGGGTGGGATCCTTCTTCAACTCGGCGAGCACCCGGTCGGCGGCCGGACAGGACGAGCAACCCTGGCTGGTGAAGAGCTCGACCACGCCGCGAATCTGGCCGCTGAGCGACGCCGGCAGCGCCGGGCTTGACTGGGCGGAGGAGAGCTGGGGGGCGCTGGTCGCCGCCGGCGGCGGTGTGGCGAGCGAGCGGGTCGCGGGCGCCTGCGCAGCGGGCGCCTGCGCAGCGGGCGCTTGGGCGGTGGGCGCCGGAGTCGGGACAGACGACTGGGCCCGCGCCGGAGCGATCACGAGGCCGGATCCGATCAGGCCGAGCACGAGACCGCCGGTCCATCGCGCGCGTCTCGTTCTCATGGTCGACCTCGTCATCCGAAAAGGCGCGACCGCGGGGGCGGCGCACCGGGCGGTCCGTTGCGACGGACCTGATGTTGTTGTCCTCGAAAGGCCTGCGGCGTCCGGAGGGCGCGGGGCGGCGACACGATCGTCACCGCACGACCTGGATAGTACGGCGTCGGCATAGGCCGCCACTCACTTCGGAGTGAGGCCGTGTTTGCGCGTAGCCACGCAGGATTGCACCGAATCGACCGGCGATTCGCGCGGCGATTCGGTTCGGTCGTGGACGAGGGGCCGCCGCGCGAGAACGGCGGCCGCTCGGTGATGCGGTCCGCCGATCAGGCGGCGAGCTGGCGCAGCACGTAGTGCAGGATGCCGCCGTTGCGGAAGTACTCGAGCTCGTCGAGCGTGTCGATCCGGCAGATCAGCGGCACCTTCTTCACCTTGCCGCCGGCCATGGTGATCTCGGCCTCGAGCGTCTGACGCGGCTTCAGGTCGGCGCCGAGCCCGCGCAGCGTGACCCGCTCGTCGCCCTTCAGCCCGAGCGACTGCCACGAGGTGCCCTCCTCGAACACCAGGGGCACGACGCCCATGCCGATCAGGTTGGAGCGATGGATGCGCTCGAACGACTGCGCGATCACGGCCCGGATGCCGAGCAGCACCGTGCCCTTGGCGGCCCAGTCACGCGACGAGCCGGTGCCGTACTCCTTGCCGGCGAACACCACGAGCGGGACGTTCTCGCTCTTGTAGCGCATCGCCGCGTCGTAGATCGGCATCTTCTCCTTCGACGGATAGTGGATCGTCACGCCGCCTTCGACGCCCGGCACCATCTGGTTCTTGATGCGGATGTTGGCGAAGGTGCCGCGCATCATCACCTCGTGATTGCCGCGCCGCGTGCCGTACTGGTTGAAGTCGACCGGCTTCACCTTGTGGTCGATCAGGTACTGGCCGGCCGGCGACGTCACCTTGATCGATCCCGCCGGCGAGATGTGGTCGGTGGTGATCGAGTCAAGGAACAGGCCGATGACGCGCGCCTCGACGATGTCGCTGGTCGCGCCCGGGGTCTTGCCCATGCCGGTGAAGTAGGGCGGGTTCTGCACGTAGGTCGAGCCGTTGTCCCACGCATAGGTGAGGCCGCCCTTGACCGAGATCTTGGCCCAGTTGGCGTCACCCTTGAACACGTCGGCGTACTTCTTGGCGAACAGCTGCTTCGTCACCGCCTTCTTGACGACCGCCGCGATCTCCTTGCTGGTCGGCCAGATGTCCTTGAGGAACACCTTCTTGCCGGCCTTGTCGACGCCGAGCGGGGTCTTCACCGGATCGAAGTTCATGTTGCCGGCGATGGCGTAGGCGACGACCAGCGGCGGCGAGGCGAGATAGTTCGCCCGCACGTCCGGATTGACCCGGCCCTCGAAGTTGCGGTTGCCCGACAGCACGGCCGCGGCGACCAGGTCGTTCTCGTTGATCGCCTTCGACACCTCGGCCGGCAGCGGACCCGAATTGCCGATGCAGGTGGTGCAGCCGAAGCCGACCAGGTTGAAGCCGAGCTTGTCGAGATCCTTCTGCAGGCCGGACTTGGCGAGATACTCGCCGACCACCTGCGAGCCGGGGGCGAGCGAGGTCTTCACCCACGGCTTCACCTTGAGGCCCTTGGCGACCGCTTTCTTGGCGACCAGGCCGGCGCCGAGCATGACGCTCGGGTTCGACGTGTTGGTGCACGACGTGATCGCCGCGATCACCACGTCGCCGTGGCCGAGGTCGTGATCACGTCCCTCGACCTCGACGCGCTTGCCGATCTCGCCCGGCTTGCCGAACTCCTCGGCGAGCGCCGCCTCGAAACCGGCCTTCACCTTCTTGAGCGGCACTCGGTCCTGCGGCCGCTTCGGGCCGGCGAGCGACGGCTCGACCTTGGCGAGGTCGAGCTTGAGCACCTCGGTGAACACCGGGTCCGGCGTGTTGCGGGTGCGGTACATGCCCTGCGCCTTGGCATAGGCCTTCACCAGCGCCACCCGGGCGGCGCTGCGGCCGGTGCCGGTGAGGAACGCCAGCGTGTCCTCGTCGACCGGGAAGAAGCCGCAGGTGGCGCCGTATTCGGGCGCCATGTTGCCGATGGTCGCGCGGTCGGCGATCGTCAGCCCGGCGAGGCCGGGGCCGAAGAACTCGACGAACTTGCCGACCACGCCCTTCTTGCGCAGCATCTGGGTGACGGTGAGGACGAGGTCGGTCGCCGTCACGCCCTCCTTGAGCTTGCCGTCGAGCCGGAAACCGACCACCTCGGGCAGCAGCATCGAGTAGGGCTGGCCGAGCATCGCGGCCTCGGCCTCGATGCCGCCGACGCCCCAGCCGAGAACCGAGAGGCCGTTGACCATGGTGGTGTGCGAATCGGTGCCGACCAGCGTGTCCGGATAGGCGATCTCGGCCTCGACGGTCTTGCCGCCGACCGTGGCCTTGCCCTTGGCGCTGAACACCGTCTGCGACAGGTATTCGAGATTGACCTGGTGGCAGATGCCGGTTCCCGGGGGCACCACGCGAAAATTCTCGAAGGAGCGCTGCGCCCACTTCAGGAACTTGTAGCGCTCCTGGTTCTGCTTGTACTCCTCGTCGACGTTCTTCTTGAAGGCGTCGTTCGAGCCGAAGAAGTTGATGATCACCGAGTGGTCGATGACCAGGTCGACCGGCACCAGCGGGTTGATCTTCTTCGGGTCGCCGCCGAGATTCTTCATCGCGTCGCGCATCGCCGCGAGGTCGACCACGGCCGGAACGCCGGTGAAGTCCTGCATCAGCACGCGGGCCGGACGGAACGCGATCTCACGCGACGAGGTGCGCTTCTTCAGCCAAGCGGCGACGGCCAGGATGTCGTCCTTGGTGACCGTGCGCCCGTCCTCGTGGCGCAGCAGGTTCTCGAGCAGCACTTTCATCGAGAAGGGCAGGCGGGAGATTCCCTTGAGCCCGTTCTTCTCTGCGACCGGCAGGCTGTAATACACGTAGCTCTTGTTGCCGACCTTGAGGGTTCGGGTGCACTTGAAGCTGTCGATTGCGGTCATGAGGGTGGGTTCCGTTCCGGCCGGGAGCCGGATGCCTGTCGACGAGAGCACCCCGTGGCGATAGTGATCGCCTGTGCGCGGCACCGGGCTGTCGTCTGGTGGGTGATGGGCACGGTGGCTGCTTATAAGAGCTTTCTTGGAATTCTGCTACATCGTCGCGATTCTAAACAAGTCAACGGGGGACGGAGACCGGCCGGGCCGGCTCCGGGGGCGGTCGAGACCGGGATGGACCTGATCGGAAGCGATCTCGCCTGCGTGCGGGGACAGCGCGAGATCTTCGCCGGGCTCGGCTTCCGGGCCGCCGGCGGCGAGGCCCTGCTGCTGGTCGGCCCGAACGGGGCGGGCAAGAGCTCGCTCCTGCGGCTGATCGCCGGGCTGGTCCGGCGCACCGCCGGCACGCTGACGCTCGACGGCGGCGATCCCGAGCTGACCGTGCCCGAGCAGGCCCACTATCTCGGCCACCAGGACGCCCTGAAGACGTCGCTGAGCGTCACCGAGAACCTCGCCTTCTGGATCGACTTCCTGGGCGGCGACCGCGGCCGCATCGACGCCGCGCTCGACGCCGTGGCGCTCGCCGAGATCGCCGACCTGCCGGCCGGCTTCCTGTCGGCCGGCCAGCGCCGGCGGCTGTCGATCGCCCGGCTGGTGGCTGTCGACAGGCCGGTGTGGCTGCTCGACGAGCCGACCGCGGCCCTCGACGTCGCCTCCCAGGCCCGCCTCGCCGGGTTGATGAAGGCGCATCTGTCCGGCGGCGGCATCGTCGTCGCCGCCACCCACGGTCCCCTCGGCCTCGACGACACCCGCGAGCTGCGGCTGGGAGGGGTGGCGTGAGGGCGGTTTCCGTCTATCGCTTTGCCTGCGGTCGGGGCTCACCCCCCTCCCTGGCCCTCCCCCACAAGGGGGGAGGGAACGCTGGAGGCGCCAGCGCTGTCTCTATGGCGCGGATGAATCACTCGAACGGGTGTGTTTCGGAGTCGCAGCAAGCCTCGGCCTGCT
>NZ_NHSK01000037.1 GCF_016653355.1 Rhodoplanes elegans | reverse complement strand
GCCCTCGCGGTGCTCGCGGCCTTCGCTCGCCAGCCCCATCATCGAGCCGATGGCGGCGACCGCGTAGGCGCCGTTGGTAACGCCGAGCATGAACACGCAGGCGCGCAGCGAATCGACGAGCATCCCGGCGCGGCGGTCGAGCGGGCCGGCCCCGGCGAAGCGGCGCTCGCCGACGAGGCCGCGCGTCAGCTTCGGCGCCAGGTCCTGCACGGCGGCCATCAGGGCCGGATCGAACGACATGACGGCGACCGGCGCGGTCGTGCCGGCCAGCACGGTCGCGACCCGGCGCGCCAGGGCCTGATCGCCGTCGAAGCGGCTCTTCAGCTCGATCAGCAGGGGCACGCGGCCGCCGACGAGGTCCAAAAGCTCGCCGAGCGTCAGCATGCGGTCGGCGGTGGCCTTGTAGGGGCGGGCCTTCAGGGCGGCCGCGTCGAGATCGCGGACCCGCTCCTTGCCCTCGACCAGCCGGCCGAGGGCGTCGTCGTGGTGGACCATCGCCTCGCCGTCGCGGCTCGGCTGCAGGTCGGTCTCGATGCCGTAGCCGGCCGCGATGGCGGCCGTGAAGGCCGCGGCGGTGTTCTCCACGACGCCGCTTCCGGCATCGTGGAGGCCGCGATGGGCGATCGGGCGCGCCGTGAGCCAAGCGAGGGTCCCCATGGCGCGCCGCTCCTGCCGTCAGGGTTCAGGGTCAGGCGACCTCGAAGGTGCCTTCGACCTCGACCGCCGCGTCGCCGGGCAGCACCGCGACGCCGATCGTGGTGCGGGCGTGCCGGCCTTTCTCGCCGAACACCTCGACCATCAGGTCGGAGGCGCCGTTGAGCACCTTGGGGCCGTCGAGGAAGCTCGGGGCCGAGGCGACGAAGCCGCCGAGCCGCACCACCCGGACCACCTTGTCGAGATCGCCGAGCGCCGCCTTCACCTGGGCGAGCAGGTTGATGGCGCAGATGCGGGCCGCGTCGCGGCCCTGCTCGATCGTCACGTCGGCGCCGAGCTTGCCGGTGGCGACGGCCTTGCCGTCGACCAGGCAGAGCTGGCCGGAGACGAACAGGAGCCGGCCCGACCGGACGAAGCCGACATAGTTGGCGATCGGCGCCGCCGGCGTCGGCAGCACGATTCCGAGCTCCGCGAGTTTCTGTTCGGCACTGCTGGTCATTTGTCGAGCCTCCCCGGCCGTTTGTGGAACGCGACCTTGTCGTCGATCGCGGATCGCCGCGCAATGGGGCGTCGCCATGGCGCCGGCCCCGACATGGCAGCCCGGCATGGCAGCCCGGCACGGCAGCCCGCGATACCCGTCGCCCGATACCGCGGCGCGCATCGCGGGTGGGGTGCGGTCGGGCGAACGCCCGCGTGCAAGCCGGATGCATGGCGGCGCGCGGTTGCGGCGACTCCGGGCGCCGCCTATGTTCCCGTTACGGTGCGCGGGACGGCCCGCCGCCGCACAGGAGATTCCCGACGCGATGGACCTCGGCCCTCTCGGACAGTTGTGCACGCGCCTCCTGCAGGCCCGCCGCCTACAGTTCCGCCTCACCGCTGCGGTCGTGATCGCCGCCGCCTGCACGGCGGCAACGCCGGCGCCCTCGGCGGGCGCCGCGCCGGGGCTCGCCTCGCACCGCGCCGTCTACGACCTCAAGCTCGTCCGCTCGCAGGGCAAGCGGTCGCTGCAGTCGGTCCGCGGCCGTATCCTGTACGACTTCTCCGGCAATGCGTGCGACGGTTGGGTGCTGCAGTTCCGCCAAGTGTCCGAGCTCGACAATGGCGAGGGCAAGGTGGCGGTGAGCGACCTGCGCGCCTCCACCTGGGAGGACGCCGCGGCCAAGAGCTTCCGCTTCAGCTCCCAGAACTACGTCAACGACCGGCCCGGCGACATGGTCGACGGCAAGGCCGAGCGGGGCGACGGCAAGGTCGCGGTGGCGCTCACCAAGCCGACCGGCACGACGTTCGATCTCGGCGTCGAAATGGTGTTTCCGACCGAGCACATGCGGCGCGTTCTCGAAGCGGCGCGCGAAGGCAAGACGCTGCTCGAGCTGCCCGTCTACGACGGCTCCGAGAACGGCCAGAAGTCGTTCAACACGCTCACCGTCATCGGCCCGGCGATCGGCCCGGAGAACCGCCCCGAGGGCGACGCGACGGCCGGCCAGGCGGCGCTCGACGGCCTCAAGCGGTGGCCCGTCACGATCAGCTATTTCGACCGCGCCGCCGGCCAGGGCGAGCAGGTCCCGGTCTACGCCATCGGGTTCCAGCTCTACGAGAACGGCATCTCGCGGGCGCTCCGCCTCGACTACGGCGACTTCGTCGTCGCCGGCGACATGACCCAGCTCGACATCAAGCCCGACAAGGCGTGCCCGTAACTTGAAGCAGTCATTCCGGGGCGTTGCCTCGGTCGAGGTCTCGTGTCCCGGGCGCGGCGCAACGCGCCGCGAACCGGGACCCAGGGGCGATCGGGCGAGGCGTATCCCGTGTGGACCCTGGGCCCCGGCTCTGCGGCACATCGGGCCTTGCGGCCCGCTGCGCCTTGTCCGGGGCACGCGCCCGAGTATCGGGAAAGTCGTTCATTCGTGAGGGGAGCCCCTGTGGCACGGACGAGTCACCCCTTCCGCCGGGTCTCGTCGGTGTCGTCCAGCGACAGGCCGCGCACGACGGCGGCCTTGCCGAACTTCTCCCGGATCTTGTCGACGGCGTGCTCGGCCGCGGCCGTGCGGGTGGCGCGGGTGTCGATCAGGTCGGGCGGATCGGCCGTGTCGCCGGGGGCGAGGCTGCCGACCCCGATCCCGATCAGCCGGAACCGGGTTCCGTCGGCCTCGGGCACCAGCAGGTCGCGGCCGACCGAAAAGATCGTCGCGGCGAGCGCGGTCGGGGCCGGCAGGCTGTGCGAGCGGGTGCGCAGCCGGTGGTCGTGGCGCTTGAGCTTCAGCGTCACGGTGCTGCCGGCGAGGCCGGCCGCCTTCAGCCGCCCCGACACCTTTTCGGACAGCGCCCACAGGAGCTTCTCCAGCCGGCGGACGTCGGCGATGTCGGTGTCGAGCGTCGTCTCGGCCGAGATGCTCTTGGCCGGCCGGTCGGGCGTCACGGAGCGGGCATCGAGCCCGCGGGCGAGGCGGCCGAGCCGCAGGCCCTCGGCCCCGAAGGCGCGCATCAGCGCCGTCTCGTCGGCCCGCTGCAGGTCGGCGACGGTGCGGTAGCCGGCCTTGGCCAGCGTCGCCGCGGTCGCCTGGCCGACCCCGAAGATGGCGGTGACCGGCTTCGGCGCCAGGAAGTGGGCACCGTCGGCTTGCGACAGGACCGAGAAGCCGCGCGGCTTCTCCAGGTCGGAGGCGAGCTTGGCCAGGAACTTGTTCTCCGACAGCCCGATCGAGACCGTGATGCCGACTGTCTGCTCGACCCGCCTGGCGAAGCGCGCGAGCGTCATGGCCGGCGAGGCGCCGTGCAGCCGCTCGGTGCCGCCGAGGTCGAGGAACGCCTCGTCGATCGACAGCGGCTCGACCAGCGGGGTGAGCTGCCGCATCATGGCCCGCACCGTGCGTCCGGCCTCGGCGTATTTCGGCATGTCGGGCTTGATCACCACGGCGTCCGGGCACAGCCGCCGCGCCTCGAACATTGGCATCGCCGAGCGCACCCCGAAGGTGCGGGCGACGTAGCAGGCCGTGGAGACGACGCCGCGCTTGCCGCCGCCGATGATCACCGGCAGGTCCCGCAATTCCGGCCGGTCGCGCTTCTCGACCGCGGCATAGAAGGCGTCGCAGTCGACATGGGCGATGTGGAAGCGGTCGAGATTGGAGTGCCGGACGAGCCGCGGCGACCCGCAGCGGGCGCAGCGGCGGGCGGCGTCCGGCGCCTCGCTCAGACAGTCGCGGCAGAAGGCCGCCATCGGCGCCTCGTGGTCTCGTTCCACCCGACTGTCGGGCGGCGGGTCGAGTCGATCAAGCCTCCCATGCGGGGCGCCATCGCGGGACTCGCCGCAGCGTTCGGATTCACTATACTTAACAAGTCCTTTCCCACGCGCGATTGTTTGCGATTGTGAAAGGAATAGCTTGTAGGATGAGCTAGTAAGGACCATATCGCGGACGGCGCTGAAACGCCGAATTCGCCGGAGCGGTCGAGAACCGCGGGGGGCTTCGATGCCGAAGACCGTCCTCATCGTGGAGGACAACGAGCTCAACATGAAGCTCTTCCACGATCTTCTGGAGGCGCACGGCTACAGCACGATCGGGACGCGCAACGGCATCGAGGCGCTCGACCTCGCCCGCCGTCATCGCCCCGACCTGATCCTGATGGACATTCAGCTCCCCGAGGTCTCCGGCCTCGAGGTGACGCGCTGGCTGAAGGACGATCCGGAGCTCAAGGCCATCCCGGTGGTCGCCGTGACGGCCTTCGCCATGAAGGGCGACGAGGAACGCATCCGCGAGGGCGGCTGCGAGGCGTATCTGTCGAAGCCGATCTCGGTCGGCAAGTTCATCGAGACCGTCCGCCACTTCCTCGGACAGCCGTGAGGTGACCCACCGATGACCGCCCGCATCCTCGTCGTCGACGACGTCCTGGCCAACGTGAAGCTGCTCGAGGCGCGGCTCTCGGCCGAGTATTTCGACGTCATCACGGCGCTCTCCGGCGCCGAGGCGCTGGCGGTCTGCGAGCGGGCGCAGTGCGACATCGTGCTGCTCGACGTGATGATGCCGGACATGGACGGCTTCGAGGTGTGCCGGCGCCTCAAGGCCAATCCCAAGACGCACCACATCCCGGTCGTCATGGTGACGGCGCTCGACCAGGCCGCCGACCGGGTACGCGGCCTGGAGGCCGGCGCCGACGACTTCCTCACCAAGCCGGTGTCCGACATCGCGCTGGTCGCCCGGGTGCGCTCGCTCACCCGACTCAAGCTGATGACCGACGAGCTGCGCATGCGGGCCCAGACCTCGCGCGAGATCGGCATCGAGAACCCGGTCATGGAGGCGATTGCCGACAAGGGCCGGAGCGGCCGCGTGCTGCTCATCGACGACCGCAAGTCGTCGTGGGACCGGATCGCCGGGATGCTGTCGGCCGAGCACACCGTCGACGTCGAGACCGACGCCGCGGAAGCGCTGTTCCGCGCCGCCGACGGCCCCTACGATCTCGTCGTCGTGTCGCTCGGCCTGGAGAGCTTCGACGCGCTGCGCCTGTGCAGCCAGCTCCGCTCGCTCGACCGCACCCGCAACGTCCCGATCCTGGCGATCGCCGATCCGGAGGAGGAGAGCTCGCGGCTCAATCGCGGCCTGGAGATCGGCGTCAACGACTACGTGTTCCGTCCGGTCGACCGCAACGAGCTGCTCGCCCGCGCCCGCACCCAGGTGCGCAAGCGGCGCTTCACCGAGCGGCTGCGCGACAACGTCACGCTGTCGATCGAGATGGCGATCACCGACGCGCTCACCGGGCTGCACAATCGCCGCTACATGGAGACCCATGTGGCGACCCTGGTCGACCAGGCGATCGCCCGCGGCAAGCCGCTGACCGTGCTGGTCCTCGACATCGACTTCTTCAAGTCGATCAACGACACCCACGGCCACGACGGCGGCGACGACGTGCTGCGCGAGTTCGCCATGCGGCTGCGCAAGTCGATCCGCGGCATCGATCTCGCCTGCCGCTACGGCGGCGAGGAGTTCGTCGTCGTGATGCCGGACACCGACATCACGGTCGCCGCGAAGGTGGCGGAACGCCTGCGCCGGCGCATCGCCTCCGAGCCGTTCCTGATCCACGCGTCGGGACGCAGCGTCGAGGTGACCATCTCGGTGGGCATCGCCGGGCTAGCCGGAACGGACGACAGTCCGGCAAAGGTTCTCAAGCGGGCCGACGAGGCGCTCTACAGGGCTAAGCGGGACGGGCGCAACCGGGTGGTCGCCGCCGCCGCCTGAGGCGGGCCCTCGCGCGCGATTTAAGCGCCTGATCTGTAAACCTTAAATGTTTAGGATGCCACACGGGGGCAGGTCCCCGCGGGTGAACGACGGTTGATTTCCCGGGAACTTGCGATAGATTTTGATTGAAATTGCTCGGACGGGAGTGCGCAGGTGCTCCGAGTCGCCGCGTCCCGAACGAGCTGGGCTAACCCTGCGGAGTGCTCAGGTCCGCCGCATCTCCTGGGTCCGTAGGGTTCGGCCGGCCGGTGAGCGGTGAGAGTGGCCTCCTCGAAACACCGCTCCCGGCCGGCCACTTTTAATCGCGGCCGGCATTCGGCCGTCATCCGCCGACGCCGCAAGGCGCGCCTGAGGGCGCCGGGGATGGCGTAGAGCCGGCCGGCGCGCCTCCCAACAGCACCCGTTCCGAACGTCCTGTGCGCGCCCCGGCGGCGCGCCACCCGTCGGGTGGCGTGCCGTACGGCGCGCCCAAACGCCGAAGGCCGGGACGAGCCCGGCCAGCGTGTCGTCAGCGGATCGAAGACGATCAGCGGATCGAAGGAGGAGCAGACCGCGGCGCGCGCCGTGGCGGCATCACTTGATCTTGGCTTCGCGGAACTCGACGTGCTTCTTCGCGACCGGATCGTACTTCTTCTTGACGAGCTTCTCGGTCTGCGTGCGCGAGTTCTTCTTGGCCACGTAGAAGTAGCCGGTGTCGGCGCTCGAGACGAGCTTGATCTTGATGGTGGTGGCCTTCGCCATGGGGCGCCCTCGAAAATCGAACGAACGATGCGGTGAGTTGCGGGCAACCTAGTGACAGAGCTCGAAATGTCAAGGAAGCACCCCGCCCGGCCGCCATTCCGGGCCGGCGACGGGCATCGGCCGGTGCGGAGCGGGGCCGGGCGGGGGCGATCGACGCAGG
>NZ_NHSK01000036.1 GCF_016653355.1 Rhodoplanes elegans | reverse complement strand
GCATCGCCGACGCGGCGGTGAGCCAGGCCGCGAAGACCGATGCGCGGGTCGGCGAGCTGTCGGTCGCGGCGAACCGCATCGGCGACGTGGTCAAGCTGATCACCGACATCGCCGAGCAGACCAATCTGCTGGCGCTGAACGCCACCATCGAGGCGGCCCGGGCCGGCGAGGCCGGCAAGGGCTTCGCGGTCGTCGCCAACGAGGTGAAGGCGCTGGCCGGCCAGACCGCCAAGGCGACGGGCGAGATCTCGTCGCAGATCTCCGCCATGCAGGCGGCGACGCAGGATTCGGTCGCCGCCATCAAGGAGATCTCCGGCACCATCGGTCAGATCGCCGAGGTCGCCTCGGCAATCGCGGCGGCCGTCGAGGAGCAGGGCGCGGCGACGGCCGAGATCTCGCGCAACATCCAGCAGGCCGCGGCCGGCACCGGCGAGGTCGCCCAGAACATCGTCGCGGTGAGCCGCGGGGCCGAAGAGACCGGCGCGGCCTCCGGCGAGGTCCTCAACGCCGCCGGCCAGCTCGCGATCGAGAGCAATCAGCTCCGCAGCGAGGTGGCCAAGTTCCTCGACACGGTGCGGGCGGCCTGAACCGCTGGCTGCTCGCGCTGCGGGCGGTCGTGTTTCGAGGTGCAGTCGTCAGATGGCCCGCCCTTTGGCGGGCCATCGGCGTCCTGGCGGCGCATCGTCGGCGGCGACGGTCCGGTACACGCGGTCTGCGATTTGTTTACGGTCTTCGGCTAAATCCGAACCTGGAAATGAAGTTCGCCCGCCGCTCGCATCCGCGTCGATCCGCCTGGTCGGAGACGCCGGACCGGCTTTCTGCGATGAACGATACCGCTGCGCCGCGTTGCGAGACGGCGTGGCCCGGGCCGTGGAGGCCATGCCGTGCTTGCGACAATCAGAATGACCATCGGGGCTCGCATCTATGCGGTGATCGGTCTCGGATTCCTCGGGCTGCTGGGAATCGCCCTGTTCGACTCCCGTGAGCTGGCCGCAGGCCTGCAGGATCAGCGGAAGCTGGAGTTGCGCCACCTGG
This sequence comes from Rhodoplanes elegans, assembly GCF_016653355.1. Lineage (GTDB taxonomy): Bacteria > Pseudomonadota > Alphaproteobacteria > Rhizobiales > Xanthobacteraceae > Rhodoplanes > Rhodoplanes elegans. The sequence goes on along the minus strand of NZ_NHSK01000036.1, from coordinate 33,683 downwards.
TCGATCTGGCGATCGGGATCGTCAAGGAGGAGCACGCCGAGGCTCAGGCCGGCCGGATCTCGACGGCCGACGCGCAGAAGCGTGCCCAGGCCAGGGTCGGCGTGCTGCGCTACGGCAACGGCGACTACTTCTTCATTCTCGACGACAAGACTCGCCTGGTCATGAACCCGCTGCGGCCCGAGATGGCCGGCAAGGACATGTCCGACTTCAAGGACGCCAACGGCTTCCGGTTCTACAAGGCCTTCGCCGAGGCGGTCGCCCGCGACGGCAACGGTTACGTCCGCTACGACCAGGTGAAGCCCGGTGTCACGGATCCGCAGCCCAAGCTGACCTATGTGGCCGGCTTCAAGCCTTGGGGCTGGGCCGTCGCGACCGGCGTCTACATCGACGATCTCGACGAGCAGGCCTGGGCCGCCACGCGCAAGTCCCTGATGATCGCCGGCCTCGTGATGCTGATCACGCTCGTCGTCTCGGTCCTGATGGCGCGCGGTCTCGTGCGGCCCCTGAAGGCGATGACGTCGGCCATGAAGGAGCTCGCGGCGGGCCGTCTCGATGCGGAGATTCCCGGGGTCGGCCGCAAGGACGAGGTCGGCGCCATGGCCGACGCGGTCGCGGTGTTCAAGACCAACGCGATCGAGCGCCGGCGGCTCGAAGCCGAGCAGCACGAGGCGGAGGCCCGAGCCGCGGCGCAGCGCAAGGCCGACATGGTGCGGCTGGCCGATCAGTTCGAGCAGGCGGTCGGCGGCATCATCGCGACCGTCTCGTCGGCGGCGACCGAGCTGGAGGCGACCGCCACCACGCTCACCCGCACGGCCGATCAGACCCAGCAGAAGTCGGCGACCGTCAGCGCGGCGTCCGAGGAGGCGTCGAGCAATGTCCAGGCCGTCGCCGCGGCGACCAACGAGATGACCTCGTCGATCGGCGAGATCTCGCGCCAGGTGCAGACCTCGAGCCGCATCGCCGACGACGCGGTGAGCCAGGCGGCGAAGACCGACGCCCGCGTCGGCGAGCTGTCGCAAGCGGCGAGCCGCATCGGCGACGTGGTCAAGCTGATCACCGACATCGCCGAACAGACCAATCTCCTGGCGCTGAACGCCACGATCGAAGCCGCCCGCGCCGGCGAGGCCGGCAAGGGATTCGCCGTGGTGGCCCAGGAGGTGAAGGCGCTGGCCGGCCAGACCGCCAAGGCGACCGGCGAGATCTCGGCGCAGATTTCCGCCATGCAGGCGGCGACGCAGGACTCGGTCGCCGCCATCAAGGAGATCTCCGGCACCATCGGGCAGATCGCCGAGGTCGCGTCCGCCATCGCGGCCGCCGTGGAGGAGCAGGGCGCGGCGACGGCCGAGATCTCGCGCAACATCCAACAGGCGGCCTCGGGCACCAGCCGGGTGGCGCAGAACATCGTCGAGGTGAGCCGCGGTGCCGAGGAGACCGGGGCGGCGTCGGGCGAGGTCCTGAACGCCGCCGGCCAGCTCGCGATCGAGAGCAATCAGCTCCGCAGCGAGGTGGCCAAGTTCCTCGACTCGGTGCGAGCCGCGTGAGGACAGCGGGCCGCCCGACCCGGCGCCGGTGCTGACGCCCGCGGCCGCGGCGACATCGATCGAAGTGCGATGATGCCGGCGCCCGGGCTGCAGCCCGGGCGCGCCCGATTCCTTTTGGCTACGAAGTAGGCCGGATCGCGAAAGCGGGCCATTTTTACAAATTCATTAATCCGACTAGCGCTACCAAGGGATGTAATCCGGGGGGCGTGATCATGCGGCATCTTCGGCTGAAGCTGGCGACGCGGATCTATTCGGGCTTCGGTGTGGCGCTCTTGTTCGCCGTCGGCATCGCCGCCTTCGGCGCCGTCGGGCTCCTGTCGATCGAGTCCCGCGTCGAGACCATGAGCATGCTCGCCGACGGCAATGCGCGAGCCTTGCAGATCACCAACGATCTCGAGGTGATGCGTCGCGCGGCGCTGCGCTTCAAGCTCGACGGGGCCGAGGAGGCGGTGCGCGAAGGCGCCGAGGCGTCGAGCCGCATCCGCGGCATGATCCAGTCCGTGGCGGCGGCCTCCGGCTCACGCGCCCGGCGCGAGATCTACGAGAACGCGGCGCTGGCGCTGGACGAGTTCCAGAAGCAGCGGGAGGCGCTGATCGGGCTCGGGCGCAGCCTCGGGGAGGAGCGGGCCAAGCTCGATGCCGGCGGCGTCGATCTGATGAAGGCGCTCGCGCGGACGAGCGCCGCGGCCGGCGCCAATCCGGACGCCGCCCTCGCGCTCGCCGAGCTGGAGAAGAGCATCCAGACCGTGCGTCTGGAGATCTGGCAGTTCATCGCGACCCGTGACGCCAGGGCGGGCCAGCGCTTCCGGACGGCGATCCAGAACGCCTACGAGGCGCTCGCCATCATGGAGCAGACCGACCTCCCCGCCGACGTGTTGGCGGTGCTCGGCCCGGTCAACGCGACGCTGGCCGTGTTCGCAGCGAGCTTCGAGCACCTCGCCTCGACCTTCACCAAGAGCGACGAGCTGTTCAACGACGTCCTGGTCCCCGGCGTCGACGCGATCCAGCAGGCGCTGCGCGATGCGCAGCATTCGCTCGAGCGCGAGTTCCAGGCCGCCCGCGAGGCGTCCGACGCGACCGTGTCGACCACCGTCACGGTGCAACAGGTCCTGGTGGCGGCGGCGATTCTGATCGGCGGTCTGCTCGCCTTCCTGATCGGACGCGGGATCGCGCGGCCGATCCGCCGCGTCACCTCGGTGCTGATCGAGCTCGCGCAGGGCCGCACCGACGTCGACGTGCCCTACACGGAGCGGCACGACGAGGTCGGCGACAATGCCCGCGCGGCGCAGACCTTCAAGGACAACCTGCTGCGGATCGGCCGCATGGAGACCGCGCAGCGCGCCGCGGCCGAGAGCGCGGCGCGCGAGCAGCGCGTCGCCGTCCATCGGATCGCCGACCAGTTCGAGGCGGCGGTCGGCGGCATCATCGCGACCGTCTCGTCGGCGGCGACCGAGCTGGAGGCGACCGCCACGACGCTCACCCGCACGGCCGACCAGACGCAGCACATGTCGACGACCGTGAGCGCGGCTTCGGAAGAGGCCTCCACCAATGTCCAGGCCGTGGCCGCGGCGACCGACGAGATGACCTCGTCGATCGGCGAGATCAGCCGGCAGGTGCAGGTCTCGGGCCGCATCGCCGAAGCGGCGGTGACCCAGGCGGCCAAGACCGACGTCCTGGTCGGTCAGCTCTCGATCGCGGCGCAGCGCATCGGCGACGTGGTGCGGCTGATCACCGACGTGGCCGAGCAAACCAATCTGCTCGCCCTCAACGCCGCCATCGAGGCGGCCCGCGCCGGCGAGGCCGGCAAGGGCTTCGCCGTCGTCGCCTCCGAGGTGAAGGCCCTGGCCGGCCAGACCGCCAAGGCGACGGGCGAGATCTCGGCCCAGATCGCGGCCATGCAGGCGGCGACCCAGGACTCCGTCTCCGCCATCAAGGAGATTTCGGGGACGATCGGCCAGATCGCCGAGGTCGCGTCGGCGGTCGCCGCGGCCGTCGAGCAGCAGGGTGCCGCCACGGCGGAGATCTCGCGCAACATCCAGCAGGCGGCGTCCGGAACGTCGGAGGTCGCCCGCACCATCGTGGCGGTGAGCCGCGGGGCCGCCGAGACCGGCGCGGCCTCGGGCGAGGTCCTCAACGCGGCCGGCCAGCTCGCGATCGAGAGCAATCAGCTCCGCAGCGAGGTCCAGCGGTTCCTGGCCACGGTCCGGGCCGCCTGAGCGGCGCGCCGTCGGCGCGGCGGACCGGGCGGAGCGTCACGCCTCCGCCCGCTCGACGTGAATGGTGGCACCGTCTACCCGGGCGATGCGGATGCGGGTGCCGGCCGGCGCGTCGTCGCCGGAGACCCGCCACACCGTGTCGTCGACCGCGATGGTGCCGGAGCCGCCGACGATCGGCCGCTCGAGCGTGAAGACGCGGCCGACCATCGCCTCCAGGCGCTTGTTGAGGAACGGCTGGTCGGTCGTCTCGCCGGCACGCGCGAGCTTGCGCCACAGCGGAATCGCGGCGAGCGAGATCAGCGCGAAGGCGAGCCACTGCAGCTGCCAACCCCAGTCGATCACGAACGAGACGAGGCCGACGATCAGGGCGGCGATGCCGAGCCACAGGAGAAAGACGCCCGGCACCACGATCTCGGCGATCAGCAGCACGGCGGCGGCCGCGAGCCAGCCCCACGGACCGAGCGACGTGGCGAGCGACGACAGGACGGACATTTGTCACCTCACGGGTGGCGGAGGCGGCGGCACGGCGGGGCCGGTCGGCGCCGGCCGGCCGGCGGCGCGCGGCGCGCCCTGCGCCTTCTCCTCGAACGTGGACTTGGCGATCTCGGCGATGCCGGCGAGCGAGCCGAGCACGCTGGTCGCCTCGATCGGCAGCATCAGCACCTTCTGGTTCGGCGAGCGGGCGAGCTCGGCGAAGGCCTTCAGGTATTTCTCGGCGATGAAGTAGTTCAGCGCCGCGACGTTGCCCTGCTCGACCGCGACGCTCACCATCTCGGTCGCCTTGGCCTCGGCCTGGGCGAGGCGCTCGCGCGCCTCGGCGTCGCGGAACGCCGCCTCGCGCCGGCCTTCAGCCTCGAGAATCTGCGACTGCTTGGCGCCCTCGGCCCGCAGGATTTCGGACTGCCGCTGGCCTTCGGCGGAGAGGATCTCGGCGCGCTTCTCGCGCTCCGCCTTCATCTGCCGGCCCATCGCGTTGACGAGGTCGGCGGGCGGGAAGATGTCCTTGATCTCGATGCGGGTGACCTTGATGCCCCAGGGCGACACGGCGGCGTCGACGACGCGCAGCAGCCGGGTGTTGATCTCGTCGCGGTGGGAGAGAACCTGGTCGAGGTCCATCGAGCCCATCACCGAGCGGATGTTGGTCATGGTCAGCTTGACGATCGCCTGGTCGAGCTGCGCCACCTCGTAGCTCGCCTTGACGGCGTCGAACACCTGGAAGAAGGCGACGCCGTCCACCGTGACGGTGGCGTTGTCCTTGGTGATCACGTCCTGCTGGGGGACGTCGAGCACCTGCTCCATGACGTTGATCCGGCGCCCGATCCGATCGACGAACGGGACGATCAGGTTGAGCCCGGGCGGGAGCAGGCGGGTGTAGCGGCCGAACCGCTCGACCGTCCAGTTGAAGCCCTGCGGCACCGTCTTGACGCCGAGAAAGACGGTGAGGATGGCGAGAAGGACGAGAAGAATGATGAAAATGTCGAGGCCGCCGAGAATCATCCAACGTACTCCCGTTCGAGTGCTCCCGTCGCGAATCCGGCGCGAAGTGTGGCGGGGTCGCCATGATACCGCAAGGAGACCGCGAGGATGCCGCACGTCGGCGGCCGTCCGGCCGCAGCCGCGACGCGGATGCGGCGGCCGACCTTCGACCTTTAGGGGACCGATGTGACGGGCGGGTTCGCGCCGGCGGGCGGCGCGACCGGAAACTTCATCGTCGCCGTGAACGGAGGGTGAAGACGGCGACCGTCAGCCGTCCACCCAGCCCTTCAGCTCGCGCAGCACGACATTGCGGATGACGTCCATGCCGGCGGTGCTGTCGTTCAGGCAGGGAAGGGCGGCGAAGTTCTCGCCGCCGCCGTGGTGGAAGATCTCGGCGTTCTCGCCGGCGATCTCCTCCAGCGTCTCCAGGCAGTCCGAGGTGAAGCCGGGCGTGACGATCGCGAGATTCTTCACGCCGCTCTCGGCCAGCGCCTTGACGGTCATGTCGGTGTAGGGCTGCAGCCACTCGGCGCGGCCGAAGCGCGACTGGAAGGTGAGGCGGAAGCGGTCCTCGTCCATCCCGAGCCGCTCGCGCAGCAGCCGGTGCGTCTTGGCGCAGTGGCAGTAGTAGGGGTCGCCCTTGTCGAAATACTCCTTCGGGATGCCGTGGAAGGAGGCGATCAGGACGTCCGGCACGAAGCTGAGCTTCGCCAGCTCCTCCTCGATCGAGCGGGCCAGCGCGTCGATATAGACCGGGTCGTCGTACCAGGGATGCGCGACCCGCAGCGTCGGCTGCCAGCGCATCCGCATGAGGGCGCGAAACGTCTCGTCGCACACCGTCGCCGTCGTCGCGGCGGCGTATTGCGGATAGAGCGGCACCAGCAGGATGCGGTCGCAGCCCTCGGCCTTGAGGGCGTCGAGGCGCGACTCGATCGAAGGATTGCCGTAGCGCATCGCCCAGTCGACCAGGAGCCGGCCGTCGACCGGCGCCAGGGTCGCGGCGAGCATGTCGCTCTGCGACCGCGTGATGGTCTTGAGCGGCGATTCGTTCTTCTCGGTGTTCCAGATCTTCTCGTAGTCGCGGCCCTTCTGGGCCGGCCGCGTGCGCAGGATGATGCCGTTGAGGACGAGCTTCCAGATCAGCCCGGTCTCCTCGATGACCCGGCGGTCGGAGAGGAACTCCTTGAGGTATTTTTTTACCGAGTCGGCGTCGGTGCCGTCCGGCGTGCCGAGATTGACGATCAGCACACCGATTCGCCCGTTCTTCACCGGCGGGTGGCCGGCCGGCCGGGGCGACGAGGATGGCGCGGCGCCGCCGGACGGGCGGTCGCCGGCACGCGTGTCGCCGCTGCGCGCGGTCCCGTAGGCCGCGTCGGGCGCCAGCGTCGTCGTCGCGTGAGAGGCGGGGGTGCGGATGCTCTCGTTCATCGTCTCGGATCGATCTCCCGATCAGAGCGATAGCAGGACATGTGCCGCACAGAAAGACCCCCCGGCCGGAGCGGCTGCGACGATTCGAGGCGGGGGTAACGGGTTCGTCGATCGCGCTTCGGCGGGCGCGGGCCGACGCTCTCGCGGTGGCGCACTGGAGACCGGTGCCGTGGCCGCCCCCGTCACTCCTCGAGCTGGCGCAGGCGGCGCTTGAGCCGCTCGTTCTCCGCCTTGAGCCGGCGGATGCGGTCGTGCTCGAACGGGTCGGCCGGCGCGGCCGCGGCGGCCGGCGCGGCGACCGGCTCGGTGAGCTCGACCCCGATGGCGTCGGCGCGGCGCCAGCGGGTGCGCGCCCGGAACCGGGTGCGCGTCTTGGTGATGGTGAGGTCGAAGCTGTCCGGCAGGCGGCCGGCCGCGTCGACGAACAGGAGCGCCCCGGTGTCCGACCGGTCGCGGACGATGCACTCGGCGCTCAGCCGCTGATTGGAGAAGACGAGCTGGCCGCCGAGATAGGACGGTGTACGCGGGGTCTTGCGACGGTCCGTCGTCATCGTGGCGGCCTCCTCGGCGCCGGTGCCGGCGCGGAGGATGACTGTGCGGGTGCCCGACCGGGACGGCAAGCCGAGCCTCGCCTCAACCTTAACGGCGGTCGGCGAGCGTCGGGCGTGGCACGGATCGTCAGTCGTCCTGCGCGAGCCGGCGCCGCAGGCTGTCGTTGGCGGCTTCGAGGTCGCGGATGCGCCGGGCGAGCCCGATCGGGATCGGGGCGTCGGCGGCCGGCGCCGTCACCACCTCGACGCCGATGATCTCGAAGCTCCGCCACCGGGCGCGGACCCGCACCTCGGTGCCCTTGCGCGGGATGGCGAGATCGAACTCGTCGGGCACCACGGCGCTGTTGTGCACGGCGAGGCGCGCCCCCCGCGGTGAGGTGTTCCGGATCAGGCAGTCGACGGCTGAAAATCGGTTCGCGAAGCTGATGCGGCCGCGCAGATAGGCCGGCCATCGCTGCTCGCGGCGACGGTCCTGCATCGAAAATCCCCCTGTCACTACCCCTTTGCGTCATCCGCGGCGGCGTGTCGTGGTCCTTTCGTGCACCGCTCGCGTGCAATGTGGCGTCGAGCATACACCGGAGGGTGGTATCGGCAACGCTTTGGTGAACGAAGGGTTAACCGAACCGGGCGAGGGTGCGCCCGTCATTCCAGCCTGCATGGATGATGTGCAGGTCCTGCCACATCTTTGTGACGGCGCCCGTAGGCGAATGTTTACCACCGTGCCGTCAAGTGATGCTTACGGGTTACGTCGGAATGGGAATTGCGCCATGTCGGTTCGGGTTAGTCCAACCCATCGAGAAGTCTTTTTCAGTCCGCACGATCTGATTGTTTCGAAGACCGACCTCAAGGGCCGGATCACGTACGCCAACAAGGTGTTCTGCGACATCTGCGGCTACGGCGTGGCGGAGCTGATGGGCCAGCCCCACAGCATCATCCGCCACCCCGACATGCCCCGGGCCGTGTTCAAGCTCCTGTGGGACACCATCCAGGACGGCCGCGAGGTCTTCGCCTATGTGAAGAACATGGCGAAGAACGGCGACCATTATTGGGTGTTCGCCCATGTCACACCGTCGTTCGACGAGAACCGGCGGATCGTCGGCTATCACTCGAACCGGCGCGTTCCCGAACGCGGTGCCGTCGAGGCCGTCGCGCCCCTCTACGCGGAGGTGCTGCGCGAGGAGGTCCGGCATTCGAACGGCAAGGATGCGCTCGCCGCCGGCTATCGCCGGCTCCTCGACTTCGTCGACGCCCAAGGCATGCCCTACGATGAACTCGTCTTTGCTTTCTGAGGCGACGGCCGGCGTCGTCGCCGCCGCGCTCGGGCTCGTGCTCGCTGGCGCGGGTCTCGTGTTCGCCGCGCCCACCGTGCTCGCCGGCGGCCTCGCCGTCGCGGCGCTGGCACTCGCCGTGGTCGCCTGGCGGCTCGCCGTCCTGGGTTGCGCCTGCCGCGAGGCCGCGGCCGTCGCCGAGCGGGTCGCCCGCGGCGACTTCGAGGCGCGCATCTTGACCATCAGGGATCGCGGCGCGTTCGGCCGGCTGCAGCACGCCTTCAACGACGCGACCGACCGCTGCGACGCCTTCGTGCGCGAATCGACGGCCGCCATGGCGGCGATCCGCGACGACAAGTATCACCGCCGCATCCTGCCGAAGGGGCTGCACGGCAGCGTCAAGCTCGCCGCCGAGACGATCAACGAGGCGATGGAGGTGATCCGCTGCCGGGTCGCCGCCTTCAACGCCGACACGGCGCAGTTCGAGGAGGCGATCGGCCGCGTGGTCGACGCGATGGCGGGCGCGGTCGGCAACATGGAATCGACCGCCGGCGTGCTCGGCCAGGGCGCCACCGAGACGCGCACCCGCGCCGAGGCGGTGGAGCGCTCCTCCCAGGACGCGTCGAGCAACATGGAGACGGTGGCGGCGGCGACCACCGAGCTCGCCGCCTCGGCCGAGGAGATCGGTCGGGACGTCGACCGCTCCGCCGCGATCGCCCGCGAGGCGGTGACCAAGGTCGCGCAGGCGAGCGACACCATCGCCAGCCTGTCGACCGCGACGGCCCGCATCGACGAGGTGGTCGAGCTGATCAACGCCATCGCGGCGCAGACCAACCTCCTGGCCCTCAACGCCACCATCGAGGCGGCCCGCGCCGGCGAGGCCGGCAAGGGGTTCGCGGTCGTCGCCCAGGAGGTGAAGAGCCTCGCCGGCCAGACGGCGCGGGCGACCGAGGACATTTCGAAGAGCATCGTCGAGGTGCAGAGCACGACGCGGGCCGCCGTCGACGCCATCGGCTCGATCGGCGCCACCATCGCCGAGGTGGATCAGATCACGACCCACGTCGCGACGGCGATCGGGGCGCAGTCGCAGGCGACCCAGGACATCGCGCGCAACATCGAGCAGGCCTTCGCCGGCGTGCAGCACATCGTCACGACGATCCGCGGGGTGAGTGACCACGCGGGCGAATCCGAGCGCCACGCCGGCACCACCATGTCGGCGTCAGGCGGGCTCGCCGAGCAGTCGCATCGGCTCGCGGTGTCGGTGCGCGAGTTCCTGCAGTCGCTCAAGCGCGGCCCGCGGGCGGATCGCTCGGCCGCGTGAGCGCCGTGCCGGCCGCACGCCAGCCGGGCGGACGAGCGTAAAGAGCGTAAGAAAGAAGCGTATCGAACACGGCGAAGCGCCGCGGATCGGATCCGCGGCGCTTCTGTTTCCGTCATGCGCGGTGGAACGGCCGTGCCGTATCCGATCCGACGTCAGTGCAGGCCGCCGAACAGCCAGATCAGCGCCAGCACGGGAATCGGAATACCGAGCATCCACAGCAGGAAATAACGACCCATTCGAGCCTCCTCAGCGTTGTGTCTGCTCCGGAAACGCTGCGGTATCGCGCGGGTTCCATTCCACGTTCCCTGGACGACATTCGTCGCGCCGCGCGCCGCGCTCCGATCGCCGGACGGCTCGTGATCACGTGCTCGCGATCCGGCATCGCCACGAACTTTTCCGGTGTCACCGCGTTACCGATCCGACGCGCGGTCTGCGCGCACCCGATCCGGACGATCGGATCGCCACTCGTGACAATCGGAGCACCCCCATGGCCACCGTGAACGGACCCACCAACACCGCCGACGATCTCCGCAAGGACATGCAGAGCCTGAAGGACGACGTCGCGCGCCTCGCCGGCCAGCTCTCCGACGCGCTCGCCGCGTCGAGCGAGGATGCGTTCGGCGGGGTGCGCGACCGCTTCCGCCGCGTCCGCGACAATGTCGGCGGCGCCGTCTACGAAGCCGGCGAGCGCAGCCGCGACGCCGTCACCGAGTTCGCCGACACGGTCGGCTCGACGCTCGAGGACAACGTGAAGGCGCGGCCGTTCTCGACGCTCGCTCTCGCGCTCGGGCTCGGATTCCTGTTCGGCGCCCTCTGGCGGCGCTGATCGGGGTCGGGTCCGTGTTCGAAGGCATCGCCCTCCGCTGGCAGGCGCGGCTCGACACGCTCGTGAAGAGCGGCGTGTGGGCCGCGATCGCCGGCCTCGCGTCGTTCGGCGCGCTCGTGTTCCTCGGCGCCGCGGTGTTCATCCGGGCCCAGGAGGAGTTCGGCGCCATCGCGACGAGCCTCGGCTTCGCCGGCGTCTTTCTCCTGGTCGCGCTGATCGGTGCGAGCGGGCTCGCCGTGGTGCGCCGCCGGGCGGCGCGCCGCGAGGCGATCATCGCCCAGTCGGTGGCGTCCTCCGTCCCGCCGTGGTGGATGGATCCGCGGCTCGTCACCACGGGCCTCGCGCTCGGCCGCTCGCTCGGCGGCCGCCGCATGCTCTCGCTGGGCCTTGTCGGCGCCTTCGTGGTCGGCCTCGTGCTCAGCCGCGGCGTCGATCGGCGCTGATCGGGGCCGGTGCCGTCGCGTCCGGAACATTCGTCACGGCGCCGGATTGACCCGACGATCTCAACGAAGGTGCGTGGAGGCCGCTCATGTTGTCGACCATTCTGATCGTCATCCTGATTCTGATCCTGATCGGCGCGCTGCCGAACTGGGGCTACAGCCGGAGCTGGGGCTACGGCCCGGGCGGCATCGTCGGCGTCGTGCTGGTCATCGTCCTGATCCTGGCGTTGATGGGCCGGATCTGATCAGATCGCTCCCGAGCCACGATCGAACGACGTGACGGCCGGCCTCGCCGGCCGTTTTCTTTCGGGCTCGCTCCGCCGCCGGGCACCGGCCGTCGCGCCCCGTCACCGCTTGCGGATGCGGAAGGTCAGCACGTCGCCGGCGCGATCGCTCGCCTCCAGCGCGTCGCCGCTCTCGGCGACGAGATGCGGAATGTCGATCGCCGCCATCGGGTCCGTGCAGGCGATCTCGACGACGCTGCCCGCCGCCAGGCCGGCGAGGGCCTTCTTGGTCTTCAGCGCCGGGAGCGGGCACTTGAGCCCGCGCAGATCGAGCCTGTCCATGGCGCGGTTGTCGCGACCGGCACCGTCGCCGTCAAGCCGCAGAACCACGCAGGGCCCGTGCGGCGCGGGCCGCTTGGATTCGGCCGCCATTTCCCGCTAAGACGAACCGTCGCGATGCGAGAGCGGGGGATCGACGTGCGGGTGATCGGGATCACCGGGTGGAGCGGGGCCGGCAAGACGACGCTCATCAAGCGCATCATCCCGCGGCTGATCGGCCGCGGCCTGTCGGTGTCGACCGTCAAGCACGCCCATCACGGCTTCGACGTCGACCATCCCGGCAAGGACTCCTATGCCCACCGGGTCGCCGGGGCGACCGAGGTGCTCGTCTCCTCGCCGCTGCGCGTCGCCCTGATGCAGGAGCTGCGTGGCGCGCCCGAGCCGGAGCTGCACGCGCTGCTGACGCGGCTGTCGCCGGTCGATCTGGTGCTGGTCGAGGGCTTCAAGCGCGAGCCGCATCCCAAGCTCGAGGTGCATCGCGGGGTGGTCGGCAAGCCCTATCTGTTCCCGGGCGACGCCGACATCGTCGCGATCGCCTCCGACGGCGAGGTCGCCGACGCGACCGTCGCGGAGGCGGCCATCACGGTGCTTCCGCTCGACGACGTCCAGGCGATCGTCGATGTCCTGGTCGACCGGGCGATCCCGCTCGACGAGGCGATCGCGCGCGGCCGCGCCGCGGCGGCCGCGGCGGGAGCGGCCTGATGGCGAAGCTCGGCGACGACTCCTTCTCGATCGACGCGCCGGTACTGCGTCTCGACGATCTGGAGCCGCTGATCGTCGCGCGCGTCGCTCCGGTCGGCGGGTTCGAGCCGGTGGCGCTGCGGGCCGCACGCGGCCGCGTGCTCGCCCACGACGTCGCCGCGCTGCGCGACCTGCCGCCCTTCGACAACTCGGCCGTCGACGGCTACGCGCTCCGCCACGCCGACCTCGCGGCAGACGGCGAGACCCGGCTCGCGGTGGTCGACCGCGTCACGGCGGGGCGCGTCGCGGCGCGTCCGCTGGCGGCCGGCGAGGCGGTGCGCATTTTCACTGGCGCGCCGATGCCGGCCGGCGCCGACACGGTGCTGATGCAGGAGGACGCCCGGCTCGACGGCGAGACTCTCGTCGTGCCGGCCGGGCTGAAGCCGGGCGACAACCGTCGCCGTGCCGGCGAGGACATCGCGGTCGGCGGGCCGATGCTGCCGGCCGGACGGCGGCTCGCCGCCGCCGACATCGCGCTCGCCGCCGCACAGGGCCTCACGGCGCTGCCGGTGCGCCGGCGCGTCTCGGTCGCGCTGTTCTCGACCGGCGACGAGATCGTCGAGCCCGGCACGGCGCTGCCGCCGAGCGGCATCTACGACGCGAATCGCTATCTGCTGCTCGCGCTCATCGAGGCGCTCGGGGCGACCGTGACGGATCTCGGCATTCTGGGCGACGATGCCGACGCGCTCGGCGACGCGCTGCGCCGCGCCGCCGCCGGCCACGACCTCGTGATCACGTCGGGCGGCGTGTCGACCGGCGAGGCCGATCACGTCCGCACCGCGGTGGAGCGGGTCGGGCGGCTGGACTTCTGGCGCGTCGCCATCAAGCCGGGCAAGCCGGTGGCGATGGGCGTGTTGGCGGGGGAGGACGACGCGCGCGCCGCCTTCGTGGGACTGCCGGGCAATCCGGCGGCGGCCTTCGTCACCTTCGTGCGTGTGGTGCGGCCGCTGCTGCTGCGGCTCGCCGGTGCGACACCGCGCCAGCCCATGGTGCTGCCGGTGCGGGCCGGCTTCGCGCATCGCAAGCGGCCGGGCCGGCGCGAATATCTGCGCGGCTCGCTGCGCCCCGGCGCCGACGGCGCGCCGGAGGCCGTCGTCTATCGCCTGGAGGGCGCCGGCGCCATCACGTCGCTGACCGAGACGGATGGCCTGATCGAGATCGGCGACGACGTGACGGAGGTGAAGCCCGGCGACACGGTCGGCTTCGTCTCCTATGCGGAGATCACGGGGTAGAGTCGTCTCCGATGCGGCGCGACGCGCCGAGCCCGGGACCCGCAATATAACCAGCGGCCCTGAACCTCGAACCGTCATCCTGAGGTGCCCGGCGAAGCCGGGCCTCGAAGGATGCGCCCCCCACCGTGGCCGTCGCCCTTCGAGGCTCGGGCTTCGCCCGAGCACCTCAGGGTGACGGGGAAAGCCAGAGTCGGAGGCCGCTGGTATCACCCCTGTATTTCGTCACCACGAAGCGCCAGGCGTATGGATTCCGGACAGCCGCTGCGCGGCTTCCGGAATGACCGCAGCCCTCAATGATGCCGGTGATGCTCCGGTGGGGCGACGATGCGCAGGAGCGGCGCGGGCTTCTTGAGGGCGTGCGGATCCTGGCCCGGCGCGGCGACCTCGGTCCAGGCGGCCGTGCCGGTCTCGCACTCCTGCACGACCGGGACGGCGAGCGTGGTGCCGGGCGCGACGGCCGATGCGACGAAGCCCGAGAAGACGAACTCGTCGTAATGCTCGTCGGCGAGCCGGCCGGTCCACACGATCTCGCGCACGCCTTCCTTCACGGTGAGGCCGTGCATGAAGTCGTACGCCTTCTGATAAGGACCCTTGGCCACCGCCAGCGTCCAGCCCGGCTTCGGCATCGGCTTCACGGCGATCAGCCCCTCCGGGATCGTCACCCGAACTTTCAGGGTGGCGGAGCGGTCGCAGCCGTGCGGCACGCGCAGCACTGCCTTGTAGCCGGCCCCCGCGCTCGCCTCGCTTCGTTCGAGCGTGACATGGGCCGCGGCCGGCGCGCTCGTGATCAGGCTCGCCGCCACCAGGGCGGCCCAGGCCGGCCACGCGGTCGTCTGCATCGAGGTCTTCTTCATCACGAATCTCCTCACATGCGCCAGCGCAGGCCGGCATAGACGGCGCGGCCGGTGCCGGGGTTGAACAGGGCCGATGCCGTGGTGGCGCGGTCGATGATGCTGGCCGACGAGATATAGCTGACGTCGCCGAGATTGCGGCCTTCGACATAGGCCGAGATCGTCCCGTCATCGTAGGCCGCCTTCAGGCCCCACAGCAGATAGGCGTCGGTCGAAAGCGTGTTGGCGCTGTCGACGAAATAGGCCTGCGGCACCCATTCGAGCGTCGGCCCGAACGCGTATCCGCCCGGATGCTTGTAGAGGAGCTCGGCCTTGACGATGTGGGGCGGCGCACCCGGCAGCCGGTTGTCGCCGAACCTCGCGTCGCCGTCGAAGCGGAAGTCGTTGTACGTGTAGGCGAGCTGCAGCCACAGCCGGTCCGGCTCGCCGGCCTGCACGAAGAGGTTCTTCAGCAGCGACACGCCGAGCCCGAGCTCGACGCCCTGGTGCACGGTGCGGTCGGCATTGGTGACGTTGCAGCTCCCGAAGCTCGAATAGAGGCACATCAGCTCGTTGCTGATCTCGGCCCGGTAGAGCGCGACGTCCCAGGTCACGTCCGGCCGCCGTCCGCGAGTGCCGATCTCAAACGTCGTCGCGCGCTGCGGCTGGATCGCCCAGAACGGGATGTTGGGCAGCGTCGGGTTCATCGCGTTGGGCGCGACGCTCTCGCCGAAGCTCGGCACCTCGGCGCTGCGCGACACGTTGCCAAACACCTGCCAGTCGGGCGCGACGTCCCACAGCACGCCGACCTTCGGGCTCCACACGCTGAACGTCGCGCGGCCGTTCAGATCGCCGTTGGTCGAGAAGCGCACCTCCTGCTCGCGCACGGCGTAGAGATACTGCGCCCCGGCGACCAGCGAGACGGTCGGCACCACGTAGAAGGCGTTCTCGGCGTAGGCCGTGTAGTTCTCCGGCCGCTGGATGCGCGACGAGGTGAGCGCGCCCTTCTGCCCACCCGTGTTGACGTACTGATCGGCCGTGATCGTGCCGTTGAGCACGTTGGCGCCGAGCGTGAAGCGGTTGCGATGGCCGAGCAGCAGGCGCTCGTCGACGACGCGGGCGAAGCCGCCGTAGTCCTCGTAGCGATAGTCGAGCCACTGATAGATCGGGTGCATCAGATGGCGGTCGACGTCGAAGGCGCCGAGCTCGAGCACGGTGCTGTCGAGTTTCACCGTGGTCCGGCTGGCGAGGCGCAGCGTGTCGATGTTGCGCTGCCAGTCGTTCGTCAGGTTGTTCACGGCCGCGGTGCGCGGCGACGACAGCGCCTGCGCCTTGGTCACCTCGCCCGGGATGCGCTGGCGCACCGAATTGGCGTTGACGTAGAGGCGGGTCTCGACGTCGGGCGAGAACCGATAGCCGACATTGCCGCTCGCCCGCTCGGCATGGCCCCACGAGTGCTCGCGATAACCGTCCTGCATCGACGAGGAGACGGTGGCGAAGGCGTCCCACGGTCCGGCGGCGCCGCCAACCGCGGCCTGGCCGCGCACGAAGCCGAAGCCGCCGGCATCGACCCGGGTGTCGAGCGCCTTGGCGTCGCGCCCGGTCGGCACCACGAAGTTCACCGCGCCGCCGAGTGCGTTGGCGCCGAAGCGCAGGCCGTTCGCGCCCTTGAACATCTCGACGTAGCGGTAGGCGGTCGGGTCGATCTCCTGAAAATCGCCGTAGCCGTCCGAGGTGTTGATCGGGATGCCGTCCATGTAGAGCTGGACGCCGCGCAGATGGAAGTTGCGCGACAGGCCCGAGCCGCGGATCGACAGGCGCGAGTCGTCGCCCCATTTCGGCTCGATCCACACGCCCGGCACGTAGTCGAGGATGTCCTTGGCGGTGCGGGCCGGGCCGGTCTTGAAGGCGGTGTCCGGGACGACCTCGACGGCGCCCGGCACGCGCGACAGCGCCGCCTCGGCCTGGGCCGTGGTCGGCACCGTGAGGCTGGTCGTGCCGGGGGCGGTCGTGCCGGCGGGGCCGGCGGCCGGTGCCGGGCCAACGGGTCCGGAGCTGCCTTCGACCACGAGCGGCGGCAGGGCGGTGGATTGGGCGAGCGTGGAGGCGGGGGAGCAGGCGGCAGCGGCCGCCGACGCCGCGCAGAGCGCGCGGATCAGGCGTGACATCGGGGGATCTTTCGTCGGGAGATGCGATGACCGTGTGGGAGGGGGGCGGTCAGGCGGCCCGAGGAGGGCCTCGCGAGGAGCGCGGATCGCGCCCGGGCCTGCGGGATCGCCAGGGCCGCGATCGCCGGCAGCGGCGGCGCGAGGCTCGCGAAGGCGCAGACGGCGCAAGGAGGATGGGTGTGCGGCGCCCCAGCCGGGGCGCTCGTGCCGGCTCCGTCGACGCCGGTCGTGTCGGCTGCGCCGGCCGTGCCGAAGCAGAGCGCGGCGGCGCCGTCGCCCGCCGCGGCCATCTCGGTCGCGACCATGCCGGCGAGCAGCATCTGCAGCGCGAGCGCATAGGCGGCCAGAAGGCCGACCGCGCGCTTCAGGGCAGGGTGCCGCAGACGACGGACCACGGGTGCTCTCCTCGGCGCCGGACCGTGACAGCCCGACTCCGCCCCGACAATCGGGCTAGCCGTTTACGAACTATAAAGACATGGAATGATGCATAACGGCAACAGGCGCGCTCCGCGATGCCTGCCGGCAATGCGGGCCGGCGGTTACGCGACGCGGCCGCCGGTCGCCGTTCAGGCGTTGGGATGCGCAGCGGCGAGCCGCTCGGCCTCGTTCAGGTCGGCGGACGTGTTGACGTTGAGGAACGGGTCGACCGGCGCCGCCGGCCAGTCCGCCGTCGCGGCGCCGTGGCGATCGAGGATCGCGCCGACCTTGTGCAGGCCTTCGTCGACGAGCGCGTGCCGCAGCGCCTCGCGCAGCGCCACGGGCCACAGCGCGACCACCGGGTGACGCCGCCCGCCGGAGGCGGCACAGGCGATCGGCGTGCCGGCGGCCCGTGCGGCGGCGTGCAGGCGCACGACCAGATCGGCCGGGAGGAACGGGGCGTCGGCCGGGGCCGTCACCACATGGGCGATGTCGGCCCGGTGCGCCGCCGCCCAGTCGAGGCCGGCCAGGACGCCGGCGAGCGGGCCGGCGAAGCCCGGCACCGTGTCGGCGACCACGGTCAGGCCGAGCCCAGCGAAGCGGGCCGGATCGCCATTGGCGTTGAGGATCACGGCGGCGCAGGGCGTCAGCCGGGCGATCACGCGGGCCAGGATCGGCCGTCCGCCGACCGCCAAGAATCCCTTGTCGCCGCCGCCGAGCCGCTGCGCGCGGCCGCCGGCCAGCACCAGCCCGAGGGTCGGCGGGATCGGGTCGGCGAGGCCGGGCGCCCGGGCCGTGTCCGGAGCCGGCGCGGGACCGGCGGAGCCGGGTTCGGCCGCCGGCGCGGCGGAGGGCGAGGTCGCGATCGGCATCGCTGTCAGGGGTTCGGGGCTGGCCGGCGGGACACCGATCTGCGGTGCCGCAATTCCCCGGCGGTGTCCACCGTCGCGTCGGGGCGCACCCGCCGTAAGGCCGGACCCTTCGCATGGGTGGAGGGCGCGCTGCCAGCGAAGCACCGACCGAGGGCCGTCCGGCCGCGCCCCGCCCGGCCCCGTTCCGGTCGCGCGCCGACAGCGCGATCGAGCCGGACGGAGCCTCGCCGGAGGGCGTCGGAGCGGGCCTGCCGGGCTGCGGCGCCCGCCGGCGCCGGCCGGGCGGCTCGAAGCGGCAGGGGCGACGTGCCGGGACGGGGGCTCGACAGAGCCGTGCCTGGGGAGGCGAGGGGGGACACCGTGGCCTGACGCGGGCTGCATCGCAGCCGCCCCGGGCCATGCCGTCGCGCCACCCGCATGGCCGAACCCCTCGCCCGGACAGGGCCTTGCATTCTCCCGCCCGCCTCCGTATCAGGAGCGCTCCGGAGGGGTGGCCGAGTGGTTGAAGGCGCACGCCTGGAACGCGTGTATACGGGAAACCGTATCGTGGGTTCGAATCCCACTCCCTCCGCCAGCCCAAGCGCGCCAGAGCGCGACATCCTTCGCCAGAATACGAAATAAACACACACGTTTCAGCGGCTTAGCGCCCTGGCTTGGCTCCCGGCCGTTCGCGCTCGGCCGCCATCGTTTTGCGCCGATTTGTGGGTGAGTTTGGGGGTTCCGAGAGGCGTTTGGCCTCGTGATCGGGACCAGTGCCATGGCGCGAATGACATCGCGGTTGACGGCGCTCTCGGTAGCGCGCGCGGTCGGGAAGCCGGGCATGTATGCCGACGGGGGCGGGCTCTATCTGCAGGTCACCGAGGGCGGCGCGTCGTGGATCTATCGCTACATGCTCAAGGGCCGAGCCCGGGAGATGGGGCTCGGGCCGCTCGCCCTTTACGGCCTGAAGGACGCGCGCATTAAAGCGCTCGACGCCCGCAGGCTCTGCCACGAGGGCGTCGATCCGATCGAAGCCCGGCATTCAGCGCGGGCGGAGGCGAAGCTCGCCGTGGCCAAGGCGACGACCTTCAAGCAGTGTGCCGAAGCCTATATCGGCGCGCATCGGGCCAGCTGGCGCAATGCCAAGCATGCCGCGCAGTGGGAGGCGACGCTCGCGACCTATGCCGAGCCGATCATCGGTGAGCTGTCGGTCCAGGCGATCGATACGGCGCTGGTGATGAAGGTGCTGGAGCAGAAGGTTCGCGATGGTCGCAACAAGCGTGACGCCCCCCTGTGGACCGCCAAGCCGGAAACAGCGGGTCGGCTGCGGGGGCGGATCGAGTCTATACTCGATTGGGCGACGGTGCGGGGCTATCGCGACGGCGAGAACCCGGCGCGCTGGCGCGGCCATCTCGACAAGCTCCTGCCGGCCCGCGCCAAGGTCCGCAAGGTCGAGCATCATGCGGCGCTTCCGTACGGGGATCTTCCCGACTTCATGACGACGCTTCGCGACCAGGAGGGCGTCGCTGCGCGCGCCTTGGAGTTCGCGATCCTGACCGCCGCTCGAACCGGCGAGG
Source organism: Rhodoplanes elegans (assembly GCF_016653355.1). Classification (GTDB taxonomy): domain Bacteria; phylum Pseudomonadota; class Alphaproteobacteria; order Rhizobiales; family Xanthobacteraceae; genus Rhodoplanes; species Rhodoplanes elegans. The sequence continues at coordinate 14,237 of NZ_NHSK01000036.1, read as the reverse complement.
TCATCGGCGCGCGCTGGGGCGAGATCGACCTGTCTGGAAAGCTCTGGACCGTGCCGGCCGACCGCATGAAGGCAGGCAAGGATCACCGGGTCCCGCTGAGTCCGCGCGCGATCACGATCCTCGTCGAGATGAAGCCGCTGATCGACCTCGACGACCAGAGCGGAGGGCCCGAGGCATTCGTCTTCCCAGGAAGCAAGCGCGGGCAGCCGTTGAGCAACATGGCGTTCCTGATGCTGCTGCGCCGGATGAAGCGTGATGACCTGACCGCGCACGGCTTCCGCTCCACGTTTCGCGACTGGGCTGCCGAACGCACGGACTTCCCGAGCGAGGTCGCCGAGATGGCGCTGGCGCACGCGATCAGCAGCAAGGTCGAGCAAGCCTATCGCCGCGGCGACCTGTTCGAGCGACGGAGGGACATCATGACGGCATGGGCGAGGTATTGCGAAGAGACGAAGCCGGGTGGCGTCGCGACTGATGCGAGCGGCGGCCAGTGAGGCGTCGAGTGCGAATCGATCGTGAGCCGTTGCTCACGTCATGCTGTGCCTTCGCGTATCCGATGTCGCTGCCGAGCCCGTTCGACGACCTTGTCGAATACACCGCGCGTGCCTCCCCGAAGGCCGTTGCGGCAAGCTGGGAATGTCCGAAATTTGTATATATTCTCGGACACAGAGATTGCCTTTTGTCCGAAAAAGAACTACAAGTATCGGACATGGACCTCGACTCGCCCGATCTGAAGACCGCCATGCTCGCGCGCATCCGTGCGGACGCGCCGCGCAAGGTATGGACGCCCAGCGATTTTGTCGATCTCGCCTCGCGAGACGCCGTCGATAAGGCGTTGCAGCGCCTGACGAAGGCCGAAACCCTCAGGCGAATCGATCGTGGGCTCTACGATCAACCTGGCTTCAACAAGCTCACCCAAAAAACAAATCCGCCCGACCCGCGCTCGGTCATCGACGCCATCGCGCGACGCGACCAAACCCGGATGCTGGTCGATGGCATGACTGCGGCGAATGATTTGGGGCTGACCGACGCGGTTCCGGCCAAAATCGTGGTGCATACTGATGCGCGCCGTCGCGCGATCAAGTTCGGCAACGTGACGATCACCTTCCGTCCGACCGCGCCCAGCAAGCTGTTCTGGGCCGGGCGGCCGGCGATGCGCGTCGTCCAAGCACTTCATTGGCTCCGCGATCTCTTGGCTCGTGAAGGGGAGAGCGACCAAGTCAGACGCAAGCTCGGCAAGCTCTTCAAAGACCCAATGGCCGGGCCGCCCCTCAAAACCGATCTTACCGCCGGCATGACGGCGCTTCCGACATGGATGTGGGTGTTTCTCAAGCCGCTCGTCGAACACGATGCCGGCGACAGTCGTCGGCACATCCGCGATGGCCGTGATGCCGCTGATGATGACGACGATCATGATCGCCATCAAAGAAGGATGGAGGGGGACGATGATCAGCATCACGCTGCCGGCGTTCGTCCGAGGCGCAAACCGGTCTCCACACAGGAGACGCGAACCGCCAAGCGCGGTGCAACCCGGGCGGCGAAGACATGAATCCGGCGTTCGATGAGGTTCTCGCGGCCGGACCAGACGCGATGTTGGGCGCCTTCGACACGACTGCGCTGCGCCTCGGCACGGCATCCCAGAATATCGAGAAAGACTTCCGGGTCTGCTGGACGCTGGATGCCCTGTTCCATGGCCTGAAAGAAGGAGGACCCCGCCTACTCTTCAAGGGCGGAACCTCCTTGTCCAAGGGGTTCGGTTTGATCAACCGCTTCTCCGAAGACATCGATGTCACGGTTTTTCGAGACGACATTGGCGAGCCGGCGACCATCGAGGAGCTCGACGCGCTGAGCGGCAAGAAGCGCCGGGCACGCCTCGATGCGATCAAGGACGCCTGCCAAGCCTACATCAACGGCCCCCTGCGGGCTGAGTTGACGCAGATCCTGCAGGACCGACTTCAGGCTGCCGGCCTCGATGCCGGCGCGGCCCGAGTGGAAGCCGATGACGCTGATCCTGACGGGCAGACGCTGTTAATCTGGTATCCCGCGGCGACGCCGCGATCGGATTATGTGCGGGCGGCGATTAAGATCGAGTCGGGTGCGAAATCCGCGCTCGATCCGAACAGCGAAGTGCCGATCAAACCCTATGTTGATGATGATCTGCCGGCGCTTGATCTGACCGTGCCGGCCGTCCGCACGGTCGATCCGGAACGTACCTTCTGGGACAAGGTTGTCATCCTCCATGGGCTGCGGCGCTGGTTCGACAAGCGCGGCGAGCTGCGCGGGGGCGGCCAACGCGTTTCCCGTCACTATTATGACCTGCACCAGCTCGCCGCGGCCCGCGTCGGCGCCGCCGCCATCGCTGATCCGGCGCTCGGTGCGGATTGCGTCGCGCACGCCCGGATGTTCTTCAATCGACCGGACTTCGATCTCGCGAGCGCTGCTCCTGGCTCGTTCGCACTCGCCGCGCATGACGCGATGATCGAGCAACTGCGCGTCGACTACAGGGCCATGCAGGGCATGATCTTTGGTGATCCACCGGATTTCGAGGCGGTGCTCGACAGCATCGGCTCGCTCGAGACGCGTCTCAACAAGAAGGGCGATACGGGAGGCGGGGCCGCGCGATGAACCAGTTGGAGGGAGCTGTCGACACCGGGCAAAAGGCAGACGCGCGCGGAGCGGGCGAAGCGATTGTAACCCCGCTGCGCAAACGCCGCCTCAGCGGCGAACTCTACGAGCGCGACCCGAAGATAGAAGCCCTCATCGCCGAATTGGCAGTCCTGCCGCGTGATGGCTTGATCGCCAGGGCGGAAATCACCAGGCGCTTGGACCCGGGCTACGTCCCAAGCGAATGTCTCGTGTACTTCATTCGCGCGAGCCGTCGCGACAACAACGAGGTGTGGTTCGAGCGCCTCTATCGGATCTTGACCGAACGGGTGCTGCGCAGTTTGCCCAGGGCGGAAAGCTCCGATGGCAAGACGGGATCGCTGACGCGCGGGGTCGTGTGCGACAAGGTGTTCGGCCGGTTCGTCGAGCTCCTTTCGGCGGACCGCGCCGCCTATAGCGAAAAGGTGGACTACTTCGAGGTGCGATTCGACGGCGCGCTGGCGAGCCTGCGGCGCGATGCGCAGGAAAAGGCTTGGCGCGACGAAAATCGTTCCCAGCCCCTCGAATATGACGAGGAGAGCGGAGAGCTGTCACCGGAGGTCGAGGCGGCCGCAGGGACCCACGATCCCTTCGCCGCGTCGGATTTCGACGATCCGACTTACCGGTCGCGCCTGGATGCAGCGATTGAAGCTCTACCGACAGAACAAAGCAGGATCATTCACATGTTGAGGCAGGGCTTCCCCATCGACTCCAAGGAGCCGGACGTCATGACCATCGCCAAGGTTTTGGGCCGCTCTGAAAAGACCGTCCGAACGTACCGCGACAAGGCCTTCGCGGCCCTGCGAGCCGCCATGGCCGACGGAGACGAGCGGTGAGCCCCGGCGGCGGACGTCCATCCCGCGAGGCCGTGCTCGACGCGTTTGCGGTCGAGAGCGAGCCTGGCCGAGCGACCTTGGAACGCTATCTGCGGCTATACCCGGAATACGCCGGGGAGCTCATCGACCTCTCGCGCGAGCTCAGCCGCGAGGCTTATGAAGGTGCTGCACCCCTCTCTGCTGCCGATCGGGCGCAGATCGACGCTGCCTGGTCGCAACACGCGAAGGCTATCCCGGCGGCAGCAGCCGACCCTTTCGCGTCGCTGACGGTCGATGACTGGCGCGCCGTCGCGCAGCGTCTGGACGTGCCCCGGCAGGTCGTGACCGCGCTGCGCGAACGGCGGGTCTCTCTCGTCAGTATCCCGCGCCGTTTCTTGGCGATGTTGGCGGAGGCAATGCGCAGCTCTGTCGGGCAGTTGGAGTCGTCCTGGGGGCCAGCGCACCTGATCGTCGCGCGCAGCTATAAGGCCGACAGCAAGCCGGTGGCCGGCGAGCAGGTCACCTTCGAGCAAGTGCTGATCGATGCCAGCGTCCCGGCCGAGAAGCGCGCCCGGCTGTTGGCGGAGGAGGACTGACATGGACAGCGTGGAGCTCGCCAGGCAAGTCGCCGCCGAGCTTCACGCTCGCCTCGGTGCATACGGCGCCGATCCCTGGTCGCCCTATGACTTTGCTGTCGCCGAGGCCAAGCGGCGGGGGATTGACGTCGAGCCGACTGCCGCCGGGGCAGCCGTCCTCAACGGCGGCCGCGCGACCTTCGTCGCCGCCGACGATCTGATCCTTCACGAGAATGTGGGCTCCCCGTTCGAGCAAGCTTTCCTCGTGGCGCATGAGATCGGCCATGTCGAGCTGGGCGACGATCCTGGAGGCGAAGCGGCGCCGACGATTGATCCGGCCCGCGCGGCCGAGCCCTCGCCCATCGGAATGGATCGGGTGGTCGACTATGGACGCCGGCAACGCCGCGAGGTCCAGATGGATCTGTTCGCGCGCGAGCTGCTGCTTCCGCGCACTGTCGCGCGGGCGCTCCATGTCGACCAAGGGCTCTCCGCGTCCACCATCGCCGCGAAACTCGGCGCGCCGTTCGTGGTCGTCGCTCAGCAGTTATTCGATGCTTTGCTGCTGCCGCCGGTGCCGCCCGCCCCGACCACGGCGCATGTCGAACGGCCGCTCAATCCGCTGCAAGCCGCGGCCGCGGCGCATCGTGGTGAAGCCTATCTGCTTGAGGCGGGGCCTGGCACCGGCAAGACACAGACGCTGATCGCGCGAGTCGAAGGCCTCTTGGAGGAGAGAGTCGATCCCCGGCGCATCTTGCTGCTGACCTTCTCGAACAAGGCGGCGGGCGAGATGGCCGAGCGGATCGCGCGTAAGCGGCCCGAGGCTGCGGCCGCGATGTGGATAGGCACGTTCCACGCCTTCGGCCTCGATATCGTCCGTCGTTTCCATGCGGAGCTCGGCCTGCCGAAGGACCCGCGGATGATGGACCGGACCGAGGCGGTCGAGCTCCTTGAGGACGGGTTCCCGCAGCTGAGGCTCGCGCACTACCGCAATCTTTACGATCCGACCCTGATCATCGCCGACATGTTGGCCGCCGTCTCGCGGGCGAAGGATGATGTGGTCGACGCCGAAACCTACGCCGCGCTCGCCGGCGCCATGCTGGCGAAAGCACAGGATCCAGATGCGCGCGAGACGGCAGAACGCGCCGGCGAGGTGGCCCGCGTCTACGCGGCCTATGAACAGCTCAAGCGCAACGCGCATTGCATCGACTTCGGCGACCTTGTCGCCTTGCCGGTGAAACTGCTCGAAAAGGACGCGGCCATCTGCGCTGCGTTGCAGGCGGAATATGATCATGTCCTGGTGGATGAGTATCAGGACGTGAACCGCAGCAGCGTGCGATTGCTGAGCGCGCTGCGGCCAGAAGGCCGCAATCTATGGATGGTCGGTGACGCCAAGCAGTCGATCTACCGGTTTCGCGGTGCCTCGTCCTTCAACATGACTCGGTTCGGCAAGGAAGACTTCGCCGGCGGCAAGCGCGGTCGATTGAAGCGTAACTATCGTTCGGTGCCGGAGATTGTCGCCAGCTTTTCGAGCTTCGCGATCACGATGAGCGCCGGCGATGCGGATAGCGGCCTGGACGCGGACCGCGACGCCAATGGACGTAGGCTTGAGTTGCGCATGGTCCAGCGCGCCGAGCAGCAGCAGGTCGCCCTGGCCGACGCGATCGAGGAGCTCCGGCGTGACGGCTACGCCTATCGTGACCAGGCGGTCCTGTGTACCGGCAACGAAAAGCTGTCGACCATCGGGCAGGACCTTGAACGGCTCGGCGTGCCGGTTCTGTTTCTCGGCAGCCTGTTCGAGCGTGCCGAAGTCAAGGATCTCCTGGCCTTGCTCTCCGTCCTTGTAGATCGGCGCGCCATGGGCTTAGTGCGGATCGCCTGCTGGCCCGATTTCACCATGTCCTTCGCCGACGTGGCGGCGACCTTCGAACATCTGCGGGCGTCCGAGCACGCGCCGGGCGGCTGGCTTCAGCATGCCGACGCGATCCCTGGCGTCAGCGATGCCGGCCGCCAGGTGCTCGCCAAGCTCGCGGTCGTGCTTGACGGGTTCGACCAAACGGCCTCGCCCTGGACCGTGCTCGCGACGCTGCTGCTCGATCGCATCCGCGTTGCCGCGCGCCTTGGGGCGTCCGGGGATCTCGCCGACCGCACGCGCGGGATCGCGATCTGGCAGTTCCTCAACTTCCTGCGGGTCCAGCCGGCGGGCCGCGGACTGCCGATCTCGCGCGTGCTCGATCGTGTGCGCAGGCTCGTACGGCTCGGCGACGACCGCGACCTGCGCCAATTGCCGGCGGCCGCCCAGCATCTCGACGCCGTGCGGCTGATGACCATCCATGGTGCCAAGGGCCTAGAGTTCGGCGGCGTTCATATTCCTGGGCTCAACAGCGACACGATCCCACGCACGCCGTCGGCGCCGCCCTGTCCGGCACCTGACGGGATGATTGCGGGGGCGGAGGGCAGTGCGCTGGAGGCGTTCCGCGCAGGTCAGGCCGAGGAGCAGGAGTGCCTATTCTACGTGGCGCTGTCGCGCGCCCGCGACCGCCTGATCCTTTATGCGCCGACCGAGAAGAGAAACGGTCATAACCGACCGCTGTCGCCATTCCTCGACCGTCTCGGGGCCACTTTGACGCGCCGTTCGGTCGTGCCGGCACGGCCGCTTCCCGTGGCCGCGGAAGCTCGAGATATCGATTTGGTGGTCGACGGAGGACTGCGGTTCGGAGCCCCGCAGATCGCTCTTTATGAGTCCTGCCCGCGCCGGTTTTTCTACACGCATGTCCTGCAGGTCGGTGGCCGGCGGACCGCGACCGCCTTCATGCATCTGCACGAGGCGGTTCGTACGGTGGTCGAGATGGTGATCGCGTCGGATGGACCCATGTCCGAGCAGGCGCTGCAAGATCGCACCGACGCGGCGCTCGCCGGCGAGGGGCTTGCCGACCATGGTTACCGCGCCGAGTTCCGCGATCTGGCACTGGTGATGCTGCGCTTCTTCCTGACAAATCGCGCCAGCGCAGTAGCCGAGGCGCCGGTTGCGCTGAGCCTCCATTTCGACGGGGAAGAGATCATCGTTCGGCCGGACGAGGTGCTGGTGCGGCCGGACGGCGTCCGGTCAGTGCGCCGTATCCGCACGGGTCACATGCGGTCGGCCGAGAGCAAGGATGTCGGCGCGGCGGCGCTGATGCTGGCGGTCAGGCAGGCCTTTCCCGACGCCGTCGCGGAGCTCGTTCATCTTTCCGACGGCGAGGCAAGTCCGCTTGCCCTGTCTGATCGGGAGCTGAAGGGGCGCAAGGACAAGCTCGCAAAGTTCCTCGCCGACATCCGGGCCGGACGGTTTCCAGCCGAGTTCTCGTCGCGCACCTGCCCGAACTGCCCGGCCTTCTTCATCTGCGGGCAGAATCCCGACGGTCCCTTGCAAAAAAAGTTCGCCTGACCTTACCGGTCGGCGGATATCGCTCCGATTGGATCCTTAGAGCCGCGGCGGCGCCTCGGCCAAACCTAAGGACCAAATCTTATGAACACCGAAGAATTTCTTGATTATGACGATCTCGGCGACGCCCTGCGCGAAGGCCGGGCGCTGCGTCCGGCGCGGGGGTATCGCTTTCTCCTCGCGCAGGGCGATCTCAACTTTCAGTCTTGCCTGGTGAGCGACCCCGTGCCGCTGGGCCGCCAGTTGCTCGAGGCCGGCGGCTTGGACCTGCGGGACGGTTACAGCCTGTTCGCGATCCTGCCCTCGGGGGACTTCGAGGACGTGCGACTGAACGAGCCCTTCGACCTGCGCGAGCGGGGCGCCGAGCGGTTCGTCGCCTTCCTGACGGACCGCGACTTCAAGCTTACCCTCAAGGACGACGAACTGCGCTGGGGCAAGCCGATCATCAGCGGCACGGTGCTTTACGGTCTCGCCAAGCCCGGCGAGGGGGAGGCCGTTTTCCTCGAAGTTGCCGGCGGGGAAGATCGCCTGATCGAGCATGGCGAGTTGATCGATCTGGCCCAGCCCGGCATCGAGCGGTTCATCACCGCGCGGCTGACTTTCGAGATCATCGTCAATTCGCGGCCGCGCACGGTGAACGCCCGCACGGTCACGTTCGAGCAGATCGTCCAGCTCGCCTTCCCGAGCCAGCACGAGCCCAACGTCGTCTTTTCGATGACCTACCGGCACGCGGCGTCGATGCCGCATGCTGGTGAGCTCGGGACAGGCGGCACCGTCGACGTCAAGAAGAAGGGCACGGTGTTCAATGTCACGCGCACTGTTCAGTCGTAATCCGGACCTCAAGCGGCTGCTGGACGAAGGCTACTTCGTCCAGCAGCAGGGTGGGTACCTCGTCATGCGCGAGGTGCCTTATGTCGATGCGCGCCGTGAGGTGCGCATCGGCACCCTCATCTCCAGCCTCACGCTCGCCGGAGATCAGACGCGCACGCCCGACACCCATGTCGTCCATTGGGATGGTGATTTCCCGTGCCACGCCGATGGCTCGCGTATCCAGGGCATCTCGAACGCGGCCGGCGCCTTCGATCTCGGCCACGGCCTGAAGGCGACGCACAGCTTCTCCAGCAAGCCGGATGGGGGCTATACCGACTACCACCACAAGATGACGAGCTACGCGAACATCATCGCGGGTCCGGCCGCGGTACTGAAACCCGGCACGACGGCTCGCACCTTCCGCGAGCCGGAACAGGAGGAAGAGAGCGTCTTCAACTACGTCGAGACCGCCTCCGACCGTGTCGGGATCGGCGTCCTGACCCAGCGGCTCATCAACGAGCGTGTCGCCATCATCGGCGGCGGCGGCACCGGCGGCTACATTCTGGACTTCGTCGCCAAGACGCCGGTCCGCGAAATCCGCCTCTTCGACAGCGACGAGTTCCTAACCCACAACGCGTTTCGGGCGCCGGGGGCTCCGAGTCTGGAGGAGCTGCGTGAAGCGCCGAAGAAGGTCGACTATCTGAAGCGCATCTACAGCCGGATGCACCGGAACATCGTGGCGCACGACGTGGCGCTGGGAGCCGACAACATCCACCTCCTTGACGGCATCACCTTCGCCTTCCTGTCTCTCGATGCGGGTGACGCGAAGCGGTTGATCGTGGAGAAGCTCGAGGCGATCGGCGCGGCGTTCGTCGATGTCGGCATGGGTCTTGAGCTCGACGACGGATCACTCGGCGGCATCCTGCGGGTGACGGCCAGCACGCCGGAGAAGCGGGATCACGCCCGGCAGCGCATCTCCTTCGTCGGCGGCGGCGCTAAGGACATCTACGCCTCCAACATTCAGGTCGCGGATCTCAACGCCTTGAATGCCGTCCTCGCGGTAGTGAAGTGGAAGAAGATCAGCGGCTTCTATCGCGATCTCGAGCACGAGCATCACTGCACCTACACCACCGATGGCAACATGATGATCAACGGGGACCTGGCGTGATGCGGCACAAGCGACTCGATCATCGTTTCGTCCAACATATCCCCGAGCGCCTGGAGCCGGGCGTCCTCTATGTGTCGATGGAATATGCGACATCCGCCCATAGCTGCTGCTGTGGTTGCGGCGAGGAGGTCGTCGCCCCCTTCACGCCAACGGACTGGAAGATGACGTTCGATGGCGAGACCGTCTCGCTTCGACCGTCGATCGGCAATTGGATGCTGAAATGCCGGTCACACTATGTGATCGACCGCGGCGAGGTGATCGAGGCCGGCCCCTGGAGTGACGAGCAGGTCAAAGCCGAGCGTCGTCGCGATCGCGCCGCTAAAGCGCGTTTCTACGGGCAGACGCCTAAGGTCGAGCCTTCTGTTCAGCCCGGTTTGCCCAAAGCGAAACTAGGTTTCTGGCGTCGTCTTTGGGACTGGACATTTGGCAGATCGTAGCCATAGGCCGGACGGCAGGTCGGCGTCTGGACTTTAGTCTCGGAACGCGGCGCAGCGAAGGTCGTCTCGTCGAAAGATAATAGGGTATTAGTTGTTTCGTCCCGGAAAAATATCCAACCAAAAACAGCAATCGCGCACTGATAAATTGAGTCGAGTCGTAGGACGTCAAGCGCTAATACAAACAAGAGGACACATGGAATCGCGACGGGAAAGGCTCTGGTTGGTCGCCATTGGAGGGTTCCGTAGAGCGAGAGCTTGGCGTGTTCGCCGTGACGGGATTGGAGGCTGAGAGAGAGGCTCTCGGTGCCCGTCATGGAGATGCGCCATGACCCGGATGCAGGCGAGTGCCGCGGCTCGCGGCCGAACCGCGAAGGACCGGACCAACCTCTACGAGGAGATCACGACCAGGATCATGGCCGAGCTCGCGGCCGGCCGCGTGCCGTGGGTTCAGCCGTGGGGATCCTCGGCGGTGCGGGCGCCGCTGGCGATGCCGAAGAACGCTTCGACGGGGCGTCGGTATTCCGGCATCAATGTGCTCATCCTGTGGGGCGCGGTGGTCGCGCTCGGCTTCTCGTCGCAGAGCTGGCTCACCTTCCGGCAGGCCCTTGCCCTCGGCGGCAGCGTCCGCAAGGGCGAGCGCGGGACCACGGTGGTGTTCGCCGATCGCTTCGTTCCCGACCGGGAGCGCGAGCGTGCGCGCGAGACCGGCGAGTACGCGCAGGCCATCCCGTTTCTCAAGCGGTTCACGGTCTTCAACGCCGAGCAGTGTGACGGTCTTCCGGACGGGGTCGCGGCAGCGGCTCCGCCGGTCGAGACCGGGCTGATCCTGCCGCAGGCCGAAGCCCTGATCCGCGTCACCGGGGCGGACATCAAGATCGGTGGCGATCGCGCCTTCTACGACGTGATGGCCGACACCATCCAGGTGCCGCCGCCGCAGGCCTATTTCGAGCCGGTGAACTGGCATCGGACCGCGCTGCACGAGCTCGGCCACTGGTCGGGCGCCAAGCACCGGCTGGGCCGCGACCTGTCCGGTTCTTTCGGCTCGAAGAAGTACGCCCAGGAGGAGCTCGTCGCCGAGATGACGGCGGCGTTCACATGCGCGTCGCTCGGCATCGTGCCGACCGTGCGACATGCCGACTATCTCGGTTCCTGGCTCGACGTGATGCGCGAGGACAACCGCGCCATCGTCCGGGCCGCTTCGGCCGCGTCCAAGGCCGCGGACTATCTGCTCGCCTTCCAGACGGACCTCGACTCTCGCGGCTCCATTTCGGCTCCGGATCGTCGCCTCACCGGTCACGAGCACGCCGACTCGATCTACCCTTCGAAAGTCCACATAATAGCACCGGCCGCTCTCGGTCCGAGGGCGGCCGTCTGCGCCATGACGGATCAAAGCCGCGACCGGTCGTGGCATCCGTCGCGGAGGCACGACGATGAGCAAACGGGATGGTTCGGAGGCGTTCGACTACGCCGAGTACATCGACAGCGCCTTACGGACCGAGGGCGGCCACCTGTCGATCGGCCGCGGCGGCTTCACGATCCACTATGCCCGCGGCGCCACGCTCAGCGGCTACGATTGCGACCGCGTGAAGGCCTGCTGCATCGCTGCGGGCCTGCCGGTCATCGACAGCCGGACGGTTCCGTTCGACGACGTCGTGCGCCTCGCCGTCAGGGGGCCGATGCCGGCGGTCGGCGAGGATCCGAGCCCGCAGCCGTGGCACGCGTTCTCCTACGTCCCGCTCGCCGTGCTCGCGGAGGCGTACCGGGACGCCGGGGCTGAGGTGTTCAATATCGCGGTGCCCGCGGATGCCGCGCCGCCGCGCGAGTGAGAGGTCGGCGAGCCGATCCATGACGGTTGGAGGTCGGAGAGAGAGGTTTCCGGCCGGCCGTCGTGGAGAAGCATCATGGCGAAGCCTGGTCCCAAGCTCACGCTCAGCGTGTCGCGCGACATCCCGTTCAACAAGCTGGTGCTCAGCCAGTCCAATGTCCGGCGGATCAAGGCCGGCGTCTCGATCGAAGAGCTCGCCGAGGACATCGCCCGTCGGACCCTGCTGCAGAGCCTCACGGTCCGGCCGATCATCGACGAGACCGGCGCGGAGACGGGGATCTTCGAGATCCCGGCCGGCGGCCGGCGCTACCGCGCCCTCGAGCTGCTGGTGAAGCAGAAGCGGCTCGCCCGCACCGCGCCGGTGCCGTGCGTCATCCGGATCGACGGGACGCCCGAGGAGGACAGCCTCGCCGAGAATGTCCAGCGCGCGCCGCTCCACCCGCTCGACCAGTTCCGGGCGTTCCTGACGCTGCGGGAAAAGGGGCGCTCCGAGGAGGAGATCGCGGCCGCCTTCTTCATCTCGGTCAGTGTCGTGCGCCAGCGGCTCCGCCTCGCCGCGTTGTCGCCGGCGCTGCTCGACGTCTATGCCGAGGACGGCATGACGCTCGAGCAGCTGATGGCGTTCACGATCAATCCCGATCACGCCCGCCAGGAGCAGGTCTGGGAGGCGGTGCAGCGGTCCTTCTCCAAGGAGCCGTATCAGATCCGGCGCCTGCTCACCGAAGGGGCGGTGCGTGCGTCCGACAAGCGGGCGCAGTTCGTCGGCTTCGAGGCGTACGAGGCGGCCGGCGGCATCGTCCTGCGCGACCTGTTCCAGTCCGACGACGGCGGCTGGCTGCAGGACCCGGCGCTGCTCGACCGGGTCGCCACCGAGAAGCTGGAACGCGAGGCGGATGCCGTTCGCGCCGAGGGCTGGAAGTGGGTCGAGGTGGCGCCGGACTTCCCATATGGCCACACCTACGGGCTTCGCCGGCTTATCGGCCAGCAGCGGTCGCTCACCGAGGAGGAGGCGAGCGCCTGCGATGCGCTGCGGACCGAGTACGACAGGCTCGAGCCGGCTCATGCCGACGCGGAGGGCATCCCCGAGGAGGCCGACCAGCGGCTCGCCGCGATCGAGACCGCGCTCGCGGCCTTCGACGACCGCCCCATGGCCTACGAACCGGCCGAGATCGCCCGCGCCGGGGCCTTCGTCAGCATCGACGGGGCTGGTGGGCTGCGGGTCGAGCGCGGGTTCGTCCGTCGCGAGGACGAGCCGCCGGCCGTCTCCTCCGGCGAGCCCGAGCCCGACTCGACGGGCGCGAGCAAGATCGAGCCGGCGGCCTCCGCCACCGACCCGGCCATCACCAGCGACCCGGCGCCCGAGCCGGAGGATGACGAGGGCGTGCGGCCGCTCCCCGACCGGCTGCTCACCGAGCTGACCGCGCACCGCACCGTGGCGCTCCGCGATGCGCTCGGCAGCGACCCGGACGCCGCCTTCCTGGCGGCCCTCCATGTCCTGTGCCTGAAGCTGTTCTACCGCTACGGACTCGACTCCTGCCTGGAGATCGAGCCGAAGAGCGCGATGTTCGGCAGCCAGGCCCCCGGTCTCGCCGACACCGTCTCGGCGCAGGCCATCGACGCCCGGCATGCGGCGTGGTCCGCCCAGCTGCCGAAGGACTCCAGCGCGTTGTGGGATGGGCTCGTCGCCTTCGACCACGACAGCCGGCGGGCGCTGTTCGCACATTGCGTCTCGCTCACCGTCAACGCCGTGCACGAGAGCTGGAACCGGCGGCCCAAGGCGCTCGCCCACGCCGATCGCCTCGCCGAAACGGTCGGCCTCGACATGGCGGCGGTCGGCTGGCGCCCGACCGTCGACACCTACTTCGGCCGTGTCACCAAGGGCCGCATCCTCGCGGCGGTGCGCGAGGCGAAGGGGAGGGGAGCGGCGGACCGCATCGCCCATCTCAAGAAGCCCGAGATGGCGAGCGCCGCGGAAGCGCTGCTCGTGGGCACGCGCTGGGTCCCGGAGCCGCTGCGCGCGCCGGGGCATGACGTCGTCGTGAGTGCCGAAGTCGAGGCCGACAGCGGCGAAGCGCAATCGGCGGCCACGGGCGGCGAACCGGCCATGGACCGTTCGGGGGCCGAGGAGGAAGACTCCGAGGCGTCGGCGGGCATCGCCGCCGAATAACAAACCCAGGAGACCTCCGGCCCGCCTCACCGGCGGGCCACTTCTTTGGAGGGGAACGATGCCCGGACCTGCCGCCGATCTCGCCAAGCGACTCGCGCACGACACCGAGGCCGTGTGTCGCCACTACCTCTCGAACGGTCGCCGCCAAGGCCGCTACTGGGTCGTCGGAGACGTCGAGAACACTCCGGGCCGCAGCCTCTATGTCCGGTTGCACGGATCCGACGGCGGCAAGCGCGCCGCCGGCAAGTGGACCGATTATGTTGCGGCGCTGGTTATGTTGCGGCCCCGCGCTGGACGGCCGTTTTGTGAGGGATCGGCAGCTTCTGCGCAACATAACCTCCGCCCGTCAGGGAGGGTCGCGTGATGCGCCGCGACG
>NZ_NHSK01000035.1 GCF_016653355.1 Rhodoplanes elegans | reverse complement strand
ACGCCTCCACCTCCTTGCGACGAAGCCGCTTGCGCAGCACCGGCTGCTCGGCCGCGTCCACCCCGTGCAGTTGAAAGATATGCTTCGACGTATCCATTCCGATGCGGATACTCTGGCTCACGGACGGCCCCCTCGTTTGAGATCTTCACCGACCTCATTCTGGCACAGCGATGCCGTAGGGGGCCGTCCACACCATCAACCCCTGTCTTTCGTGAGTCACTGCCGCCGGGCGTGCCGGGCGTATGGATCCCGGGCGCGCGGACCTGCGGTCCGCGCCCCGGGATGACGGCGAAGCTGGCGAACTGCGGTCGGGCGAACTACCCGCTGATGCGCTCGATCTCGGCGCCGCAGGCGGAGAGCTTGTCCTCCAGCCGCTCGAAGCCGCGGTCGAGGTGGTAGACGCGATTGACCAGGGTCTCGCCCTCGGCGGCGAGCGCCGCGATGACGAGCGACACCGAGGCGCGCAGATCGGTCGCCATCACGGGCGCGCCCTTCAGGCGCGGCACCCCGGCGATGGTGGCGGTCTCGCCGTCGAGCCGGATGTCGGCGCCGAAGCGGGCGAGTTCCTGCACGTGCATGAAGCGGTTCTCGAAGATCGTCTCGGTGATGCGCGACGTGCCCTTGGCGCGCGTCATCAGCGCCATGAGCTGCGCCTGCAGGTCGGTCGGGAAGCCCGGGAAGGGCGCGGTCGTCACCGTCACGGGCGCGATGCCGGCGCCGTTGCGCTGGACCCGGAGCCCCTCGTTGGTGGCGGCGATCTCGACGCCGGCCTCGACCAGCACGTCGAGCGCGGCCTGCAGAAGCTCGGGGCGGGCGCCGTCGAGCATCACGTCGCCGCCCGTCATCGCCACCGCCATCGCATAGGTGCCGGTCTCGATGCGGTCGGCGAGGACGCGATGGCGGGTGCCGTCGAGCCGCGCCACGCCCTCGATCTCGATGCGCGGCGTGCCGGCGCCCTTGATGCGGGCGCCCATCTTCACGAGGCAGTCGGCGACGTCGGCGATCTCGGGCTCGCAGGCGGCGTTCTCGATCACGGTCGCGCCCTTCGCCAGCACGGCGCCCATCAGGGCCGTGTGGGTGCCGCTCACCGTCACCTTGGGGAAGACGATCTCGCCGCCGCGCAGGCCGTGCGGCGCCCGGGCCAGCACGTAGCCGCCGTCGATCTCGATGTCGGCGCCGAGCTGGCGCAGTGCCATCAGGAGCAGGTCAACGGGCCGCGTGCCGATGGCACAGCCGCCCGGCAGCGACACCTTGGCCTCGCCCATGCGGGCGACCAGCGGCGCGATCACCCAGAAGCTCGCGCGCATGCGCGAGACGAGATCATAGGGCGCCGTGGTGTCGACGATGCGCTTGGCCGAGATGTGCAGGGTCTGGCCGTCGTACTCGCCGTCGCCCGGCCGCTTGCCGCCGACCATGACGTCGACGCCGTGATTGCCGAGGATGCGCTGGAGCAGGGCGACATCGGCGAGGCGCGGCACGTTCTCCAGCACCAGCGGCTCGTCGGTGAGCAGGCTCGCGATCATCAGGGGCAGTGTGGCGTTCTTGGCGCCCGAGATCGGGATGCGCCCCTTCAGGGGCTGCCCGCCCACGATGCGAATCCTGTCCATCTCGCCCCCTCTGCCCGCGCCCCGGGCCGACCGGCGGCGTCCTGCCGCCGGTGCGTCTATCCATCGATGCCGGATTGCTTTTCTGTGACGATTCCGGCGGAATCGTGGGACTCGGCCGCCGCCCCGGTGGCGTCGCGCCGGCCCGGATCGGCCGCGTCCGGCGGCTCCCCGCCGACGCGCGCCCGCGACTGCGCCTTGCGGCGCTTGAGATTCTCGCGCAACGCCGCCGAGAGCCGCTGCTCCCGCGCCGCGCGTTCCCGATCCTTCCCGGCCGCCGTCATGGCGGCCTTAGAGCATGGTGGGGAGGGGGGCGCAACACGCCGGCCGGCGCGCTGCGGCGACGCCGGGACGGTGCGGTCCGGGGGGCCGGCCGGATCAGGGTGCAGTCAGGCGGTGCCACAGCGCGTCCGCCGCCGTGTTGCGGCAATCGGGCGACCGGACCAGCCGGATCTCAATTCCGATGTCGAGCGCCTCCGACCCGGCGCGCACGAGGCGCCCCTGGTCGATGTCGTCCTGCGCCAGCGTCCGCGGCAGCCAGGCGACCCCGTGGCCCTCGCGCGCCATCGTCATCAGGGTCGCGGCGAGATGCGACGTGAAGCCGGTCTCCATGTCGGCGGCGGCCTCGCGCGTGATCCGATGTCCCGACACGATGCGGCCGAGGCCCGACGCCCGGCTGTAGGAGAGGAGGCGCGACGGCCGGCCCGCCGCCGGCGGCAGCGGCCAGGCCGGCCGCCCATCGGCCGCGGGCGCGCAGAGCGGCACCAGCACGTCGTCGCCGACCCGGACGCTCTCGAAGCGGTCCGGCGCGAAGCAGGTCGGCGCGTCCGGGTGATGGTGGCAGAGGAGGAAGTGCACCTCGCCGGCGAGCATCACCTGCTCGCACGCCTCCATGCTGTCCGACAGCAGGTTGAGCGTGCCCAGCGCCTCGAAGCGGACGTGCCACCGGATCCAGGACGGGAAGAACGTGAAGGAGAGGGCGTGGGTCGCGGCGATCGACAGCGTCGCCATGCCCTGCGCGCCGACGTCGCGCGTCTCGCGTCGCGCCTTCTCCAGATCGCGCAGCAGGCTCTCGACCTGCGGCTTGAGGTGGCGCCCCGCGGGCGTGAGCGTCACGCCGCCGGCGCCACGCGAGAACAGCGGCGTGCCGACCCACGCCTCCAGCGATCGGATGCGTCGGCTGAAGGCGGGCTGCGAGACATGCCGGGCGTCGGCGGCGCGCGAGAAGTTGCGTTGCTCCGAAAGCTCCAGGAAGTCTCTCAGCCAGTCGGAATCCATGATGCGACTCGCGCATGGGGCGATCCGATCTTGGCATTGGCCAGACGCGGCCCACAAGCTTATCCGGGGCATGCTCGCCCCCGCGCCCGTCCCGCACCACCCATCCAGCACCGAGGAGAACCGGCATGCGCATCGTCGACGTCCGCGAGGTCACCAAGCCGATCGCCTCGCCCATCCGCAACGCCTATATCGACTTCTCCAAGATGACGACGAGCCTCGTCGCGGTGGTGACCGACGTCGTGCGCGACGGCCGCCGGGTGGTCGGCTACGGCTTCAACTCGAACGGCCGCTACGGCCAGGGCGGGCTGATCCGCGAACGTTTTCGCGATCGGCTGCTTGCTGCCGATCCGAACAGCGTCTTGAACGAGGCCGGCGACAATCTCGACCCGCACAAGCTGTGGGCCGCGATGATGACCAACGAGAAGCCGGGCGGGCACGGCGAGCGCTCGGTCGCGGTCGGCACCCTCGACATGGCGATCTGGGACGCGACCGCGAAGATCGCCGGCGTGCCGCTGTTCCGCATGCTCGCCGCGCAGAAGGGTCGCGAGGCCGATCCGCGCGTCTTCGTCTATGCGGCCGGCGGCTACTACTATCCGGGCAAGGACCACACGGCGCTGCGGGCCGAGATGCGCGGCTATCTCGATCGCGGCTACACGGTCGTGAAGATGAAGATCGGCGGCGCGCCGATCGGCGAGGACCAGGCCCGCATCGAGGCGGTGCTGGCCGAGATCGGCCGCGAGGCGCAGCTCGCCGTCGACGCCAACGGCCGCTTCGATCTGGAGACCGGCATCGCCTACGCCAAGATGCTGCGGCAGTATCCGCTGTTCTGGTACGAGGAGGTCGGCGACCCGCTCGACTACGCCCTGCAGGCGGCGCTCGCGGAGTTCTATCCCGGGCCGATGGCGACCGGCGAGAACCTGTTCTCGCATCAGGACGCCCGCAACCTCTTGCGCTACGGCGGCATGCGGCCGGACCGCGACTGGCTGCAGTTCGACTGCGCGCTCTCCTACGGCCTCGTCGAGTATCTGCGCACGCTCGACGTGCTGCATCAGCTCGGATGGTCGCCGTCGCGCTGCATCCCGCACGGCGGCCACCAGATGTCGCTCAACATCGCGGCCGGCCTCGGGCTCGGCGGCAACGAGAGCTATCCGGACCTGTTCCAGCCCTATGGCGGATTCCCGGACAGCGTGAAGGTCGAGAACGGCCACATCGTCATGCCGGAGCTCCCCGGCATCGGCTTCGAGGGCAAGTCGGACCTGATCAAGGTGATGCGCGCGCTGGCCGAGTAGGCGAAGCGTCGGCGCGATGCCGGCGCGTGGCGCGCCGGCGCCGGCTCACGGTCGGCGTCAGCGCCGCGCCAGCTCCGCCGCCGTCGTGGCGTGCACGTCGAGCCAGCTCTGGCCGATCAGCCATCCCCGGTTGGTCAGCTTGCCCCAGCGACGCAGCAGCTTGCGCTGCAGCCAGCCGAGCTCGGGCAGCGACTGATAACGTCGGAGCTGCGCGGCCAGCGCGTCGAACGTCACCCACCGGTTCGGCGGCAGCTCGCGCCCGAACGGCCCGCTCATCTTGCCGTGGAACGCGATCGGCACGTAGCGTCCCTCGCGCGCCGGGTTCGGGGGACGATAAAGCCGCAGGTGGGCCTGGTTGACGATCTGAAAGCGATCGTAGCCGGCGGCGCGGAGCTGCTCCGCCATCTCGAGGTCGTCGATCTCGACCGAGACGAAGGGCGGCGCCCGGCCGTCGGCGACGAGCTGCGCGACGAAGATCCCGTCGGCGCCCTCGATGTCGCATTTCACGTAGTAGGGCACGCCGTAGGTGTCGAACAGCGCCGAGGTCGTCGTGGTCGCGACGCGGACCGCGGTGCTCGGCCGGCCGTCACGCTCCGCGACGTCCTGGAACAGGCTGCTCCAGCCGGTCGAGTCGTCACGGACGTAGAACGTGATCTCGCGGTCCGCCTCCGACGCCAGGGCGCGCTCGACGACGACGCAGTCCCGCCCGGCGAACGAGGCCTGCGCCGTCGCGCAGAACCGCGGATTGGCCTCCAGGGCGACCACCCGGAACCCCTTGTCGAGATAGTAGCGGGTGTCGTGTCCCTCGTGCAGGCCGAGATCGAAGACCAGCCCGCGGTCCGGGGTCGTCGCGCGCGCCGCGCCACCCATGGTGTGTGCCTCGGTTGATTGCACGAAGCCATACCGGGGGTCAGCCCATACCTCAAGGCGGCTTCGGAAAGCCGCGAAGCGCACGATGATCTTTAGGGCTAGCCCGCAGATCGTGGGGCGGGCGGGTGCTCGCGGTGGAAAGACTCGATGCCATTCGGCGCGGCGCCGATGGTGGAGACCGCCGAATCGGCCGTCACGCCATCGCTTCGGGGGGCGCCGGAACGAGGCTCCGGAAGGCCGGATCGTGACCGAAAACGATTTTCGCGCCACCGCGCTCCAACGCCTCCAGTCGGTCGAGCGACGCGAGCATCGCGTCGCGATCGTCGACGTGTCGGGGCAGTCTTCGGTCGCGCAACGTTCGGCAGAAGTAACAGGCGTCGGCGGCGAGCACCACGTCGCCGCTGGCGAGGCGCAGACGCAACGACTGGTGCCCTGGGGAATGTCCGGGCGTCGGCAGACATGTGACCGAGCCGTCGCCGAAGACATCGAACTCCCCGTCGACCAGGCGGATCGTGTGACCGACGTCGAAGTCGCGCGGATCGTACCCGTGCAATGCCGCCTTGTCCGGGTCCCGGCTGGCCTCCCACTCGCGCCGTTGCACCACCATGGTCGCGTTGGGAACGAGGGCGTTACCGCCGACGTGATCGAAGTGGAAATGGGAGTTGATCAAGAGATCGATCTTGCCCGGATCCCGGCCGATCGCTTCGAGCTGGGCGCTGATCTCCTGGCCCGGGTGGAACCCGATCCGGTAGGCAGCCGCCATCTCCTCGCCGATCCGGGCGGCAGGGTCATGCTGGCACGCGGGATTCAAGCCGGTGTCGAACACGGCGCGGCCTTTCGGATGCTCGATCAGAAAAGCCGGGATCGGCATCGTGACGTGGCCTTCGCCGCCCTCCATCACCCGCGCGAACTCCGCGGTCAGCGTCCCGCAGCCAAATCCGAACACATTGAGCGACATCCACGGCATCCCGAACGAGAAGCGCCGCGGCTATCACGGCACGACACGGCCGTCATCGAGGCGAGCAGCGGCCGGCGTTGGTATGTATCTGAATTTATGTAAAAAATCGCTGGTGCTGCCGGACAGGATTGAACTGTCGACCTCTCCCTTACCAAGGGAGTGCTCTACCACTGAGCTACGGCAGCATCAGGCTCGCGCGGGCGGTGCGACACGGTGCGACGCAGTCGCCGGCGACGCGGTTCCATGCCACAAGCCCCGGGGCGGCGCAAGCGCCGCGGAGGGGCTTCTCCCCCGCGTCCGGCCGTCGGCCCGGAACCGGGCGTCGGACCGGCCGGTGCGGGGCGCGATGGCACCGCACCGTCTTCGGCAGTTGCGTCCCGGCGGCCGCCCGGGGAGCCGCGATCGGCCGGACAGGATAGGTCGCTGGCTGGGCGGGCGGGGCCGCCAATCGGCGGACGCGACCGGCATCGCAGGGGCGGCCGCCGAAGGCCGCGCCGCCGCGGCCCGTGA
>NZ_NHSK01000034.1 GCF_016653355.1 Rhodoplanes elegans | reverse complement strand
TGCTGCGCTCCGGCGCCGGCGGGGCCGCCCTTGTAGGGGCTGCCCGGGGCGCCGGAGCGCAGCAGCGTGTCGTGGGTGGCCACCGTCTCGGCGAGCTGGCTGAGGAGCGCGCCGAGCTCGCCCAGCTCGTCGGACAGCGGCTTCGCCGCCTCGCCGACCCGGTCGAGGACGCCGTCGAGGCGCGACTCCATGGTGGCGACGCGGCGGCCGAGGTCGAGCACCTGGCGGGCGAGGTCGGTGGTGCCGCGCGACAGATCGACGAGCGAGCCGGTGGCGTCGCCGCCGCGGTCGCGCGCCTTGAGGGCGACCGCGTTGTAGACGGCGAGCCCGGTGAAGGCGACCAGCGTGACGATCGCCGTCTCGGCCGCGTTGGTGCCCACATAGAGGTACATGAGCGTGCCGAGCGAACCGGCGATCAGCGCCATGCACAGGCCGACGAAGACGGCACCGACGCGGGCCATTACGAGCTCCGAGAACACCGAGACAGGTTGCGGGATATCAAGGTGATTCGCCGCGCCAGCTCACACTCTCGACAACCGTGCCGGGGGGTGCAAGCGCGTCGGGACGAAATCTGTCGATATGCCGTCATCCGGCCACAGCAACTCTTGCCGCGCGGGTCGTGGCGCCCCAGGTAACGACACGAGGAAAGGTCTAGAGCACCATGGTTACGTTGAATGTCACCGGGATGACCTGCGACGGCTGTGTCCGCGCGGTCGAGCGGATCATCAAGGCGCAGGATCCGCAGGCCAACGTGACGATCGACCTCGGCAGCGGCCGGGTCGAGGCGGCGACCTCGGCGGCACCGGCGGCGCTGGTCGAGGCGATCGAGGCCGCCGGCTTCGGCGCCCAGGCGGCGTGACACAGTGAGGTGCCGCGTGCCCGGTTCGTGGCGCCTCGCGCCGCGGCCGGGACACGAGGCGATGCCGGATCAGGCGCTCCGAGCGACGCTGTTCCGGGTGTCGCTGCCGGACACCATCGACGCCGCAACGGTGTCGAGCATCGCCTTCAGGCTGCGTGACAGCTCGTCCTGGCTGACCGCCCCATCTCCGTCGCCGTCGAGCGACGCGAAGACACTGTCGGCGGTCTCGGTCGTGTCGCCGCTCGCGGTCGCGAGGCTCTCCAGCTCGCTCTGCGACACCGATCCGTCGCCGTCGGTGTCGAGGGCCGCGACGATATCGGAGGCGGCGCCGTCGACACCCCCCTCCCCGCCCGGGCCGCCGGGCGGCGGCGGCGGAGGCGGCGCCCCGATCGCGGCGACGCCTTGCGAGTCGGTCGCGGTCGATCCGCTCGACGCCGTCGTCCCGGCCGAGCCGGACACCTGCTGCAGCATCATCAGCATCGCCATCACGTCGCCGCCGAGACCGTTGCCGGACCCCGAGGAGGCGCTGCGGTCGTCCTCGCGCGGCGGCGGGGCGTCGCCCGCCTCGCCCAGCATGTCGAGGAAGCTCGCGCCGCCCGACGTGCTGCCGGACGTCGCGGACGTGGACGTCGTGGACGACGCGCCCGCGGCGCCGGCCGCGCTGCTCGCCTGCAGGAGCTGCATCAGCGACCATAGGCTCGTGGTGTCGGTCGTGCTGCTGGTGGTGGACATCCGGTTCTCCCGAGGCGCACGTCGCCGCCGCCGCCGGCCGCGCTCCAGGCGTCGTGCCGGCCCCGCGAGGATCGTCCGCGTGAGCGTGTACGGGGCTTATACGGGCGGGAGCGGATGTTCCGGCAGACCGCGACAGCCGGGCGGCCCGGAAATGCGTTTCGGAGAGTGTCGAGGCGCCGCGGCGTCATCGTCGGCGGACGCGCGGGAGTGGTCGCGGCGACGGTCGCGTCAGCGTGGCAGCGCCGGCGGTCTCACGCCTGTCCGGTTCACGCCGAGGCCGAGAACGGCGGCCGGCGCTCGTCGGTCCCGAGCGTCGC
Source organism: Rhodoplanes elegans (assembly GCF_016653355.1). Lineage (GTDB taxonomy): Bacteria > Pseudomonadota > Alphaproteobacteria > Rhizobiales > Xanthobacteraceae > Rhodoplanes > Rhodoplanes elegans. Next base: position 11,789 of record NZ_NHSK01000034.1, on the reverse strand, counting down.
CTCGGCCGCCTCGGCCGACTGACGCACCGCCGCCGCCATGCCGTCGCGGGTGATGAAGCCCTGCGCCGTGGCATCGATCTTGGTGAACATGCGATCGGCGAAGCTCGCCGTCCCGCCACGCGCCTCGATGAAGGAGACGAACTCGGCCCGGCCGATGCGGCCGTCGCCGTCGGTGTCCATCGCGCGGAAGACCTGGTCGATCCGACCATCGGCGGCGCCGCCGCGGCCGCGCCCCCGCGCGCCGCCGGCCGGGTCGCCCGAGGTCTGCTGGACGGTGAGCAGGAACGCCATCGTCTCGCTGCTGAGCGAATACTTGCCGGCGCTGCCCGGCCCGTTGATGTCCGTGGCGCCGCCGGTGGCCGGCAGGAAGCCCTGCCCGTGCTCGGTCGAGCCGGACGACCGCTGCAGCTCGCCCCGGACCGCGCCCTTGCGCGACAGCAGGTTCAGCAGGGTTTCGGTGTCCGCCAGGCCGGCGGACGTGATTCTCGCGCTGGACATCCACCCTCCTGGCCAGGACGGTCCAAGTCCCAATCGCCCAAGTCCCGTTCTCGGGGACTCCGTGAGGAGCGTCTGCCGGGCGACCTGCCCGTCGGCAGAGGACGCGCGACGCGGCGCTCCCACGCGATCCGCCGACACGCCGCGGGCGGTTCGGACGGCAGTCCACTTTCGAGGCTGAAGTCTCTTCCTGCTGCGAGGCTTCGTCGCCGACCGGACCTCGAACCGGGGACGGCGCTGTTCGCTCACGCGACCTGCTCACGCGACATCTGGCTGCGACGCGGGTCGACGAACGCCGTCGATCCCGCGACGTGAACGCATGCGGCGACTGGAACACGACGCCGGCGGAACGCGGCCACGAGGCCACCCGCACGCCGGACACTCCTCACCGGAGCTCTGGGCACGCTGTCCCGCCGCCGTGAGGAGGCTGGAACGAAAACGAATCACCGCGAGCCCGGAAATGGTTTCCGACTCGTAAAATTCTAGAGCACGTTGGTGAAAAGAGCAAATTTCGCGCCAGCAAGGGTCGCCCGCGGGCGACCGCTGCGGCGGCGGCCGGCATCGCTGCGCGGCCCGAGAGGGGGCGGAGCCGCCCCCTACTCCACGTCCTCGACCTGCTCCGGCCCGCCGCCGAACGCCTTCTGGGCGAGCGTCGCCTCCATGAAGCGGTCGAGGTCGCCGTCGAGCACGCCGCCGGTGTCGGAGGTCTGCACGCCGGTACGCAGATCCTTCACCATCTGGTACGGCTGCAGCACGTAGGACCGGATCTGGTGGCCCCAGCCGATATCGGTCTTGGCCTCGAACTCGGCCACGGCCGCCGCCTCGCGCTTCTTCAGCTCGATCTCGTAGAGGCGGGCGCGCAGCATGTTCCAGGCGGTCGCCCGGTTCTTGTGCTGCGAGCGCTCGGCCTGGCAGACCACCGCCAGTCCGGTCGGGATGTGGGTGAGGCGGACGGCCGATTCGGTCTTGTTGACGTGCTGGCCGCCAGCGCCGCCCGACCGCATGGTGTCGGTGCGCACGTCCGACTCCTTGACGTCGATGACGATGCGGTCGTCGATCACCGGATAGACGTCGACGCTGGCGAAGCTCGTGTGCCGGCGGGCGTTCGAATCGAACGGCGAGATGCGCACCAGCCGGTGCACGCCGCGCTCGGTCTTCAGCCAGCCATAGGCGTTGTGGCCCTTGATGATGACCGTGGACGACTTGATGCCGGCCTCTTCGCCCTCGGTCTCTTCCAGGTACTCGATCTTGTAGCCGTGCTGCTCGGCCCAGCGCGTGTACATGCGCAAGAGCATGTTGGCCCAGTCCTGGCTCTCGGTGCCGCCGGCGCCGGCATGCACCTCGAGATAGGTGTCGTTGGGATCGGCCTCGCCGGAGAGCAGCGCCTCGAGCTGGCGGCGGTCGACCTCGGCCTTGAGGCCGGCGAGCGCCGCCTCGGCCTCGCCGATCACGCCGGCGTCGTTCTCGGACTCGCCGAGCTCGATCAGCATGATCTGGTCGTCGAGCTCCTGCTCGATGCGGCCGATCGCGGTGAGGCTGTCTTCCAGGCTGGTGCGCTCCTGCATTAGGCGCTGGGCCTTCTGCGGGTCGTTCCAGAGATCGGGATCCTCGGCGAGCTTGTTCAGCTCCGCAAGGCGCGCGCGGGCCTTGTCGAAGTCAAAGATGCCTCCTCAGCAGCCCGACCGACTGCTTGATCTCTTCCACCACGGACACGGTTTCCGCGCGCATCGCCAGCCACCTTCCCGGCCGTTCCCGGCCCCGGCCGTTTCAGGCCGCCGGGCCGTCGCCGGCCACGGACCTCATGGAGCCGCCGCGACCGGCCGGCCGCGGCGTCGTCTCGAATGCCGGTGCCGCATGTAGCGGCCCGGGCGTTCCGGCGCAACCCGCGCGGCGGCACAACCCGCGCGGCGGCACTCCTGCGCGGCAACGCGGCGCACGGCGACGCGCCGCCCCGGGCGTCGTGGCGGCGAGTCGCGCCGGCGCCCGGCTCAGTCGAGCAGCATCGCGGCCGTCCACAGGCCGCCGGAGACGAGGAAGACAGAGAGGCGCGGTGTCGACATGAGGGCCGAGGCGGTGAGCGCGGTGGCGAACGCCGCCGCCCAGCCGGCCAGGAGGACAAGGAGGCGTGCCAAGACGAATCCCATGGGTCTCCCCGCAAGGTTCACGGACCGCCCCCCTGGGCACGGTGCCGACCGTTCGGTCGGCACGCAACCCCGGCGGTCCAGGCCCGCGCGCACATTGTCGCGATCCCGGGCGCAAGGCTCGTCAGCGCGCGCTGTATTTTTGATTCACTTCTTCAGAGCAGTTCCCAAGTTCGAGAATTTCGCATCGCAACCGAAAATTAATCAATAAAATCTTATTCGAATCCTTGCCATTGCTGCGCCGCAATATCACATAATGAGAGACACAGCGACCCCGGACACGCCGAGAGGCGGTGCTTTCGGGGACCGATGAACGAACTGCGATCAGGAGCGCTTAAAAAAGTGATTCATAATTCGAAGCCCGGCTCCACCCCCACCCGCCCCCACAAGGCCACGCTGCTCGGCCGCGCCATCGCCGGCGTCGGCTCGATGCTCGAGGTGCTGCGCGAGGCCCAGGCGATGCGGGCGGACGCCCAGCGCCGCTATCCCTTCGTCGAAACCTGACCGGCGGGCCGGGCCGGCGTGATCCGCCGGCCCGGATGCCGCGTAGATTCTCGGACCTGTTCGAGAACGCCCGCGAAACCGAACTCGGAACTCGGCACCTCACGGCGGCCCGCAATCATTCGTCGCGGTGCTGGGCCTGCGGTGACTTGAGGACGCGCGGGTGGATTAGGCCGGTTCGAGACCAGGAATTAGACGAATACCCGCGGATTGTTGAACTTGCGGCAAATGTGCATGTGCGAAGGCGGGGTTTTTCAACCGCCCTCGGACGGCCATATCAGACGAGACAGACAGCGGTGAACCGCTGCTCAGAAATTCGAGGAGCCGACCATGACCGACTTTGCCATCCCGACCCGTCCCGCCACCGACGGTGCCGTGTCGCGCGCCGTCGCGACCGTGAAGGCCGTTTTCGGCGAAGTCCGTCGCAGCTTCGCCGAGGTCTCGCGGATGCGCCGCGAGGCGGCCGAGCGCTATCCGTTCATCCAGGAGTGAACCAGGGTTCGCGCGCCGGCCGGCTCGCTGCCCGGACGGCATCCGACCCCCCAGGAGCGCCTCTCGGGTCGAAACCTCGACACCCCCGCTCGACACCCCCGCCGAGACCTCCAACGAAAAACCCCCGCTTCGGCGGGGGTTTTTTGTTGCCTGCGGAGGCGCTTGCCGGCGGACCCGCGGGTCGGACGCGCGGCCGCGACGCGGCGGCTCAGTACAGCCCGCCCGTGCCGGTGCGCACCGCCCGGTCGACCTCCGGCGTCACCCCGAGCGGCTGGCCGTCGGGGCCGAGCGTCCCGGCATAGGCGGTCGATTCGGCCGGCGCCGTGCCGGGCTTGTAGGCCTCGAGGATCGCCTTGGTGGTGCCAGGCCCGGCGCGCGTGCCGCTCGCCGCGTCGATGCGGATCAGCTTGATGCCGGGCGGCACCCGGAACGGCACAGGCGCCTTGTCGGCGAGCGCCACCTTCAGGAAGTCGCGCACGATCGGCGCCGCCATGTGGCCGCCCGAGGCGCCGCGGCCGATGTGGCGCGGCTTGTCGTAGCCGAGATAGACGCCGACCGCGAGCTCGGGCGTGAAGCCGACGAACCACACGTCCTTCTCGTCGTTGGTGGTGCCGGTCTTGCCGGCCACCGGCTTGCCGACCGCGGCGACCGCGTTGCCGGTGCCGCGCAGCACCACGCCCTCCATGATCGAGGTGATCTGGTAGGCGGTCATCGGGTCGAGCACCTGCTCGCGGCGGTCGATCAGGCCGGGCTCCGGCTGGTTCTGCCAGCCGTCGGCCTCGCAGCCGCGGCATTCGCGCTGGTCGTGCCGGTAGACGGTCTTGCCGGTGCGGTCCTGGATGCGGTCGATCAGGGTCGGGGTGATGCGGCGGCCGCCATTGGCGACCATCGAATAGGCCGTCACCATCCGCATCACGGTCGTCTCGCCGGCGCCGAGCGCGTAGGAGAGATAGGGCGGCATGTGGTCGTAGACGCCGAACCGCTTGGTGTACTCGGCCACCAGCGGCATGCCGATGTCCTGGGCGAGCCGCACCGTCATGACGTTGCGCGAATGCTCGATGCCGAAGCGCAGCGTCTGCGGGCCGTAATACTTGCCGGTCGAGTAGTTTTCCGGCCGCCACACGCCGATGCCGGGGCCCTGGTCGATCTCGATCGGGGCGTCGACCACGATGGTCGAGGGCGTGTAGCCGTTGTCGAGCGCGGCGGCGTAGACCAGCGGCTTGATCGACGAGCCGGGCTGACGCATCGCCTGGGTGGCGCGGTCGAACTGGCTCTGGTCGAACGAGAAGCCGCCGACCAGCGCGACGACGCGGCCGGTCACCGGGTCCATCACCACCATGGCGCCGGAGATCTCGGGGATCTGGCGCAGGCGGAACTGGCCGTCCTTGCCGGCGACGGGCTCGACATAGACGACGTCGCCCGGCTCCAGCACCTGCGAGGTCTTGGCGACCGCCTTGCCGCGCGCCGGTCCGCTGGTCGCCTTGGCCCATTTCAGCCCGTCGAGCGGCAGGATGCCGACCTCGCGCTCGCGCTTGACCGCGCCGCCCGGCTCGCGGCCGGGCTGCAGGCCGATGCGGGCCGCCTGGTCGGCCGTCTCCAGCACCACGGCGAGACGCCACGGCGCGACGTCGCTCAGGGCGCGCACGTCGGCGAGCCGCGGGCCCCAGTCGCCGGTCACGTCGATCTTGGTCACCGGGCCGCGCCAGCCGAGCCCCTCGTCGAAGCGCACCAGGCCGTCCGTGAAGGCCTTGCGGGCCATCACCTGGAGCTTCGGATCGAGCGTCGTGCGGATCGACAGGCCGCCCTCGTAGAGGCGCTTCTCGCCGAACTTCTCGACGATCTCGCGGCGCACCTCTTCGGCGAAGTACTCGCCGGCGAAGATGTGGGCGCCGGTCGGCCGCGGCGTGACGTTGAGCGGGGTCTTCTTGGCGGCCTCGCCGTCGGCGGCCGTCACGTAGCCGTTCTCGACCATGCGGTCGATGACGTAGTTGCGCCGCTCGACCGCGCGGTCGCGCTGGCGGAACGGGTGGAGCTGCGAGGGGGCCTTCGGCAGGGCCGCCAGATAGGCGGCCTCGGCGACGGTCAGGTCGTTGACCGACTTGTCGAAGTAGAGGAGCGAGGCGGCCGCGACCCCGTAGGCCGAGAAGCCCAGATAGATCTCGTTGAGATAGAGCTCGAGGATGCGGTCCTTGGAGTAGGCCCGCTCGATCTTCAGCGCCAGCAGCGCCTCCTTGATCTTGCGGTCGAACGACACCTCGTTGGTGAGCAGGAAGTTCTTGGCGACCTGCTGGGTGATGGTCGAGGCGCCCTGCGGGCGGCGGCTCGAGCCGATGTTCTGGACGAACAGGAGGCCGGCGCGGGCGATGCCGGTGAAGTCGAGGCCGCCGTGCTCGTAGAAGTTCTTGTCCTCGGCCGAGATGAAGGCGTTGATCACCCGCTTGGGGATCGCCTGGATCGGCAAATAGAGCCGGCGCTCGCGGGCGTATTCGGCGAGCAGCGCGCCGTCGACCGCGTGGACGCGGGTCATCACCGGCGGCTCGTATTCCTGGAGCTGGGTGTAGTCGGGCAGGTCCTTGGAGAAGTGCCAGATCATCCCGGCGGCGGCCGCGATCCCCACCAGGAACACGATGGTCCCGAGCGTGAACAGGAAGCCGAAGAACCGCAGCATCAATCGCATCGCCCCAATCCCCACTGGCGCTGCCGCAGCCGGCCGTGTCGCCCGTACCGCGCCCGGCCCTGCCGGACCCGCTTGCCGCGAACCGCCGTCCGCCCGGGCGGAATCCACCCGTCGTGCCGCCCGTAGGTCGCCCGGTTTTATGGTCAAACTGAGGCTCGGAGGGGCTCGGAGGCCTCCGTCCGGCCGGTAGCCCGGGTTGAGCGCAGCGAAACCCGGGATCCTCCGTCCGCCGCGGGGCGCCCCGCTCCCCGGTCTCGCTGCGCTCGATCCGGGCTACGAAACTACGAAGCGACGAAACGGCAAAACTTGTTACGCCTTCTCGGTCGCCCCATAATAAAATCATGGCCGAGCCTGCAACCGACATGCGCACTCTGACTGTCTCGCTCTCCCGGCGGCAGGCCGGGAAGGTCGAGGAGGCCGTCGAGTCGGGGGCCTACGCCTCGACCAGCGACGTCGTCCGCGACGCGTTGCGCCTGTGGGAACAACGCGAAGAGTCCCGCGCCATGGAACTGGCCCGGCTGAAGCACGCCTACGACGACGGCAAGGCCAGCGGTCCACCCCGCGCCGTGGACACCGAGAGCCTCCTCGCCGACTTCAAGGGCAAGCTCCCGGCCCGTGGCTAACGTCCTTCTCACGCCGCGCGCCGAAGCCGATCTCTTCGAGATCTGGGCCGGCATCGCGGCGGAGAATTCAACACTCTTTTCGCCGGCATCGCGGCGGAGAATCCAACACTCTTTTCCGACGAGCCTACCATTATCGGTCGATTCCCGGCAGCTTTCCGGGAACGATGACGTTCGTATTATCATCACGCCCAAGCTCGAAAGGAAACGTATCTCGCTTAAACAGCGGGGAAGCGATATCGACTCTGAGCCGCATTTCCTCGTTCGAGCAATTTGATAACCTGAATACCTCAGCATCAGCGCCGATTGTCGTGCTTGCGATTGAGTTAAGCTGCTCATCCGAGCTTCCACGATTCATGCTGAGAAATGCTGCCGTCAAGACCGCACCCAGCTTCGGGCGCAAAAGCAGATCCTCGTCAACGCGCTGGTTCGGCGCGATATGCGCGAGCGCTGTTATGACATCCGCATAGTGCCGCGTCAGACTGTCGGGGTCGCGGCCGTCGAATCCCGCGGCCTCCTCGGCCGCGCGATCGGGCTTGCTACGATCCGTCGAGTCGGTGTGATAGTAGTTCTCGATTGCGCCGCGTTGCAGGAAGAAGCATCCAAGTTCGCCAAGCGCCTTTAGTAAGGCATCGTATTTGGTCCGCAGCCTGCCCGCTTCATCGGCCGCAGCATTCCCAAAGCTAGCTGGATCGATCAACACACGCGCCAATGTTACCCGGCGTTTGGTTAGCGCGCTAGCCTGCTTGCTCGACCAATCAGGATAAGACTCCGCCGCCGCATCGACTGCGCTCTGGTGCTCACTCATAAACTCCGCCAAGGCGTCGCGTAGATCGCGGTCGAGGTCGGACAGATTCTTCCGTCCCAGCCGATCGGCAAGCGCCACTGCATTTGGCAACTCGCTGAAGAGGCAGACTAGGCTATTGTCGTCCGTCAGCGCATCAAGATCGGCGAGCACGGCGACCTCTTTGTTCATGAGACGAAACAGCTTCACCGCTTCGCCAAATTCACCCTTGCCGGTGATCGGCACGATCTGTGCGTTGCGAGCCAGCAGTCGCATGTCGAGCCGGCGCGCGAGCTGCGTGACGACGATCTCATCGCTCGGCCCTTCGACCAGCAAGACACGTTCGGCGAACATCGCCATGCGATGGGTGGTGCTCAGCCTGGCCATCACAGCTGTCAGCTTCGCGCGCTTGAGGATGGAGGCATCTTCGGAAACTTGCGCCGGTGATTGACTAGCCGAGTTGAAGAACACGATGCTGGGCAGCTCGCCAATTCTCCGAAGCGGGAGCAGCGAAGTCGAATGGGTCGCGATCACGACAAGCTTTTTCACGGGATCGGATGGGTCGCCCGCGACTTTCTCCATTTCCTCAAGCAGAAACGCCTGATGCTGCGGATGCAGCGAGATCTCGGGCTCGTCGATTAGCAAGGCACCGATCTCATCGTTATGGATAGCGGCCAGAAGCGCCACGAGTTGAAGGATGCCGCTGGCTTCGTGATTGGCGGCATAGGCCCGACCTCCGGCCATCGGAGAGATTCGGACGTTGAGACCGTCCTGGGACCAGGAAAGTTGTACGCTGCGATCGAATAACTGTTGCAGACGCGCCTCGACCTTGAGCCGCAGGTCCGCGCGGGTGTCGAGTGCAAGCAGGATTCCTGTCACACTCTCGAAATCCCACCACTGACTCCGGTAGCTAATGTGGCCAACCGCCGCATCAGAATCACTGCGCCCATGCGGACTCCCAATGGAAGCGCGATAGTGTTCGAGCGGACTACTGCGGCCGGCTGCAAGGAAATGTATCTTACGCCCATAAATCCCGACGGTGCTTGCGGACTTCAGCGCGTCTTTTATTGTGCGCAGAGCGCGCGTCTTTCCGCTGCCATTCGGCCCGACCAGCGTGGTGATGCCAGGCCGAATTTCGATAACCGCTTTCGTTTTGGTATTGTCCAACAACGGGATATTGACCCGCATCGGCCAAGCTTCTGTATTTTCGCCTGAGCCCATTTTAATCGCCTCAAGGCCAGCCAGTTTCATAATCAAGCTATAACCTTATTGCCGATGGCCTGAGCCGAGGCAATAACAGCCAATCAATTGCACGACCAGCAGCAGAATTGCGACGATAAGAATAAGAATTGTGACGGCAGCCTGTCGCTGCCCCGTAGCTCGGGGTCGAACGTGGCGCACCCAGAATCCTCCGTCAACCGACGTCTCGCGCCGGTCCCGGATTTGGCTGCGCTCGATCCAGGCTACGAATCGCGATCGCGAAATCGTCCCGTCAGTTTCCACTCCCCACGCCGCCCGCGGCCTTGGCTTCGCCGGCCGGGGTGGCGAGCCTTGGCTGGAAGAAGGCGTCGACGGCGCGGACGATCGACTCGGTCGCCTTGGCGCGCCAGGCGTCGGAGGTCATCAGCTTGAGGTCGGTCTTGTTCGATACGTAGCCGAGCTCGACCAGCACGGAGGGCACGTCGGGGGCGGTCAGCACCCGGAAGCCGGCCGACTTCAAGGGATGCTTGTGCAGCTTGGCGGCTGACTTCAGCTCGCCCACCAGGGTGCGGGCGAACTGGTTCGAGTAGTTCTTGGTCTCGCGCTGGGCGAGGTCGATCAGGATGTCGGCGATGTCGTCGGGCTCGGCCGAGAGGTCGACACCGGCGATCACGTCGGCCTTGTTCTCGGCCTCGGCGAGCCGCCCGGCCTCGGCGTCGGAGGCGTGCTCGGACAGCGTGTAGATGGTCGCCCCCTCGGCGCCGCCGTCGCGGCGGGCGAGCGCGTCGCAGTGGATCGAGATGAACAGCGCCGCCTCGCGGCTGCGGGCGAAGCGCACCCGCTCGCCGAGCGGGATGAAGCGGTCGTCGGAGCGGGTCATCACCACCCGGTACTTGCCGGTCTGCTCGAGCTTGTCGCGCAGCATCAGCCCGAAGGCGAGGACGATGGTCTTCTCCTCCTCGCCGCTCGGCGCCCGGGTGCCGTTGTCGATGCCGCCGTGCCCGGGGTCGACGACGACGATCGGGCGCGGGTCGCCGTTCTGCTTGGCGTCCGGCTCGCTGCGGCGCGATTCGCGCGGCAGCCGGTTGTCGATCGCGGCGGCGCGCAGGAAGGTCGCCCGGTCGACGGCGGCGAGGTCGAGCACCAGGCGGGCCGGCAGCCCGTCGGCCGGCTCCAGCACGAAGGCGCGCTCGACCCGCACCGGGCCGGTGGTGTCGATGACGATGCGCGAGCCGCCCGGCATCACGAGGCCGTAGCGGAACGCCTTGACCAGGCCGCGGGCCCGCTCGCCGGTCTTGGCCGGAAGCTGGAACGTCACCTGCGGCATGTCGACGATGACCCGGTAGGGGTCGGCGAGCGTGAACGCCCGCACCTCGATGGTCTTCGACAGGTCGACGACGAATCGGGTCTGCCCGGCGTCGCCGGCGAGGCGCGCATCGGTGGCGACCGGGAAGTCCGGAACCGTCGCCGGGATCGCCGAGCCCGGGGCGCGCGGCGGCTCCGCCGCCCGTGCAACGGGGGCGTGCAATGCGCCGACAACGACGGCAATCGCCAAGGCGAGGGCCAGTCCCCGTCCCACCGCCGCATGCCTCCCCGTGCTGCTTCCCGAATAATGTCTGACGGTTAACGTGGGCTTTCTCGGGGCGGCGCCGGCCCGTGTCCGGCACCCGACTGCCTGTCCGCGAGGCAACTGGCTGATCATCAAGCGATTCCCGCCCCGCCCTCGCAGTTCCGTGACACGCATGCGGCTTGCCAATAGGGCATGACGCGCCTTAATAAGAGCTGCTGGTGGATCGAGAGAGTCCGAACGCTCCTGTTTCGGCGTCCGGAACCCTCGAAGGTCCGTCCACCGTTTTCGCCGTCGCCCCGCACGGCGGATCGCGAAAACGGTCGCGAGAGGCTTGCTTGCGAGAGGCTTGCAGCGAAGGGCCTGCAGCGCGAGGCTTGCAGCGGGTCCACCGCGAGAGGCCGCCGCCTTCGAAGGACGATTCGATGCGTTTGCGATCCGATCGGACGTTCACGCGAGACACCCTCAGCCCGTAAGACCCGTCACGGCCACGGCGCGTGGCCCAGCACCCCAGGATTCGGAGCCGATGTCCGGGACACTGAACGAGGAGCACATTGCCGGGCGCTGTGAAAGAGCGCCGGCGCTCCCGTCCTCCCGCGGACCGCGACTCGCGCTTCGTGTCGTTCCTGCTTTCCACCCCCCCTTCGGCGCGCAACGTCCGATGCTTGATCCCGGTCCCGCGGGTGGACCGGATCGCGCGCGGCCGCGCCGCAACGAGACACCGACATGGCGAATAAGATGCTCATCGACGCGACCCACCCGGAAGAGACCCGGGTCGTCGTGCTCCGTGGAAACCGCGTAGAGGAATTCGATTTCGAGTCGGCGAGCCGCCGGCAGCTGCGAGGCAACATCTACCTGGCCAAGGTGACGCGGGTCGAGCCGTCGCTCCAGGCCGCGTTCGTCGACTACGGCGGCAACCGCCACGGCTTCCTGGCGTTCAGCGAAATCCACCCGGACTACTACCAGATCCCGGTCGCCGACCGGCAGATGCTGATCGACGAGGAGGAGCGCGCCCACCGGGCCGCCGAGGCCGAAGCCGACCGCCGCGCCGCCGCCCGCTCGGGCGCCCGCCAGATCCCGGCCGAGCGCCCGCCCCATCGTGACGACCGGGTGGCGAGCGAGCCGGTGCCGGAGGCGCCCGCCTCCGAGCCATCCGTTTCCGAGCCATCCGCCTCCGATGCAGCCGCCGCCGAGGCGCCCGAGTCGCAGGCGTCCGCCGCCGACGCCGCCGGCTTCGGCACCGCCTCCGCCGACGCATCGGCCGAAGCCCCGGCCGCGGGCAGCGCGGTCGAGGCCCCGCACGTGCCCTCGC
>NZ_NHSK01000033.1 GCF_016653355.1 Rhodoplanes elegans | reverse complement strand
TCGAGCGTCACGGCGCCGGGCGGCAGCTCCAGCCAGGCGAGATGATCGAGCGTGCTGTTGACGATCGCGTCGGCGCAGATCGTGAACAGCTCGAGATCGACGTCGCCGACGAGCCGCTGCAGGTCGACGAAGCGCTGCGGATGGCGCAGCGCGATGTGCAGCACCTCGTGAGCGACGAGTCCCGTCTGCTGCGCAAGCGGCAGGCTCGCGAAGTCGGCGCCGTAGAAGACCGCGTCACCATCGGTGTGGACGACGGGCGCCGGGCTGTTGGCGGGCAGATCGTGATGCCGCACCCACAGCGCGAGACCGCCGGTCGACGGCGCGAACTCCACCATGCGCTGGATCGCGCGCGTGCCGCGATGTTCGTAAAGCGCCGGCGCGTCGGCCGGGACGGCGTCAGACGGAGCCGCGCCCGACGGAGCCGCCGTCATCGGCCCGTGCCGTCGCGGCGCCGCTCGTCCTCGCGGCGCGCGTCGTAGCGTGCGTAAGCTTCGCTCGTGAGGATCGCCCCTTCGGTGCCGTCGGCGAGCGCCTTCTGCATCAAAAGCTCCATGGCGAGCGTCTGGGCCTCGCGGATCGGCAACGGCACCGGCCCGCGGATGTCGGGAAGCTGCTCGACGATGGCGACGGCGCGGGCCATCGCGACGGCGTCGGTCGCCGCGGCCAAGAGCCCGTAGATCAGCCCGTAGAGCCCATCGAGCGTCTTCGGCAGCAGCGCCGCCGTCTCGGCGCCGGGCGCGGCGGCGAGCAGGCGAACCACGTCGGCGCCCGCGGAAATCTCGCGCAGCACGCCGAAGAACTCGGCCGCGTTGGCGGCGCCGATGCGACCCTGCACGAACAGCCGTCGGCCCGCCTCGGAGAGGCCGGACTTCAGCACGTTGGAGATGTCCTCCCAGCCGCGCGGGCTGGCGCCGACCAGATGGTCGGCGGCGAGCTGCGCCTGGGTGTCGTCGAGCTTGTCGGGCCGGACCTTCAGATAGGCCATCACCTCGGGGGCGAAGCGATGCTCGATCGCATAGGCCAGGAAGGCGTCGATGACGGTCTGGATGTTGAAGTGGAACATGCGGTCGGCGAGCGCCGTGCCCATGTCGTGGCTGACCGCCCCGTGAAAACTCGCATTGCCGGCGGCGACGACCAGCCAGCCGTCCGGCAGGCGATAGTTTCCGACGCGGCGGTCGAGGATCAGCGAATAGGCCGAGATCTGGAGCCGCTGGTCCGCCGCCGTCAGCTCGTCGAGGAACAGGATGCCGTCCGGCTGGTCGGCGCCGGGCAGGAACTCGGGCGGGAACCACACGGTCTTCGCCAGCGTGTCGTCGGCGAAGATGGCGCCACGGATGTCGACCGGCTCGATCGTCGTGAGCCGCAGGTCGACCAGTGGCACACCGTAATGCGCCGCGACCTGACGGACGATCGACGATTTCCCGACGCCGCGCGTGCCCCACAGCATCGAAGCACGCCGCCGCAGCATGGGGTCGGCGTATTGCTCGATCAGCGCCGCCTTGGCGGCGGCGATCGAGACCGGCGGAAGGTTCAGCGGATTGCCGTGCATGGTGTGGACCGCCCGCTCAGCCGCGCGACGCCTCGGGCGCGGTCGACGCCGCGGCGCCGTCGCGGCCGGTGCCTGCGGCCGTTCCCGCCCCGGGCCGCCAGGTCGCCGTCGCGGAAGCGCGCGGCAGCGGCGGGATCTCGATGCGCGGGATCTCGCGGAAGCAGAAGAAGGCGACGAGCATCAGAGGCGGCGCATGGAACAGCGCCATCCACAGGCCGGAGTTCTGGTCGAGGTCGAGCTTGGAGAGGAACAGCGTGCCGATCAGCAGGAGCAGGCTGACGAGCAGCGGCACGGCGCGACGCAGCACCACGCCCCAGCGGGCCCGATAGAGCCGGGCGTGGAACCGGCTCGGCGGCTCGGCGAGGGTGCGGGCGAGATGCGCCGCGGTCGTCGTGAGCGCCGCCTCGGCGGCGCGGCTGCGACCCGGCTCGCGTCCGTGCGGCTTCAGGGTACCGATCCATTTGTTCCCGTTGCGCCGCAGCGTCGACCAGTCGGTGCCGAGCACGGCGAGCAGATCCTCGGTGAGGTCGAGCCGGCCACCGTCGACGGTCGTGATCTCGAGGTCGGCGAGATAGCGCCGCAGCGCCGGCATCTTCAGCGTCAGCACCACGTCGCCGAGAACACCGTCACCGAGCCGGGCGACGCCGTCGGTGAGCACCAGCGTGTCCGCCGCGCGGTCGCTCGGATCGAGGCGCCAGCTCATGCCCACGACCCAGCCGGGGCCGGTGCGGATGTGCCGCTCCGGCGCGACGGCATCGAGCCGGTCGAGCAGCGCATCGAGATCGCGGCCTTCGGTCTCGAGCCGCGCCGTGACGCCGGCCGGATCGTCGAGCACCCGGGCGAGACGCCACGGTGCCTCGGCGGTCTCGGGAGCGTCGAGCACGATGGTGATGCGTTCGCCGGAACGGTCCGCGGGCGGCGTCGGCGTATCGGTGTCCTCCGCACCCGGCGCGGGGGGCTGCGGCACGAACACCAGGCGACGCGCCTGTCGGTCGCTCGCGACCGTGTCGAGCCGAAGGCCGCGCCGCGTGAACGGCGCGACGAGGCGCAGGATCTCGTGATGGGTCATCGGTGTCATGCGCGCACCACCACCCCGACCAATTCCGTCCCGATCGATAGCGCCGCGATCGACATCGTCCCGATCCGCCCGACGCTCCCCGGAGGAACGCACGACGTCCCGGTTCGGATACGCGGCCGACGGGGCGCCGGATCACGCCCGGGTGGAAACGCGAGCCCTCGGATGCGGGCGTCATCGCCCGTCGCCGCACCGGACCGTCACCCGGGCGAATAGCGCACCATGCCGGTGAGGGCGGCGAGCAGGTCGAGCCCGTGCGGCCACGGGCCGAACCCGGCCTCGGCGTTGATGTGGCCGGCCTCGCCGAGATCGGCCGGCACGGCGCTCCAGGTCCGGATCCAGTGCTCGGCGCGCGAGAAGCGCATCACCGGGTCGTTGTGGCTGACCACCACCAGGGCCGGCACGCCGAGCGGCCCGTCGGGTACCCGCTCCTCCGCCTCGAAGCGGCTCGGCTCGGCCGGGGCGACGAGCATCAGCCCGGCGACCTGCGGATGGCGGTCCCCGGCGACGCAGGCGGCCGCCAGCGCGCCGAGCGAGTGGCCGATCAGCACGGCCGGCCGACGACGCTCGCCGAGCAGGCGCAGGATGGCGGCGATCCACAGCTCGATATCGGGGTCGTCCCACCGCTTCTGGGCGATGCGCTGAAAGATCGGGAGGCCGTCCTGCCAGAGGCTCTGCCAATGATCGGGACCCGAATCCTTGAATCCCGGCACGAGCACGAGATCGAGGCGACTCGCGGCCTGCACGAGAATGTCCCGGGTGCCTCCCGAGAGGAACGCGATCATCTCCGAAGGCCTTGATCCGTCGGGCGGACGCCCGCCCGGACAATAGGCGGGCCGGGCGACCGCTTCAATACGAGCGCAGCGCCGGGCCGCTGCGCAGGACCCGGGGGAGCCGATGCAGCGTCCAGGTGACGGCGAGCAGGTCGGCGCTGCCACCCGGGCTGAGATTCCTGGCGATGAAGGCGTCGTCCAGCGCCTCCATGCGGGCGACGAAATCGGGCGCCGCGACGCCGCCGGCCCGTTCGACCCGCGCCGCCTCGGCGCGGGCGAAGCGCAACCCCGCGATGCCGCCGCGGGCCGCCAGGTTGGTGTCGGCGTTGCGGGCGAGGAGATGCAGGAAGGCGGCGGCGAGTGCCGTGTCCGCGTCGCGGCCATCGGCGAGCGCGCGGGCGAGCACCGGCAGGGCGCCGTGCCGCACCGTGGCGAAGCCGGACTGCGCCTCGCCCCGCGCGCCGGTGAGGCCGTGCGCCTGAAACAGCCGCTCGCCGGCGGTGCGCGGCTCGCCGGGCCGGCGCAGCTCGCGGGCCACGATGCCGGCGGCGATGCGGGCGACCTCGTCGCAGACCGCGTCGGCGTCGATCGGATCCGCGGCCGGATCACCGGAGGCCCACAGGCGGCCGACCGCGGTGAGCAGCAGCCCAAAGGCAAAAATGCTGCCCTTGTGGGTGTTGACGCCGCCGGTCGCGCAAAGCATCGCGCGCTCGCAGGCGAGGCCGGCGGGACGCGCCAGCGCGAGCACGGCATCGGCCGGCACGGCGGCACATTCGATGCCGAGCATCACGAAGTCGGCAAGGCCGGGGCACAGCGCCGCCGCCGAGCGCTCGAAGGTCGCGACGTCCATGTCGCGATGCGAGCCGGTGTTGCGGCGATCGACCAAGCCGGGCTTCGGCGTCAGCCACACCTCGCGCAGCAGCGCCTCGACGACGAGATCCGTGAGCGAGCCGGCGAGGCGAGAGGCCATTTCTGCGCTCGTCCCCGCGAAGGCGGGGACCCAGGGGCCACACCCCTGGGCACTGGATCCCCGCTTCCGCGGGGATGAGCGGAATTCGACGGCACCGGCCTGTTCACCAGGCATCATATCATTCGACCGGAAGGCAGAGCCAGGCATCGATCCTCTCCTCCATCGCGGTCAGCAGCGCATCGAGCGGATGCGCACGCGAGCGGGCGCAGGCATGCGCCGGAGCGTCGCAGACGAGGCAACGCCGCGGCGGCAGGCCGAGGTCGCGGCGCGACACCGCCCGGTCGCCGGGCGCGGCGACGTCGAGGTCCCACAGGCGGCCGAGCGGATGCAGCTCCTCCAGCTCGACCAGCGCCCGCTTGAGGGCGCGCGGATCGGCCGCAACCGCGATCAGCGCCTCCGGCCCGGTCGGGCCGCTCTCGGCGGCGAGCGTCGTCGCGGAAAAGCCGCGGGCGGCGAACAGCCGATCGAGTGCGTCGCGCGCGGCGGTCGCCGTCGTGCGGCTCAGCTCGCAATCCTTCACCGGCCCCGGCATCACCACCGAGAGCGTGACGAGCGCCCGGTCGGGCAAGGCGAAGGCGTCGCGACGGCGGGCGACGCGGCGCTCGCGCGCCGCCAGCATCGCCTCGATCGTCACGGCCGGACCGGCCCGACGATCGTCCGCCGCGAGAGCCTTCGCGTCGCGCGTCATCCCTTCACCTGACGCACCACGTCGATCACCGAGCCGTCGCGGTAACGGATGATCCCGACGACCTTGTCGAGGAACTCGATCGGCTGCGGCTTGCCGGTCAGCGCACAGGCGCGGGCGTAGAGGTCCTCGATCGTGGTGACCGGCAGGCCGGCCGCCTTCAGCCGCTCGGCGACCTCGGGCCGGCGCGGATTGACGGCGATGCCGTGATCCGTGACCAGCACGCCGATCGTCTCGCCGGGCGTCACCACGGTGGTGCAGCGCTCGACCACGGTCGGGATGCGCGAGCGGATCAGCGGGCCGACGACGATCGGCAGGTTGGCGCCGGCCGCCGTGTCGGAGTGTCCGCCGGAGGCGCCGCGCATGACGCCGTCCGAGCCCGTGATCACGTTGACGTTGAAGTCGAGGTCGATCTCCAGCGCCGACAGGATCACCATGTCGACCTGATCGACCGAGGCGGCCTTGGCGGTCAGATTGGCGTAGTAGTTGGTCGAGATCTCCAGGTGCTCGGGGTTCTTGCCGAGCGAGGCGGCGGCGACCGCGTCGAAGCTCTGGGTGTCGAGAATGCGGCCGACGAGGCCCTTCTCGTGCAAGTCGACGATCGAGCCGGTGATGCCGCCGAGCGCGAAGCCCGCCTTGATGCCCTTGCGGCGCATCTTCTGCTCGAGGAAGCGGGCCGTGGCGGTGGCCGAACCGCCGGTGCCGGTCTGCATCGAGAAGCCGTCTTCGAAACAGCCGGCGTGCTCCATCACGTCGGCGGCCCAGCGCGCGATCAACAGTTCGCGCGGGTTCGACGTGATGCGCGCCGCGCCGACCGAGATCTTGGCCGGATCGCCGATCTGGTCGACCTTGACGACGAGATCGACCTGATCCTGACGGATCGAGGCCGGGGCGTTGGGATAGGCCACGATCTCCTCGGCGAGCAGGATCACGGTCCTGGCGCGGGCGGCGTCGACCATGGCGTAGCCGAGCGAGCCGCAGCGCGACTTGCCCGACACCGCGTTGGCGTTGCCGAACGGATCGGCCGTGGAGACGCCGAGGAAGGCGACGTCGATCGCGATCTCGCCGCGGTCCATCAGATGAACCCGGCCGCCATGCGAATGGATGTTGATCGGCTCGTCCATCAGGCCGTTGGAGATCGCCTCGGCGAGCTTGCCGCGCATGCCGGACGTGAAGATCCGCCGGATCACGCCGGACTTGATGTGCTCGATCAACGGCGTGTTGCACGACAGCAGCGACGACGGCGCGAGCGTGAGATCGCGAAATCCCATCTCGGCGAGCTTGGCGACGACGAAGTTGATCGTCTGATCGCCTTCGCGGAAGGCGTGGTGGAACGAGATGGTCATCCCGTTCTTCAGGCCGGAGGCGCGGATCGCGTCCTCGAGCGACTTCGCCAACTTGCGGCCGTGCTTTTCCTCGCGATCGGCGAGCCAGGGCGCGGCGGCGGCGACGCCGCCGAAGAGCGGGACGCCGGTCGGCGGGGCGAAACCGGCGAGGCGGTTCTGGATGGTGTGGGTCATGGCTTCGTCCTCGCTCACTGCCGGACGCCGGAGGCCGCGGCGCGTTGCAGCACCACGCGCGCGTGCTGGATCACCGGGGCATCGATCATCTTGCCGTTCAGCGAGACGACGCCGAGGCCCTGCTGTTCGCCCTTCTCGGCGGCGGCGACGACGCGGCGGGCGTAGTCGACCTCCTCCTGGGTCGGCGCGAAGGCGTTGTGCAGGAGCTCGATCTGGCGCGGATTGATCAGCGACTTGCCGTTGAAGCCGAGCTTCCTGATCAGCTCGACCTCCTTGAGGAACCCGTCGTCGTCGTTGACGTCGGAGTAGACCACGTCGAAGGCGTCGATCTTGGCGAAGCGGGCGGCGTGCAGGACGGCACAGCGCGCGTAGAACAGCTCGGTGCCGTCGCCGCGCTCGGTCTGCATGTCCATCACGTAGTCGAAGCCGGCGAGCGCGATGCCGACCAGCCGCTTCGAGGCGGTAGCGATGGCGACCGCGTTGACGACGCCGGACGCGCTCTCGATCGCCGCCATCAGCTTGGTCGACCCGACCTCGCGCCCACAGGCGCGCTCGATGCGCTCGACCTCGGCCTCCAGCGCGTGGACGTCGTCGGCCGTGTCGGTCTTCGGCAGCCGCACGACATCGACGCCGGCCCGCACCACGGCTTCGAGATCCTTCAGTCCGAAGGGCGTCGACAGCGGGTTGATGCGTACCGCCGTCTCCATGGTCCGGTAGACCGGCATCTGGAGCGCATGGAACACCAGGAGGCGCGCCGAATCCTTCTCGCGCAGCGAGACGGCGTCCTCGAGATCGAACATGATGGTGTCCGGCTTGAAGACGAACGCCGTCGACAGCATCGCGGCGTTGGCGCCCGGCAGGAACAGCATGCTGCGGCGAAGCGTCATGACAGGGCACTCCAGTCGGCGGTCCATTCGTCGACGGCGCGCGACACCGCCGTCTGGACGCGGGCCGCGATCACGCAGTCGAGCGCGCCCTTGTCCTCGATCATCACGAGGCCTTCCTCGATGCCGAGCTTGGCCAGGCAGTCGCGCACGACCGCCTCGATCTGGGCGCCGAACTGATGAACCACCTCGCTCTGCAGCACGACGGCGAGCTCGCCCTCGCGCGGCGATATCCTGACCATCAGGTCGCTCGACTCGAGCGTCCCGGCCAGGGCCTCTCTCACGATCTTCATGCGGTGTCCTTTCGGCTTTGCGCGCCGTCGGCAAACCTTCGGCGGGGGAGCACCCTCGGCGGGCGCTCAGGCGGCGGAGGTTCGCGGCGCGCGATACTTGGTTTCCAGGAGCTGAAGGGTGGCGGGCGGCACGAGCCGCCGGATGTGGGCGAAGTCGCCGGCGGCGAGCAGCCGGCGCACCTCGGAGGCGGAGATCGGCGTCGCGTCGCATTCGGTGCGCGCGATCTCGACCATCTCGACCGGCGGGCTCGGCGACACGTCGCCCATCAGCCACTGCCGCATGTCGGCGTTGTACTTGAAGGTGGTCGGGCAGAACGGCTCCGTCCCGACGAAGCGGTGCGTGATGCCGAGCGCCGGAGCGATGTGCTCGCGGAAGATCAGCAGGTCGATCGCCGTGCAGCAGTTCTCGACCAGCCCCTTCTCCTTGAGGAAATAGGCCGAGAAGGTGGCGCGCGACACCATGTATTCGGAGCCGTGATGCAGCGTGGTGCGCGGGATGTCGGCGATGCCGGCGGCGACCAGGGCGTAGCGATCCCGGTAGGAGATCAGCGAGACGTCCTCGGCGACGACGAAGACGTGCAGCCAGTCGCAGGCCGCGGCGGCCTCTTCGACCAGATAACGATGCCCGCGCGTGAACGGGTTGGCGTTCATCACCACGGCGCCGATTTTCGCGCCCGGCCGGCGTAGCCGCTTCAGGCGATCGCAGTAGGTACGAATCCCGATGGGCGTGTTCTCCATCAGGGCGACGAGGTCCGGCACCTCGGCGAGCAGATAGAAGCCGCAGGCGCGGAAGAAGTCGACGCAGTCGGGCTTCGTGTAGAGGAAAAGGTGGCTGTGGCCGCGCTCGTGGGCCACGTGGCTGATCTCGGTCAGCAGGGTCAGACCGAGCGATTCGCCGCGAAGCTGAGGCGTGATCGCCGCACACTTCACGATGTTCTTCTCGAGCCCGGCACACGCGACGAGTGCATTGCCGCGCCGGAACACCACGAAAGCCTGGACGCCGGCTTCGTAATCCAGCCCGCAGGTGGCGAGGAAGGCCCGGATGTCCTCGCGCTCGTCCGGCTCGCGGGCCGGGTCGACCGTGTAGGACTGCAGCTCGGCGGTCATCGCATTCACTCTCGATCGAGCGGGTGGTGCCGCCGCATTGCGGCGAAACTCCGTGTCCCGCTCGGGAGAATCGGCGCACCGCACGGAGCGGCGCGCCGATTCGGGCCTCCTCAGACGATCTGCGCCAGGAAGATCAGCACCAGCGTGACAGTGATAGCACCACCGATGCGCGTGGCGATCTGCGCAAACGGCATCAGAACCATGCGGTTCGCCGCCGTGAGGATGGCGACGTCGCCGGTGCCGCCCTGCCCGGAGTGGCAGGCGTTCACGATCGCCGACTCGATCGGGTACATGCCGATCCGCTTGCCGACGAAGAAGCCGGTCGCCATCAGGGTCACCACGGTCGAGACGATGATGGCCAGGTGGGTGAAGTTGAAGGCGGCGACCAGCTTGTCCCAGGGGGTGATCGAGACGCCGACCGCGAACAGGAGCGGGAACGTCACGGCGACCTGGAAGAACTTGTAAACCACGCCGGCGCCCGACTGCAGCTTGGGCGACACCAGCCGGCCGAGCTTGATCGCGACGGCGAGGAACAGCATGGCGACCGGGCCGGGCAGCCCGGTGAGCTTGTAGACCAGCATGCCGAGCAGATAGAACGTGCAGGCAGTGATCAGCGCGCCGGCGACGACGCCGGGGCCGATGGTCGAGGGATCGACCCGCTCCTCGGTCGCCGCGACGTCGTTCGCGACGCCCGGCTGGAGCTGGCCCTCGCCGGTGAGGTGCGGATAGCGCTTGCCGATCGTGTTGAGCGCGCCCGAGAGCAGGATCGCGGTGAGGCTGCCGAGCATCACGCAGGGCAGCACGGTGGCGAACATCTCGCCCTGCGGCTGGTGCAGGATCTCGGAGTAGCCGATCGACAGCGGGATGGCGCCCTCGCCGACGCCGCCGGCCATGATCGGCACGACGATGAAGAAGAAGGTCTCGTAGGCCGACTTGCCGAGCGCGACGCCGACCAGGGTGCCGACGATGCCGGCCGCGACCGAGCCGATCGCCAGCGGGATGAAGATCTTCAGGAAGCCCTTGATCAATACCTGCCGGTCCATCGCGAAGATCGAGCCGACGATGATGCAGGCGATGAACAGATAGAGGAACTGGGTCTGCTTCGAGAACTCGGTGGTGACCCGCACCACCTCGGCCGGAAGCAGATGATAGAAGGCCAGCGCCGAGGGGATGAAGGTGGCGAAGATCGCCGCCGCGCCGACCTTGTTGAGGATCGGCATGCGCTTGCCGAGCTCGCCGCAGGCGAAGCCGCCCACCGACAGCATGCCGATCGCCATGGTGATCTCGCCGGACAGCTTTCCGATATACGAGTAGTAGCCGATGATGCCGACCAGCGCGACGAAGATCGGCAGCGGCACCACGCCGATATTGGTGTCGACGATCTTCCACCACTGGCGCAGCCAGGTGCCGCGCGGCTTCGCCCGATCGACCGCGGCCATCTCGGGCAGCGATCCTTCCAACTGCAACGTCATGACATCCTCCAAACGACCGCGATTCTCACGGGATCGAGCTGCCCGCTCGTGCCGGTCCGACCAGATCGGGACCTGACACGAGGACTTCCGACGACGCCCGAACACTCGGACGCGGACTACTCCGCAATCGCCGTGCCACCGCGCGAGGGATTCCCAAGTGGTTAAGACGACGTGATAATTTCCGGCGCCTCCGGATGTCTGCGGACCTCGGTCGGGACGGTCCTTCGGATCGTTCCGAGGGCCGATTTCCGAGATTCCGGAAATCTGCGCGGTCGCAGTCGTTCGCGCGGAGACGCGCCGGCCGCACGCGGATGCGTAGAACTCGGGATGGCGTCGATCTTCGCCGCAGGGCAGCACGTCGACGGCGCGGCCTGTCCTCGCGATGATCAGAACGACGCGGCCCGCGTCACCCCCGGAGATTCGCCTTGAGCCTCTTGTCTCACGTCACGATCCGCGCCCGCCTGATCCTCGCCATGGCGCTGTCGCTCCTGCTGCTCGTCGCGATCGGCCTGTCCTCGCTCGATGCGCTCGCCACCGTCGACCGCGCCACCAGGGACCTCTACGCCCGCTGGCTGCCGGCCGTGCACGATCTCTCCGAGATCAAGTACGTGATGGCGAGCCACCGGCTCCGCTTCATCCGCGCCATTCTCACGCCGGAGCTGGAGGAGCGCGCTCTGGTCTTCGACGCGGCCGAGCAGCGGCGCAGCGACGTCGCCGCGCTCAGCCGCGCCTTCTCGTCGCGTCTCTCCGATCCGGTCGAGACGCAGCGCTTCGCCGACGCGATGGCGGCCTGGGACGTCTATCTGAGCGAGGAACGCCTGATCCGCGAGGGCCTCTCGAGCCGTTCGCCGGGCGAGATCGCGGCGCTCGTCAACGGCCCGTCGCGGCTCGCCTTCGACGCCGTCTACGCGGCGATCAACCGGGCGATCGCGTTCTACAGCAGCGGCGCCGACCGCTCCGGCGCCGATGCTGTCGCCACGTTCCGGCAGGCGATGCGACTGAACCTGACGCTGTTCGTCTTCGCGCTGGTGCTGATGGCCGGCTTCGTCGTGATCGTCGTCCGCTCGATCGGCCGGCCGATCGAGCAGATCACCGAGACGATGCGGCGTCTCGCCGAGGGCGACCGCACCGTGTCGGTCGCCGGCCTCGAGGGCACCAACGAGATCGGCCGGATGGCGGCCGCCGTCGACGTGTTCCGCAACTACCTGATCGAGCGCGACGCGGCGCGCGCGGCGCTGGAGCGCGCCTACGAGGACCTCGAGGGGAAGGTCGAGGCGCGCAGCTCGGAGCTGCGGGTGGCGAACGCCGCCCTCAAGGCCGAGGTCGACGAGCGCGACAAGGCGAACCGCCAGCTCAAGTCGATGCAGGAGGAGCTGATCCGCACCGAGAACCTCGCCGTGATCGGTCAGCTCTCCGCCGGCATCGCCCACGAGCTGAACCAGCCGCTCGCGGCACTCGCCACGCTGTCGCAGAACTCGGTCCGCTTCCTCGACCTCGGCGACGAGGCGACCGTGCGCGAGAATCTCGACCGCATCGTCCGCCTCGTCGACCGCATGGGCATCCTCACCAGCCGGCTGCGCTCCTTCGCGCGGCGCACCGGCGCCGAGCGCGAGGTGATCGATCTCGGCCGCTCGGTCGAGAACGCGCTCGCGCTGCTCGGCCACCGGCACGACCGCGAGCACATGCGCATCGTGCTCGATCCGTCGGAGGCGCCGGTCCTGGTCCACGCCAACGCGGTCCGGGTCGAGCAGATCCTCGTCAACCTGATCTCGAACGCCTTCGACGCGACCCGCGGCGTCACCGACGCCGTCGCCGTGATCGCCTGGAGGGCAGCGGGCGGATGCGCCGCCCTCACCGTGACGGACAACGGCCCGGGCTTCGCGCCCGACATCCTCACCCGCATCTTCGAGCCGTTCTTCACCACCAAGTCGAAGAGCGGCGGCGGGCTCGGTCTCGGCCTCGCCATCTCGGCCGACATCGCCCGCGTCTACGGCGGCTCGCTGACCGCGAGCGACGCGCCGCAGGGCGGCGCCGTGTTCACGCTGACGCTGCCGCTCGCCGACGCCGCGGGCGGAACGGAGGCGAGCGTCGGGTGAGGGCTCGCAGCCGTCAGCTCTGCTCGCCGTCGAGCCCGTGCTTCTTGATCTTGTCGAACAGGGTCGACTTCGCGGTCGACAGGGTCTTGGCGGCGCGCAGCACGTTGCCGTGATGACGGCGCAGCTCTTCGGCGATCAGCGTCTTCTCGAACTGGTCGACGGCCTCGGCGAGCGGCACCGGGCGGTCGTTCGCCGCGGTCGACACCTTGATGCCGAGCACGTGGCGCTCGGCGCAGTTGCGCAGCTCGCGGACATTGCCGGGCCAGCCGTGCCCCATCAGCTCGCGCACCGTCGCCTCCGTCACGGCGGGCGGCTCGCGGCCGTGGCGCAGCGCCGCCTGGGTGACGAAGTGCTCGAACAGGAGCGGCACATCCTCGCGGCGCGCCCGCAGCGGCGGGAGCTCCAGCGTGACGACGTTGAGACGGAAATAGAGATCGTTGCGGAAGCGCCCGGCGGCGCTCTCGGCCGCGAGATCCGCCTTGGTCGCGGCGATGACGCGGAAGTCGACCGCGATCTGCTGATTGGAGCCGAGCCGCTCGATCACGCGCTCCTGCAGCACGCGCAGGAACTTGATCTGCATCGGGATCGGCATGCTCTCGATCTCGTCGAGGAACAGCGTGCCCTGCTGGGCGTGCTCGATCTTGCCGATCCGGCGTTTGACGGCGCCCGAGAAGGCGCCCGCCTCGTGGCCGAAGATCTCGCTGTCGAACAGCGTCTCCGGCAGGCCGCCGCAGTTGAGCGCGACGAACGGTCCGCGCCGGCCGGAGGCGTCGTGCAGGCAGCGGGCGACCAGCTCCTTGCCGGTGCCGGTCTCGCCGAGGATCAGCACGTCCGCCGAGGTCGGGGCGATCTCGGAGACGGTGCGGCGCAGCGCGCCGATCGCGGCGGAGCGGCCGATGATGCGCCCCTCCAGGCTGCCGAGCCCGGCGAGCTGCTTCTTCAGGCCGCGCACCTCGAGCGTGAGGGCGCGCTTCTCCAGCGCGCGCTTCACCACCTCGACCAGATGCTGCGACGTGAACGGCTTCTCGATGAAGTCGTAGGCGCCGTCGCGCATCGCCTGCACGGCGGTGGCGACGTCGGCGTGCCCGGTCACCAGGATGACCGGCAGGGCGGCGTCCTGGGCCAGGAGCTCGCGCATGAAGGAGAGCCCGTCCTGGCCCGGCAGGCGGATGTCGCAGACGACGATGCCGGAGAAGCCCGGCCCGACGAGCCGCTGCGCCTTCTCGGTCGAGTCGACGCCGTGGCTCCTGATGCCCTCCAGCGTCAAGGCCTGGACGCAGCCGAGCCGGACGTCGGCGTCGTCCTCGATGATCAGCACCTGCGGGTCGGACACGACGAGCCTCCTGCCGAAGCGCGCTCACGGGGGAGAGGGGGACGCCTCTTCGGGATCCGAACGCGAGCAAGACGCAGGCAAGCGGCGCGCCGGACGCCGGAGGTTTAGTTCGGAGGAGGGATCATCAACAATATGGCAACCTACTTAGATCGGCTTTCAGTCGTGATGAATCGGACCCGACGTCCGTTCGTCCCCGCGATGGCGGAGCCCCAGGGGTCGCCCGACCTGTGGCTCTGGATTCCTGCTTTCACGGGAACGAGTGGAATGGGGGTCGACGTCAGTGGACGGTGCTGTGGAGAGGCGCCGATCTAGCCGTCTCGGAGGACGATCTGCAGAACGATCGGCACAGCAGCTCGCACTGATCCGCGATGCACATGCCGGATATGCGCCTTGGCGTCGGCGCATCCGCAATCCGGAAGCCGGAGCCCGCGCGTTCTGAAAATGTCGCGAGGGCGGAAGAAATCAGCATCTGGACGTGTGAAGAAGCACATCGGCGACGCATTGCGTCGTTTGGCGGACGCGGATCGGCGATGTCCGGATCGCCGGACGTCGTTTCACTGCATTTTCCGGGAATCCAGTCGCGGAGCGCCCGCCGGTCGTCACACTCGCTTAACGAATGGAAGCTCATTCAATCGGTTGCGGTCGCCTGTGTGCGAGGCTCGCTCTGGCACGCCGCTTGCGACGCGACATCGACGGCGTGGCCCGATGCGTGAGCACGCGACATCGTGAACACGTGATCACGATGTGGTCCGTTCCGCATGCGATGTCGATTGCGGGGCGTTTCGTCCCTGGTTACCAACACCGGCCCGCTCGGCTCCCGCATCGATTCGCGGAGCGGAGCGACCGGACCGGGCGGCACCGGCCGCCCCGTTCCCTCGCGTTTCGAACAGGCAGGTTCATCATGCGCCGTTTTCGTCGAGCCAAGATCGTCGCCACCGTCGGTCCGGCCAGTGCCGCCCCGGAGATGCTGCGCGCCCTGCTGCTCGCCGGCGTCGACACGTTTCGGTTGAATTTCAGCCACGGCACCCACGAGGATCACGCCCGCGTCCACGCCGCGATCCGCGCGCTCGAGCAGGAGATGGGCTGCTCGGTCGGTATCCTTCAGGACCTGCAGGGCCCGAAGATCCGCGTCGGCACCATCGCGGGCGGCGCCATCGTGGTGGAAGCCGGCGATCGCATCCGCTTCGTGCGCACAGGCAGCGACGGCGACGCGATGTCGATCCCCCTGCCCCATCCGGAGATCTTCGCCGCCGTGATGCCCGGCCACGAGCTCCTGATCGACGACGGCCGGGTGCGCGTGA
This sequence comes from Rhodoplanes elegans, assembly GCF_016653355.1. Classification (GTDB taxonomy): domain Bacteria; phylum Pseudomonadota; class Alphaproteobacteria; order Rhizobiales; family Xanthobacteraceae; genus Rhodoplanes; species Rhodoplanes elegans. The sequence goes on along the minus strand of NZ_NHSK01000033.1, from coordinate 14,163 downwards.
AGGTCACGGGCCTGACCGACGACGTGATCGACGCCGAGGTGCTGCTCGGCGGCACGATCTCCAACCGCAAGGGCGTCAACCTACCCGGCACCATGCTCGACGTCTCGCCGCTGACCGACAAGGACCGCCGCGACCTCGCCTTCGGGCTCGAGCTCGGCGTCGACTGGGTGGCGCTGTCCTTCGTGCAGAAGGCCTCCGACGTGATCGAGGCGCGGCGGCTGGTCGGTGACCGCGCCGGCCTGATCGCAAAGATCGAGAAACCGAGCGCCATCGAGGCGATCGACGACATTCTGCGGCTCTCCGACGGCGTGATGGTGGCGCGCGGCGATCTCGGCGTCGAGATCCCGCACGAGCACGTCCCGGGCCGTCAGAAGGAGCTGGTGCGGGCCTGCCGCCAGGCGGCCAAGCCCGTGATCGTCGCGACCCAGATGCTCGACTCGATGGTCGGCGCCCCGACGCCGACGCGCGCCGAGGCTTCCGACGTCGCCACCGCGATCTACGACGGCGCCGACGCCGTGATGCTCTCCGCCGAGTCGGCGACCGGCAAGTATCCGGTCGAGACGGTCACGATGATGGACCGCATCATCCGTGCCACCGAGGCCCACAAGCTCTATCACTCGATCGTCCAGGCCTCGCAGCCCGGCACCGAGGAGACGGCGCCGCACGCCGTCGCGGCCGCGGCGGCCGATCTCGCCGAGTCGGTCGGCGCGCCCGTCATCGTCGCCTTCACGTCGTCCGGCACCACGGCGAGCCGCATCGCCCGCAAGCGGCCGGCGCTGCCCATCCTGGCGATCACGCCGCATCGGGAGACGGCGCGGCGCCTGTGCCTCCTGTGGGGCGTCCACGGCACGCTCGCCGGCGACGTCGGCTCCTACGAGGAGATGGTCGAGCGCGGCATGGCGGTCGCCGCCGGCGAGGGCTTCGCCCAGCCGTTCGACTTCGTCGTGATCGTCGCCGGCATCCCGTTCGGCCGCGCCGGCACGACCAACAATCTCCGCGTCGTGCAGATCTCCGACCGGCGCGAGTCCTGATCGGGTCCGAGCATCCTGCTCGCGGGGGCGCCCGGCCTCGCGAGCCGGGGCGTCCTCGTGATGCGCCGTCCTGATCACCACGCGTAGCGCAGCGTGCCCTTGCCGGCATAGACGCGGGTGGTGTTCGAGACCTCACCCTCGAACGTGCCGGCGAGCGACACCCCGTTGCGCCAGCGCATCTCGGCGCCGGCCGTGGCGAGGGCCGAGTCGGCGGCCGGCCGCGTCCCGTTCACCGTGAAGGTCGCGCCGGGCAGCATCTGGAAAGCGGCCGTGACCGGCCGGTCGGTGTTCGTGTCGTGCGCCCAGGCGAGGCGGCCGCGCAACGTGAGCAGGCCGTCGCCGAGCAGACCGTGAGCGAGCGGTACGGCGGCGTCGAGCCGGACGCCGAGCTCACTGCGCAGATTGGTCGTCGTCTGCGAGTCGTAAGCGAGCGCGAATTGGCTGCTGCCCGACGCGACGCTCTCCTGATAACCGGGCAGATGGAAGCTCGACACCTGCAGGGCGCCGTAGGGCGCGAGCCCGACCGCGGCGTCCGGCCACGGCGCGATGCGCCAGCCGGTCTCGGCGCGGCCCGACAGCGTGCTCGCCTTGTAGCGCGACGAGAGCTTGTCGAAGCCGGCGACCGAGACGGTGCGCTCGGTCGCGACGTCCTGCCAGCCATAGGCGAGCGCGCCCGACAGATAGAGTGGGCCGGCGGCGTGGCGGCCATAGACGCCGGCCTGGAACACATCGGCGCGGCCGCTGCCGAGCCCGTCCGACACCGAAAAGTCGAAGCCCGCGCCGCCGAGCGCGATGCCGATCCGCGTGTCCGGCGCGACGCGGCGATCGGCGCCGACGACGGTGCCGTAGACCCGGCTGGTGGTGGCGCTCGCGCCGACCATGCCGGAGCTGTCGACGGTGCTGGTGCCGCCGTAGCCGGAGGCCCACACGCCCCAGCGCTCGCCGACGCGATCGAACTGCTGGGACGTTCGCGCGTCGGCCGGGGTCACGGCCGCATAGGCGGCGCGCACGGCGGGATCGCGCAGCACCGCCTCCTCGGGCGCGTAGGCCGTGACGCCGCGCTCCCCGCCCGGGCTGCCGGCGCCACCCGAGACCGGATCGAGCACCATGACGAACTGCTGCATGGCGCCGAGCGACACCTGCGTGCCGGCGGCGCCGGGCTGGCCGGAGATCTGGTTCAGCGCCGTCGAGAGCTGCGGCCCGCTCATGTTGAGGAGCACGTCGAAGCCGGCCGGCGGCGTCGCGCCGCCTTCGACCGCACGGTTGATGGCGCCGGCGACACTGGACTGGTTGCCGCTCGCGCCGGCCGGAAGCTGGAGCGTGTCCGGATCGAGCACCAGATAGGCGTTGGTGGCGTCGTAAGTGAGACGCGAATTGCGCACGTCGGACCCGAAGCTGCCCGTGACGGCGAGCCCGACGAATTGCGTGCCGGCGAAGCCGCCGGCCGCATTGACGATCGTGTAGCTCCGCGGGCGAAAGCTGCCCGGCAGCGCCACCGCCTGCACGGTGGCGCCCGTGAGGGTCGCGACGCCGGTGACATCGGTGCGGTCGGCCGCGCTCGGCGACACCTCGACCCGGTAGATCGAGCCGGCCGCGAAGCTCAGGTCGCCGGCCACCGTGAGGGTGCCGATCGAATGGCCCGGCGCCAGCGTCGCGCCGCCCGCGATTATCGTGGTCGGAACCGTGCCGGTGCCGGCGAGCATCGTGCCGTTGGTCATGGTCAAGCTGCTGGAGGCAGCGATCGAGCCATCCACCACCAGCGCGCCGCCGTTCACGACGGTGGCCCCCGTATAGGTGTTGGTGCCGGCGAGCGTCAGCGTGCCGGTGCCGGTCTTGACCAGCGACGCGCCGCTGCCGCCGCCGATGCCGCCATCGGCGACCACGCCGGTCACGACGGTCGACAGACCGTTGCCGCCGACCGTCAGCTCGACGGCGCCGAGATGGAACGTGCCGCCGCCGGCGATCGAGCCGGCGGTGAGCTTGCCGTCGCCGTTCTGCCCCATCGACCTCGAGAATTCGACAAAGGCGCCGGCGGTGTTGACGATCGCGGCATTGCCGGCCGTGCTGTTGTCGAGGAACGACACGCTGGCATTGTTGACGATGGTGGCGCTGCCGGCCGTGCTGGAGTGCTCGAAAGCGAGGCCGCCGTTGTTGGTGATGGCGGCATTACCGGCCGTGGCGTTGTCGTGGAACGTCACGCTGCCATTGATGGTGATGGTGGCGCTGCCGGCCGTGCTGGAATGATCGAACGAGATGCCGCCATTGTTGATGACGACCGCATTGCCGGCCGTGCTGACGTTCTGGAAATACAGGACATTGTCGTTGGTGATGGTGGCGCTTCCAGCCGTGCTGACGTTGCTGAAGTACACGATGCCCAAGGCGGTGTTCGTGATGCTGGCGTCCCCAGCCGTGCTGTGATCGTGAAAAATAAACAGGCCGCCATCATTGATTATGGTGGCGCTGCCGGCCGTGCTAGTGCTGAAGAATTCCAGATTGCCGCGGTTTGTGATGCTGGCGCCCCCGGCGGTGCTGGTATTGGTGAAATACAGGACGCCGCGGTTGTCGATAGTGGCGCTTCCGCCATTGACGACGATTCCCGCCCCGTCGAAGGCGATCTGAAAGATGTTGACGAAGCTGTAGTTGCTCGCCCCGCCGTTGAACGTCCAGCCGCCGACCGTGGTGTTGCCCGAGAACAACAGGGTGGTGACGGCGGACGTGTCGAAATAGGCCGTGCCGGCCGGCACGCTGCCCGTGCTCCAGTTGGCGCCTAGGGTGTATCTGTCCGAAACCGGATTGGCGAGCCAGGTCGCATCCTGGGCCCGGGCCGGCCCGGTGGCGGGCAGCGTCGTGGCCATGACCAGCGCAGTCGACGCCAGCAGGGTGGCCCGCACGCGCCGCCGCTCGTTCTGTTGTTCGCTCTTGGTCACCGCCGGGCTTCCCCTCGCCATCGCGGGCCCGCCGCCCCGGACCGGGGACAGGGCGAACCTTCGTTCCGGCCTCCGGGAAGGCCCGGCGGCTGGTGCGATGGTGGAAAAGGGCGGCGGCGATGTCCTGAAACGGCGCGGATGCGATTCTGAAATTTCCCTGAAATTTGCGCTTTCAGGGCGCCGTCGTTACCGTCGAGGCACACTCCATCTGGTATCCTGGCGCGGCGTCGGAGAGCAAACGGGCTCCTGCGGTAGAATGATGCTTTGCTTTTGCGGCTGTCGACTGGATCTCGAGCGGGCCGAGCTGCATCGCCCCGACGCCGGGGTCGTGAAGCTACGCCCGAAGACATTCGAGATTCTTCGACTGCTCGTCGAGAATGCCGGCCGGGTCCTGCGCAAGCAGGAGCTGATGGAAGCGGTGTGGCCGAACGTGCATGTCGGCGACGACAATCTCTTCCAATGCATTCGCGAGATCCGCGCGGCGCTCGGCGACGACAAGCGGGAGATCGTCAAGCTCGTCTCCGGCCGCGGCTACCTGTTCACGGCCGAGGTGACGGTCGCACCGGCCGCCCCGGCGCTTCGTCCCGCGGCGCCCGCGCTCGCCGAGCCGACCCTCCCCGAAGTCGCGCCCGCGACGGGAGGCACGCCGACGCCCGACGTCCCCGAGTCCCCCGTCCCGGACGTCGCAACCGAGACCACGCCCCCTCCCCCATCACCCGAGCCGCGGCAGCCGGCGCAGCCGGCGGCCGAGCTCCTGTCCGGGCGAGCCGACACGCCGCCTGCCGAGATCCGCCTGCGCCGGCCTGCGGCCGTCGCCACCGGGGTCGCGGTCGGCGCCGTCGTCGCGCTCGCGGCGGCCGCGCAAGTCGTCCCGCAGGTGATCCGACCCGACCTCGTGTTCCGGCGGGCGCCGCCGACCGTCGCCGTGACGGCGATCGTCGACGCAAGCGGCGATCCGCGCGGCGCCGGCGTCGCGGCCGACGTCTCGGCGCGGCTGACCGACGGCTTCGCCCGCATCGACACCATCCGGGTGGTGGCGCCACGCGTCGCCGAGAGCACGCCCCGCGCCGAGCCGGCCGCCCTCTCCCGCGCGTCGTCGGAGTACGAGCTGCGCGGCGAGCTGCAGCGCGCCGAGCGCACGTGGGTCCTGCGCGCCCGCATGATCCGCACCGCGACCGGCGAGGTCCAGGCGGTCGCGACCGTTTCGGTCGACGCCGACACGCAAGACCCGCAACTCCAGCCGTCGCGGCTCGCCGCCGGCGTCGGCCACCCGCTGGCGCGCCGGCTCAACGAGACGCTGGAGACCGGCGGAGCGACGGCCACGACCACCACCACGGTCGCGAGCGCCGGGCGCACCAAGGTCGTCATCGAGCAGGCCACCGCGGCGATCAACCAGACCTCGCGCGAGCGCTTCGGCATGGCGCAGACCATGCTGAAGGACGCGCTCGCCGCCGAGCCGGACAATGTCGACCTCGCCGTCGCGCTCGCCGCGCTGCAGATGCGTGGCATCCAGATGGTCTGGTACACGCCGGACGAGGCCGCGGCCGCCGAGGCGCAGGCCGGCGCGGCGCTCGCGCGCGCCCTCGCGGCCAAGCCGAACTCGATCGCGGTGCTCGAGACGCAGTGCCGCTTCCTCAGCGCCACCAATCGTTTCGTCGAGAGCCTGGTGAGCTGCGCGCGGGCCGCGAGCCTCGATCCGTGGAACGGCCTCGCGCTCTATCTGATCGGTCTCGGCCAGCTCCATCTCGGCCGCTTCGAGGATGCGCTCGCGACCTTCCGGCAGGCCGACCAGTTCGACACCCCGGCAGTGTCGCGCTGGACCTGGCGGCTCGGCGCCGGCTGGGCGGAGCTGATGCTCGGCCGGGCCGACGACGCCGTGCCGTGGATCGAGCAGTCGATCGCCATCACGCCCGGAAGCGGGCGCTCGCACATGCTGCTCGCGGCGGCCTTGCAGCAGACCGGCCGCACCGATGCGGCGCGCACGGCCATGCAGGAAGGCCTACGGCTGCGGCCGGGCACGACATCGAAGACCGTCGCGCCGCCCATCCGCAGCGCCAGCCCGCTGTTCGTCGAAGAATCGGCTCGGCTGATCGCCCTGATGGTCGCCGCGGGCCTGCCCGAGGAGTGACCCGGCCGAAGGCGACGGCCGACCGAACGTCAGTCGGCGAGGGCTTCTCGGACGCGCTACGCCGCGAGCTCCAGGGCTTCGGTATCCGCGTGATCACCATCGCGCCGTCGATGGTGTGCACGCCGATCTGGAACGCGATCGCGGGCAAGCGCGGGACGTGCGCCGGAACGCACGGGCGTCACTCGGTGAATGCGGACAGATAAGAGACGACGCTTCGGAGTTTGGTGGATCTCGGCCAGGTCGCGTCCCAGGAGCCCTTGTCGAGCTGCGCGTCGACGGCTGCGAGCCACGCCACGCTCGGAGGAACGAGCGTCGCTTCGACCGCGGCCGCCCTCTCTTCGGCCGTCGCAGCGATATCCACGAGACCGAGCTCGCCATAAGGCCAGATCACGTCGGTGATCGGCGTCGAGACGACTGGAAGCCCGGCGACCAGGAACTCGGGTGTCTTGGCCGGACTGATGAAGCGGGTCGACTCGTCGAGAGCGAACGGCATGAACCCGCAGCGCCGTGACTGGTTGACTCGTCGGCGGATCCGGTATCGCCTGCCGGCTCCACGGCATCGCGCCGGACGGAACCTGTCGCATGATGAAGGACATCGGCGTGTCGCACGATCGGACGGGTTCATGACCGGACGCTTGGTCCGCAACACGATGGCCAGTGCGACGGCCGGTCTGTCCGTCATGTTCGGTGGCTTCCTGAGCACCGTGCTGGTCGCGCGCATGCTCGGCGTCGAGGCCGCCGGCATCGTCGCCTTCGCGACCTGGGTCGTGACCGTGAGCATCGTCGTGGCGGATCTCGGGACCCCGGGCACGCTGTCCCGTTATCTCCCCGAGCTGCTGGCCCGGGGCGACCAGGCCCAAGCGGCCGGCGTGACGCGGCATCTGTTCCGCTGGCCGGGACTCATCGCGACGCTTCTGCTGATCGGATTCGTCGGTTACGGAACCGCGATCGGCGTCGGCAGCGGCGCCGTCGAGAGCGGCAGCGCGCGTATCAGGACGGACGTCGTCTTCTGGATCCTGGTCGGCGTCGCCTGCGTGGTCCAGACCGCCGCGAACTACGTCAACGGCTATCTGCGCGGAGCGCAAGGCTTCGCCAGGATGGCGCGCCTGGCGCTCCTGTCGGCCGTGCTTCAGGTCGTCGCCACGGCGCTGGGCGGATGGTTCTTCGGAGCGAACGGAGCCCTGGCCGGGGCGATCGCGATCGGGCTCCTGCCGTCGCTTCTGCTGCCCGGCATTCTGTCCCGGCGCGGGACCCTGTCGCCCGAGCTGAGGCGCAGGGTCGACAGATTCACGTTCGAGACCTGGCTCGGCTATGTCGGAACCGCTTTCGCATGGTCGCGAATGGAAATCTTTTTTCTCGAGCGAAGCTGGGGTGCCGAATCCGTGGCGCTCTTCTCCGTGAGCCTGACGCTCGCCAACCTCGCGACCCAGGGACCGTTGCTGCTGACCGGCGGTCTGCTGCCCTATCTGTCCGAGCAGTCCGGCGTCAACGCCGGGGAGAAGATTCGCGACGCCTATGCGATCGGGACCCGGCTCATCGCCTTCCTGGTCCTGCCGGCCTGCTTCGGGGCGGCGGCGATCGCGCCCGTTCTGGTGCCGGCGATTTACGGCAACGCTTTCGCCGGCGCGGTCCCGACGGCCGTCCTGCTCGTCGCCGGCGCGGGCTTCAGCGCCGCCTCCTCGGTCGGCGTGACCTACCTGCTCGCGATGGAGCGAACGCGTTTCGTGTTCCTGACCGGTGGAATTTCCGCGATCCTGGTCGTCGTGGTCGGGTTCACGGTTGTTCCGGCCTTCGGCCTGCTTGGTGCCGCGGTGGCCCGCGTCGCCATCCAGATCGCCGTGGTGATCGCGCGCGTCTGGTACATCCACCGAAGCCTGAAGACCCCGACGCCGTACGCCTCCCTCGCCCGAATCCTGCTCGCGGCGAGTGTGTGCGCGCTGGCGGCGTGGTCGTGCACGCGACTGATCGACGGCGTCGCGGCGCTGGCCGTGGCGATACCGGTCGGTGCGCTCGCCTACGGCGTCGCCGTTCGGATTTTTCATGCACTTCCCCGATCTGATTACGAGCGACTGGAAAGAGCGTTCGGCGTCCTGCCCTCGGCGATCCGAATTCCGGCCGTCACGGTCCTACGACTTCTTTGCTCGTGATCACGTCCGCTCCGGCGTGATCACGTCCGCTCCGGGCACCAGCACGCGGCGCGCCCGGCGCGGCCACGGATTTCGCCGGATCGCGAGGGCCCGGTCCTTGATGCCGCGCGGCGCCAGCATCGCGATCGCGAGCCACGCCAGCTTCTTGGCCGTGAAGCGCCCGAGCCCGTGCTCGCGCAGCAGCCGCCACCCGTAGTTCAGGGCGACGGCGGGCCCGACCGCAAGACCGCGCGCCACCTGCTCGAGCGTGAGATGGTCCCAGTGGAAGAAGAAGACCGCGGCCGCGGGAGCCGGCGCCACGCCCGGGTGGTGCTCGCCGAGCAGAGCGTTCAGATGCGCCAGCCGGCTCTCGAAGCGCCGCCGGTCGCGGCCGATGCGGTCCGGATCGAGCGGCTTCGCATGGGCCGACGTGGAATGCTCGTGCACGCGATAGAACGCCAGCGGACGCGAGAGGCTGACCACGCGGCCGGCAAACGGGGCATAGAGCAGCGTCACGCCGTCTATCGCGGCTTCGTAGTCGACGTCGTCGATCACGGCGAAGAGGTCGCGGCGGAAGATGTTTCCCGACGTCGGCGGCGACGCCGGCATGCCGTAGCGGCGAATCTGCTCGCGCTGGGTGGTCTCGTCGTCGCGGCCGTCGATGTCGGGATAAGCCGGCGCGAACGGGGCGCCGTCGTCTCCGACGGGCACCAGCCGGAACTGGACCTTCGCCGGAGCCTCGGCGAGGCGACGCGCGACGGTCTCCAGGAGATCCGGTGCGGCGAAGTCGTCCGCATCGAGAATGTAGACGTACCGGCCCCTGGCATGGGCGATCCCGGCGAGGCAGGCACGCGCCTGATTCAGCCGATTCGTCCGGATCAAGGTGAGGCCGGTCCGGATCGACTCGAGATACTCGATCGAGCCGTCGTCCGACCCGTCGTCGACGACGATCAGCTCGAAGTCGCGAAAGGTCTGACCCTGGATGCTGGCGATCGCGACAGGAAGGTACCGGAGATAGTTGTAGTTGTTCACGATGACGCTGAACAGCGGCGCGCATGCCGCTCCATCGTCGGGCCGCGCGGGAGCCGCCGGGCTCACGGAGCAGTCCCAGTTTAGGGTTGGCATCGGTGACGCGGCGGCGTCCTCGCCTCCGTCGTGAGGGTCGTCGCCCGGTCCGGACCGCGGCCCGGTCTGGTTCGCTTCCTGCCGGCCGGCACGATGATTCTGACGCGACGCCATATCGGGTCCTCGGCGGTCACAGGGGAACGATACGGAGCCGGGCGAAGAAGCCTCGGATTCGACGATGCGCATAGACCGCCAGCCATGCCAGCACCGCCAACGCCTGGAGGCTCACGAACGCAGCCAGGTCGATGGATGCGGCCGTGCCGGCCAGGACGACGAAGAACAGGAGAGCGAGAAACCGCTGGTCTTCCGCCATTCGCCTGCCGGTGTCGCGGTACACGAGGTACTTGATCCAGCGCGCCAGCACGAGCGAGAGCAGCGCCGCGAGCCCGACCACGTTGGTCGCGAGGAGGACGCCGTAGCCGACCGTGCGCAGCAGTTGCAGGACGACGTAGAAGATCCCGCGGCTCGTCACGTCCAGCCTGTTGTAGATCGCGAAGACCAGCCGGGTGAGGACCAGATAGACGGCCCAGACGCCGAGCACGCCGGCGAGCAGCACCGCGACCGGCCCGTCTCCGAACGGCAGCCGCACCGCCTCCGCGTTGAAGGTGACGAGGAGCCCGGCGCCGAGCACGGCGAACGCGGCCGCGGCGGTCCAGGCCCATGCCGGTCGGAAGTGCCGCGCGCTGGCCGCGCCGGCGCCGCCCCAGAGCTGAGGCGTCGCCTCGTGCGAGGCAGCCCGGGTGTCGTTCTCGACGTAACCGATCTCGTAGATGCACCACAGCGAGAGATGCAGCGCCAGGAGCGCCGCCGCACCCGCGATCGGGGCGGGCATGATCCAGGCGAAGGACAGCCACAGAAGCACGACGTCCTCCAGGAGAACGCCGTACAGCATGTAGTTCTCGCCCGGACGCTTGCCCTGCTGGGTGTAGCGGAACGGCACATAGGCTTCCGCGAAGGCGGGCCGATACTCGGCCGCCGGCCAGCGGATCAGGAGCGGTGTCGCGCATCCTCCCAGGAGGTCCGCGTCGGCATCGCTGTCCGTGATCACGATCGCGCCGCAGACGAGGTCGCGCCCGTGCCGGCGCGCGATGGAGGCGCACTTGCCGAGACGGCGGATCTCGTATCCGGACAGGAGCGTGCCCGAGGCGACGAGGTCCGCCTGTGGAGCGAGGTGCCGGAGCAGCGGCGCGACGATGGCGTGCGTCCCGAGCGTCGCGACACGGAACGAGGTCCGCCCGCTGTCGTGCAGCGCCTTTAGGAGGTCGCCGTTCCGCCAGCGCTCGGCGAGCGCCGGCGCTCGGCTCCGCCAGAGCAGGAGGCTCCACGGCAGAAGGATCGAGCAGACGAGGATCCGCAGCCAGTCGCGATAGAGGTGTTGCCGGGACGCACCGCCGATCAGGCGCCACGGCCGCAGGACGTCCAGGCCCGCGAGGATCAGATAGGCGAGTGGCCGGGGACGCAGGCTGCGCAGATACTCCTCGGTCGAGTTCCTGAGCCAGAGCGTCTCGTCGAAATCGACGATGACCTCGGTGGCTGGATCCGCCGCGGCGAGCGCTCGACGAACGCGCTCGCCCGGATCGGGGTCGACCGGAGCGGGGGCGACCGGAGCGAGCAGCACGCGGGCGCTCGTATGGGCATGCGACATCGAGGTCGTCCTGTTTCGAGGCGTTCCGAACACGACAGTCCCGGACCGGAAGCAGCGAGCGATCCGGCCGACCCGGACTCGATCGACGTGTCACGCGACGAGGGCGGCCAGATCGGCCTTTTCGGTGAAGCGCGGGAATCCGACGATGCGAACGAGGTAGCCGCCGGACGACGCCTGCGCCCCCAGCGCGAAGACGATCCGCGCCGCGTCCGGCATCTCCGCCCGGCCCTCGACCGCCGCTTGCCCGGTCACTCCGAGACCGACGCGTCCCTGAGCCCGATCGATCGTCAGCGCGACCCGGCGCTTGAAGCGCCATTGCGCGAGCGGCAGTGCCGCGGTCCGCAGCAACTCGCCGGCGAGAAGCTCGACGGCCCCGCCCGCCGTACGGCGCAAGAGCGGCTCCGTTCCGGCCCTCATGAGATCGAGGGGTGACGCCGTCGGCGGCAGCTCGCGCGTCTCGACGAGGAGCGTGACGCGTTCGCCGCCCAGGAGGCCGCGTAGCGCGTCACCGGGAATCGCGGACAGGGGGTCACCGGCGGGTGTGCCGAACCGGACACCCTTGCGGTCCCGCAAGTCCGACACGGAGCGCGGTCCGGAACCGCCGGGGCCGGCGTCGAGGGCGAGCGCCGCCTCGAGGCTCGGCACGCCGAAGATGCGGTCGCGGGCGAGGTCGAGATCGACTGCGGCGCCATCGGTCACCCATGCGTCCGCCGCGTGCGGCCGGGCGTAGCGCGCCAGGATCGCGGTCTGCTCGCGTATCCGCCCGTCCTTCCACGGCTCAAGGTTGAACATCTCGGCCTCGGGCCAGCGTGGACCTCCCGCCCAGGCGGCCCAGCCGAGCCAGATGTCGGGGTTCGCGCTCATCTCCTGGCAGAGATCGTGCAGGGCGTTGTAGCCGGCCGGATTCCGCCCGCCGTTGAACTCGCCGAGATAGGCCTTGAAGCCGTGGGTGCGGGCCCAAGCCTGGAACGCCTCGATGCGCTCCGACCCGATCGTGCCGGACACCGCGTCGGGGCGTGTGCCGGACGAATCCGCGTCGAAATATTGATGGACGTCGAAGGCGAACCGGTTCAGCGGGTCGATCACGCCGCCCATGACCGTGTTGTTCGCCGAGATCCAGGAATGGGCGCCCGTGTAGGCGACGCCCGGCACGAGAATGCTGTTCTCGGCTCCGGTCCCGCGGATGGCGCCGATCGCCGCGTTGGCGATGCCGAGCCACGCGTCGCTGGGCAGCCCGACCGGCTCGTTCATCAGGCCGAACAGAACCCGCTTGTCGGCGGCGAACAGCCGCGCGAGCCGCGACCAGAAGTCCGAGAAGGCGTCGATCGACACGGGGCCGCTGCCGATCAGGTGCTCCTTCGACCAGCCGTCCTCGGCGATCCGACGCTTGGCATAATTGTGGGGATCGAGCACGACCTCCAGCCCGCGGCCCGTCGCATGACGAACGATGCCGGTCAGCAGGCGCTCCTCGGCCGGCGCGAACGGCTCTCCGAGCCGCGGCTGCAGCCGCTCCCATTTGAACGGAAGCCGGATCAGGCCGAAGCCGAGATCGCCGTAGTAGTCGACCTCGCGCGGGCGGGGATACAGATAGTCGGTGCCGTGAACGCCGGGGATGGTGCCGAAGTCCGCGCCGGCCAGATTGACTCCACCCTTCGGCGACGCCTGGTCCGCGCTCCGCGCCGCGGCGTGCGACGGGCCTGCCGTCGTGGGTCCCCCGACCGCCGCCGCCGCTCCGGCAGCCGCGGTCGCGAGAAGGACGGTGCGCCGGGTCGGACGCGCTGCGAGGGTGCCTCGCCTCATCGGGCCGGCTCCTGCTGCACACCGGAGCCCGCCGCGATGGCGGACAGGAACGCGACGACGTTCCTGCGGTCCGCCTCGGCCTGGCGGTTCCAGCGATCGAGATTCGCGGCGGCGGCGCGCGCGGCGCTCGAGCGCCAGTCCGGCGCGTCGAACAGGCGCGCGATCGTGCGAGCGGCGTCGTCGGGCCGGGCCGGATCAACGAAGGTTCCGGAGCCTCCCAGCACCTCGCGGAAGATCGGCTGGTCGGGCACGACGACGGGAAGCCCGGCATACTGCATCTCCAGCAGCGGCAGGCCGAGGCCCTCGTCGTGAGCGGTCGACAGGAACAGGTCGAACCGGCCGATCGCGGCGCGGGCTTCGTCGTCGTCGAGGAAGCCGTGCAGGACGACACCCGGCATCCGCCCGAGCTCGGTGGCGTCTTTCCCCCATCCCGGACGCCCGATGATGTGCAGCTCGACCGGAACGTCGAGCCGGCGGCGCAGGTCCTCGCACACGCGGGCGGCCGCGAGAAAGTTCTTTCGCGGCTCGATCGTGCCGAGAGCGCCGACGATCAGCGGCCTCGTCCGTCCGAGCGGACCCTCGGAGCCCTGCTCCTTCGTGCGGGGCGTGACCCCGAAGACGTTCCCGACCACCGGACGATACAGGCGCACCTCGGCATCCGGGCGCACCCAGGCCAGCAGCTCCCGCAGGGTCGTCTCCGAGTTGACGAGGAAGTAGCGGAGCGCCCCGATGGCGAGCCTGAACGGCGGCGCCATGTAGAGCTTGGCGCCGCGATTGAGATCCTGCGAGCGCGTGATCAGGAAGAGATCGTGGACGTAGAAGACGGTGCGCTCACGGAGGAAGACGAAGGCGGGCGACGGCGGGTACCCCGGAAACACCCAGACGGTGTCGCGGGAGAGCATGGCCCGGGTCGGATTGGCGAGCATCTGCTGGACGATCATCGACGACCGGCTGGCGCATTCGCGGCTGGACTCGAGCGCGATCGGATGCAGGGCGGGCGGCGAGAAGAGCTGGTCCGTGATCCGCTCGATGCCGGAGGCGCGCCGGCCCATATGGGTTCGATCCACCACGAATCGCGTGCATCGCTCCGCCGCCGGTCGATGGGCCTCCTCGCGCATGCTCTTGCGCCTCGCGCTGCCGGTGCGGAACGTGGCGCGGTGAAAGCTGTTCATGCGGTCCCGACCCTCGAGGTTGTTTTTGACGTGTGGCCCGACGCCGGACACCGGCGAGAGTCGGATGGTCGTCGTTCAGATGGTCTGGTTGTAGGCCCCGACCTCCGGGTGGGTGCGCAGCACGCCGTCGATCGCGACGAACATGTCGCGCATCCGCGCCTCGGACACCGGGCTCTCCACCACCACGACCAGCTCGGGCTTGTTGGAGG
>NZ_NHSK01000032.1 GCF_016653355.1 Rhodoplanes elegans | reverse complement strand
TCGTCCTCATCGAGGACACGCGCGAGCTTCAATGCGCGGCGCCCAATCTCGTCGCCATGCGCACCAAGGATGGTGTCGCAACGCTGTCCGACCTGGTGCGGTCTTCCCTGCGCCTGCGGCCCGACCGCATTCCCATCGGCGAGGTGCGCGGCGCCGAGGCGCTCGACCTCCTGAAGGCGTGGGGCACCGGACATCCCGGCGGCATCGGCACCATCCACGCCGGCACCGCGATCGGCGCGCTTCGCCGCCTCGAGCAGCTCATCCAGGAAGCCGTCGTCACGGTCCCGCGCGCGCTGATCGCAGAAACCATCGATCTCGTCGCCGTGCTGAGCGGCCGCGGCGCCTCGCGCCGTCTCGCCGAGCTCGCCCGCGTCGAGGGCCTCGGACCCGGCGGCGACTACCGCATCACCCCCGCGACAGCAGGCCCAGCAGGAGATCACGCATGACCGCCGCCCGACAGCCATCAACTAAGCACCGCCTATTCGTCGGCTCGGTTCTCGACCGGATCGGCGCCATCGGTCTGACCGCGACAGGGCTTCTCTACGCGGCGCCGGCCTATGCCAGCGGCTCGTCCATGCCGTGGGAGCAGCCGCTTCAGCAGATCCTGCAATCGATCGAAGGCCCGGTGGCCAAGGTCATCGCGGTGATCATCATCATCGTCACTGGCCTGACGCTCGCCTTCGGCGATACGAGCGGCGGCTTCCGCAGGCTCGTGCAGATCGTCTTTGGCCTGTCGATCGCATTCGCAGCCAGCTCCTTCTTCCTGAGCTTCTTCAACTTCGGCGGTGGGGCGGTGGTGTGATGGCTGGTGTGCTTGAGACCGCCGAGGTCCCCGGCTTCTCGGTGCCAGTCCATCGGGCGCTGACCGAGCCCATCCTCTTCGGCGGCGCGCCGCGCTCGATCGCCATCCTCAACGGCACGCTCGCCGCCGCGCTCGGGCTCGGCCTGCGGCTCTGGCTCGTCGGCCTCGGCCTTTGGGCCGTCGGCCATTTCGCGGCGGTGTGGGCGGCGAAGCGCGATCCGATGTTCGTGGAGGTCACGCGCCGGCACCTGCGCATTCCCGGCTTCCTGGGCGTGTGAGGCGGCCGATGATGAACCTCGCCGAATATCGCCGCACGTCTTCGCGCCTCGCCGACTTCCTGCCGTGGGCAGCGCTCGCCGCAGAGGGCGTCGTCCTCAACAAGGACGGCAGCTTCCAGCGCACGGCACGCTTCCGCGGCCCCGACCTCGACTCCTCCGTGCCGGCCGAGCTGGTCGCCGTCGCGGGCCGCCTCAACAACGCCTTCCGGCGCCTCGGCTCCGGCTGGGCGATCTTCGTCGAGGCGCAGCGTCACGGCGTCGGCGCCTATCCGTCGAGCCGCTTTCCCGATGCCGCGTCTGCGCTGGTCGACGCCGAGCGCAAGGCGGACTTCGAGGAAGCGAGTGCGCATTTCGAGTCGAGCTACTTCCTCACCTTCACCTACCTGCCGCCGGCCGAGGACGCCGCGCGCGCCGAGAACTGGCTCTACGAGGGCAAGGCCGACCGCGGCGTCGATCCGCACGAGATCCTAAGCGGCTTCGTCGACCGCACGGATCGCGTCCTGCAGCTCATCGAAGCCTTCATGCCCGAATGCGCCTGGCTCGATGACGGCGAGACGCTGACCTACCTGCATTCCTGCATCTCGACCAGGCGCCATCGCGTGCGCGTGCCCGAGACGCCGATATATCTCGACGCGTTATTGGCCGACCAGCCGCTGACGGGAGGCCTCGAGCCGCGGCTCGGCGACGCACACCTTCGCGTGCTCACGATCGTCGGTTTTCCGACGGCAACCACGCCGGGCATTTTGGATGAGCTGAACCGGCTGGCGTTTCCTTATCGCTGGGCGACGCGCGCGATCCTGCTCGACAAGACCGACGCAACCAGGCTGCTGACCAAGATCCGCCGGCAATGGTTCGCCAAGCGCAAGAGCATCGCGGCGATCCTGAAGGAGGTAATGACCAACGAGGCCTCGGCTCTCGTCGACACCGATGCCGCGAACAAGGCGGCCGACGCCGACCTCGCGCTCCAGGAGCTCGGCGCCGACTACGCCGGCGAGGCCTATGTCACCGCGACGGTGACGGTCTGGGACGATGACCCCCGCATCGCCGCCGAAAAGCTGCGGCTGGTCGAGAAGGCCATCCAGGGCCGCGACTTCACCGCGATGCCCGAGACGATCAATGCCGTGGACGCCTGGCTCGGCTCGCTGCCGGGGCATGTCTACGCCAACGTGCGCCAGCCGCCGATCTCGACCCTCAACCTCGCCCACATGATCCCGCTGTCGGCGGTGTGGGCGGGGCCGGAACGGGATGAGCACTTCGGTGCACCCACCTTGCTGTTCGGCAAGACCGAAGGGTCCACCCCGTTCCGGTTCTCTTTGCATGTTGGTGACGTCGGTCACACGCTCGTCGTCGGCCCGACCGGCGCCGGCAAGTCGGTGCTGCTGGCGCTGATGGCCCTTCAGTTCCGGCGCTATTCCCGCTCGCAGGTCTTCGCCTTCGACTTTGGCGGTTCGATCCGCGCCGCCGCGCTCGCCATGGGCGGCGACTGGCACGACCTCGGCGGCGGTCTCACGGACGGGTCCGCCGAGAGCGTTTCGCTGCAGCCGCTCGCCGGCATCCACCATGTCCCCGAACGCGCCTGGGCCGCCGACTGGATCGTCGCGATCCTGATGCGCGAGGGCGTGGCGATCACACCCGAGGTCAAGGAGCATCTCTGGACCGCGCTGACCTCTCTTGCCAGCGCTCCCGTCGTCGAACGCACGATCACCGGCCTCGCGGTGCTCCTGCAATCAAACGATCTCAAGCAGGCGCTGCGGCCCTATTGTGTCGGCGGGGCCTATGGCCGCCTGCTCGACGCCGAGCACGAGCATCTCGGCGAGGCATCGGTCCAGGCCTTCGAGACCGAGGGCCTGATCGGCACCGGCGCGGCGCCGGCCGTGCTCGCCTATCTGTTTCACCGCCTCGAGGATCGCCTCGACGGGCGGCCGACCTTGCTGATCGTCGACGAAGGCTGGCTGGCGCTCGACGACGAAGGCTTCGCGGGCCAGCTCCGGGAGTGGCTGAAGACGCTCCGAAAGAAGAACGCCAGCGTCGTCTTCGCCACGCAGTCGCTTTCCGACATCGACAATTCACCGATCGCGCCGGCCATCATCGAGAGCTGCCCGACGCGAGTGCTGCTCCCGAACGAGCGGGCGATCGAGCCGCAGATCACTGCGATCTACCGCAGGTTCGGGTTAAACGATCGCCAGATCGAAATCCTCGCGCGCGCGATGCCGAAGCGCGACTACTACTGCCAGTCGCGACGCGGCAACAGGCTCTTCGAACTCGGCCTCTCCGACGTCGCTCTCGCCCTGTGCGCCGCGTCCTCCAAGGCCGATCAAGCCGCCATCGAGCGCATCGTCGCCGAACATGGCCGTGAGAATTTCCTGCCGGCATGGCTGCACCTGCGCGGCGTCGCGTGGGCCGCCGATCTCATCCCAAACCTCACCAACCTGGAGACACAATCATGATTGTCCGTCGTTCCCGCGCGGCGCTTCTTGCCGCGACGGCTCTTTCACTTCCGCTTTGGTTTTCGCCGGTCCTGGTCGCGCCTGCCGCAGCCCAGTGGATCGTCTACGACCCGACCAACTATGCGCAGAACGTGCTGCAGGCGGCGCGCGCGCTGCAGCAGATCAACAACCAGATCACCTCGCTCCAGAACGAAGCGCAGATGCTAATCAACCAGGCGCGCAATCTCGCGAGCTTGCCGTATTCCTCGTTGCAGCGTCTCCATCAGTCCGTCCAGCGCACCCAGCAGCTTCTCGGCCAGGCGCAGAACATCGCCTTCGACGTGCAGCAGGTCGACCGCGCGTTCCAGACCACTTATGGCAACGCGTCACTCTCGGCATCGGATCAGCAATTGATCGCGGATGCGCGCACGCGCTGGCAGAATACGGTCGGCGGACTTCAGGACGCGATGCGCGTCCAGGCCGGTGTGGTCGGCAACATCGACACAAACCGCACGGAGATGTCGGCGCTGGTCGGCCAGAGCCAAGGCGCCACGGGCGCGCTGCAAGCAACACAGGCTGGCAACCAGATCCTCGCACTCCAAGCGCAACAACTCGCCGACTTGACTGCTGTCGTGGCAGCCGATGGGCGAGCACGGGCTCTCGCCGATGCCGAGCGCGCGGCCGCGGCCGAGCAAGGACGTGAACAGCGCCGGCGCTTCCTGACGCCCGGCGCCGGTTATCAGGCCGGAAACGCCCGCATGTTCCCGAATAGCGGCAAATGAGGGCGCGTCCCGTGGACGCCAAGACTCTCGCCCGAATCGGAGCTGTCGCGTTCGTCGCCGTCGCGATCACCGCGACGGTCATCGAGCTGACCCGGAAAGTGGAGCGGCCTGAAACCACTCCAGCCCGGCAAGCGGAGGTGGGTGCGGCCGACCCGCTGCGAGACGAGTTGTTCCGATGCCAGAGCCTCGGCGAGGCCGGGCCGCGCGATCGGGCATGCCTCCGCGCCTGGGCGGAGAGCCGCCGGCGCTTCCTGACACCAGGCACGGCACGCCCGCAAATCGGGTCCGGATTGCCGGGCTCCAGCGGTGAGAGCCGCAGCCGCGGCGCCGCGCCAGGCGGCGAGTAGCGCCATGGGGGGCACGGGCGTCATCGACCATTTCCTCGAGGTCTTCACCCGCTACATTGACAGCGGGTTTGGCCTCCTCGGCGGCGAGGTCGCCTTCGTTGCGACCACGCTGATCGTGATCGACGTCACGCTCGCCGCTCTGTTCTGGAGCTGGGGCGCCGATGACGACATCCTCGCCCGCCTCATCAAGAAGACGCTGTTCGTCGGCGTATTCGCCTATCTCATCGGCAACTGGAACAACCTCGCGCGGATCGTCTTCGAGTCCTTCGCCGGCCTCGGACTGAAGGCGAGCGGAACCGGCTTCACGACGGCTGATCTTCTTCGCCCGGGCCGCGTCGCGCAGACCGGCCTCGACGCCGGCCGGCCGCTGCTCGACTCGATCTCGGGCCTCATGGGCTACTGGTCGTTCTTCGAGAACTTCATCCAGATCGCGTGCCTATTCCTCGCCTGGGCGCTCGTCCTGCTCGCCTTCTTCATCCTCGCGGTGCAGCTCTTCGTGACTCTCATCGAGTTCAAGCTCTCGACGCTCGCGGGCTTCGTGCTCATCCCGTTCGGGCTGTTCGGGCAGAGCGCGTTCATGGCCGAGCGTGTGCTGGGCAACGTCATCAGCTCCGGCATCAAGGTGCTGGTGCTCGCGGTCATCATCGGCATCGGCTCGACGCTGTTCTCCGAGTTCACCGCCGGCTTCGGCGGCGCCAGCCCGACCATCGATCAGGCCATGGCGATCGTGCTCGCGGCGCTTTCGCTTCTCGGCCTCGGGATCTTCGGACCCGGCATCGCCAATGGCCTAGTCAGCGGCGGCCCGCAGCTCAGCGCCGGCGCGGCCGTGGGCACCGGCCTTGCGGCGGGCGGCGCGGCAGTCGCGGCGGGTGCGGCCGGCGGACTCGCCGT
>NZ_NHSK01000031.1 GCF_016653355.1 Rhodoplanes elegans | reverse complement strand
CGGTTCGGCCGTTTCCTCGGCCGCTGCGTGCGCCGCGTCCCAGGCGGCCTGCTCGGCGGCGCTCACCTCGCCGTCCTGGTTGGTGTCGGCGGCATCGAACGGCCCGGACTCCTCCTCGCTCGTCGCGGCCGCGCCGCCCCCACCGCCACCGCCCGAGCCCGAGACGGCATCGCTGCTCGACGTGCCGCTGTCGTCGTCGGCGGTGCTCGATGCCGACGCCTCCTCGGCGGCGTCGCTCACCAGCGCCGCGAGCGTGCCGGCCGTCGCCGTCTCGGACGACATCTCCTGCACGGCGAGCAGCGTGGTGCGCATGTCCGAGGATAGGCTCTCGAACGCCGTCTTCACCTCTGACTCGGAGAGCAGCCCGTCGCTGTCGGTGTCGGCGCTCTCGAACAGCTTTGTTGCGTCGGTCGCGGACGTGCCGGCGAGTTCGTCCGACGCGGTGGTGAGCTCGCCGAGCGACACGCCGCCGCTCTTGTCGGCATCGAGGGTGCTGTAGAGGGCTTTCAGAAGCTCGGTGGAGGTGGAGGAGGAGATCGAGCTGACGCTCATGGACCTTGTCCTTGCTGACTGGGATGCCGGGCGGGCGGCACGCGCGGCGGACGGCAGGCCAGTGTCGACGATGACGATGGACGCTCGCAGGGCCTCGTTGATGGGTCGTAAATAACTGAAAACGAAGTTGTTTCTGGAATGTTGCGGGACATCTTCGCAGCCGCCCGACAGCGCCCGCCGCGATGCGGATCGGGCGGGAAGCCAGAGGTTTCGCGATGGCGAGGGCCGTCGTCACGGGCGTCGCGCGGCAACAAAAAAAGGGGGGCGCGAGGCCCCCCTGAAGGATCGGTTCGTTGCGTCGTCTCGGTCGTGGGGTCAGGTGGAAGCTCGGGATTCGGTACGGGACGCCTCGTCGGAGGTGTCGTCCGCTTCGCTGGTGTCGCTCGTGCCGCTCGTCGCCGACGTGGAAGCCGTCGTCACGGCCGAGGTGTCCTCCGTGGCTGCGTCGCTCGTGGCCGCGGCCTCCGGGGTGGCGTCATCGGTGGCCGATTCGGTTCGGCTGTCGTCGGACTCGGTCGTGGCGGCGGACGCCTGCTCGCTGGTCGTCGCCTCCGCGGTCGACGCCGTCTCGGTGCCTGCCGTCGCCGACGTCGTCTCGGTGTCGTCGTAGGCGGTCTGCTCGTTCGGGCTCACGCCACCGTCGCCATTGGTGTCTGCCGGGTCCTCGATCGCGGCGACTCGCGGTCCTTCGGGGCCGCCCGCTCCACCCGGCGCGGCGGGGCCGCGCGGTCCGTCGCCCTCGTCGCGTGCTTCGGGCGGGGGCGGGGGCTCCGCGGCTTCGCTGCGCGCCGACGACCCGGTCTGCTGCTGGCGGGTCTCCTGGAGGCCGAGGAGCTGGCTGCGCATCTCGGACGACAGGCTGTCGAAGGCGGACTTCACCTCGGACTTCGACAGGAGCGCGTTGCCGTCCGTGTCGGCGGAACGGAACAGCTCCGCGACGTCGGCCGACGAGGTGCTGCGGTCGGTGCGCGACGTCGCAGCGGACTGGAGCTCGTCCTTGCTGACGCCGCCGCTGCGGTCGCGATCGAGCCGCGCGTAGAGCTGCTCGAGCAGCGCGCTCGACGAGGTCGAGACGGAACTGACGCTCATGGAGGATGGCCTCTGCTGCCTGGAGGGACGGCGCGCGACGGGCGCCGGAGCGCGGCAGGCGGAGTGAATTTTCAGGCGCAGAATTACATGCCCGGCTTGCCGGGCCGTGAAGTCGGCCCCCCGGTTTCCGACCACCGCGGTAACGCTTCGTCGACCACGCCGATCGGCGTCGTCACGGCGGTTTCGGCGCCGTTGCGCACCGCAATACACGCTCGGGTGGTTCGGCCGTACCCCCTTCTCGGTTAACCCGTTTCGCGGCTTCGCAGCCGCCGCGGAGCGCCGCCGTGCCGGCAATTTCAATCGAATGTCGGCGCGATCTTCAGTCCCGACTGCAAGTGCCTGATCGGTCCTGGTAATCCCGCGTCGCTAAGGTTTGCGCGGAGATTTCGACGCATTCGTCCCATGTTGTGATCATTTTCACCTGGAAAACCCGTCTATCCCGTTCAGGTCCGCGCAAAGCGTCTCGCCAAGCTCCGCTCGTCCGATCGAACCGGCGCGCCTACAGTCATGACGTTCAACGGCTCGCGGAGCGTGTCATGGCCTCCTCCTACCCGGCAGCGACGATCGCGCTCGACGTGACGACCGTGTTCGTCATCGCCACCTGCATCTGTGCGCTGCTCGGGCTGTTCCTGCTCAGCGTGTGGCGGCAGGAGCGCATCCGGGCGCTCGCTTGGTGGGGCGCGGCCTATCTGCTCGGCGGCTTCTCGGTGGCGCTGTGGAGCCTCGACGGCAGCGGCCTGCCGATCCCGCGCAGCATCCCGAACGCGCTTCTGTTCCTCGCCTGCGGCCTGATCTGGAGCGCCGCGCGGGTGTTCCACGGACGGCGCGTGATGTGGCCGGGCCTGTCGGCCGGCGCCGTCCTGTGGCTCGGGCTGAACGTGGTGCCGGGCCTGATGGAGGCGGCGTCGCACCGCGTGATCGTCAGCTCGGTGATCATCTCGGTCTACGCCTTCCTGACCGCCTTCGAGCTGTGGCGCGAGCGCCGCAAGGCGCTGCTGCAGCGCTGGCCGGCCCTGTTCGTGCCGCTGCTGCACGGGCTCGTCTTCCTCGCCCCGGTGCCGCTCGCCTCGATGATGCCGGACGATGCCGGCCTCTTCAGCCTCGCCACCGGCTGGTTCGCCGTGTTCGCGCTCGAGGCGATCCTCTACGTCATCGGCACCGCCTTCATCGTGATGACGCTGAGCAAGGACCAGGTGGTGCGGCTGCAGCGCAGTGCCGCCTCGCTCGATCCGCTCACCGGGCTGTTCAACCGCCGCGCCTTCTTCGAGGGGGCGCCGCAGCTCGAGGCCGCACAGGCCCGCAAGCGCGAGCCGCTCGCCGCGCTGGTGTTCGATCTCGATCACTTCAAGTCGATCAACGATCGCCACGGCCATTTCGTCGGCGACGAGGTGCTGAAGCTGTTCGCCGGTGTCATCGGCACGAGCCTGCGGGCGACCGACCTGATCGCACGGTTCGGCGGCGAGGAGTTCGTGGTGCTGCTGCCGGGCGGCGCCGACGAGGCGGCGATCGCGGCCGAGCGCGTGCGCGGCGCCTTCGAGGAGGCGGGCCGGGTGGTCGGCACCCACGTGATCGGCGCGACCGTCAGCGTCGGGCTCGCCGCCGGCGATCCGGCGACCGGCGTTTCCGTGCTGCTTATGGAGGCCGACGCGGCGCTCTACCGGGCCAAGGCGTTGGGCCGCAACCGCGTCGTGCGGGCGCTGCCGGGCGAGGCCGTGCTGGCCGCCGCCGAGACGGCCCCGGAGCTGCCGCCCGTGGTGGTCGCCGGCATCGGCACCTCGCAGGCCGACTCCGGCGCCTGGGAGGAAGCGCAGGCCGTCATCTCCTGGATCGCCCATCCCGAAGGCGAGGCCCCGCTGCCCGCGACGGCGTGATCAGGTCACATCTCTCGGCATCCTCGCCCGTATCTCCTCCGGGCCGAGGTTTTGGGGACGAAGGCCGGCCCGGGCAGGGGGCCGGCCTTCGGCTTTCCGGAAGAGGCGCGTCGCGGCCGCGCGAGCCGATCGCGTCTGCCTCACGTCCCGATCTTGCCGCCGCCGCGGCGCGTGATGGCGACGACCGAGGGGCGCGGCGGCATGCGAGGCGAGAAGTCCGGCCAGCGCGTCGCCGGCGCCTCGAACGTGGCGGGCGGGGCGTTCGGATCGCTCTCGTCGGATTCGCCGGGATGCTGGACGGCGACGAACAGCGTCTCGTCGTCCGGGCCGAACACCGGTCCGCACATCTCGGCCCCGACGGGGCAGCGGTAGAACAGCTTTCCGGCGCCGCGCAGCGGCCCTTCGGTCTCCAGCGCCCAGACGCCGTCGGCCCGGCCGGTGCGGCGCGCCGAGTTGCCGTCGGTGGCGATCCACAGCCGGCCCATGTGGTCGACGGCGCAGTTGTCCGGCATGCCGAACCAGCCGTCGCGGCTGGTCGCCGGGTGGAACGTCGCGCCGACCGCGGCGATTGCCGGGTCGCCGCAGCGCACCAGGATGTCCCAGGTGAACCGCGCCGCCGTGTGGTCGCCGTCCGGCGGCGTCATCTCGACGATGTGGCCGAACGGGTTGGCGCCGCGCGGATTGGCCGGGTCGGTGTCGTCCGGCTTGCGCCGCGTGTTGTTGGTCAGCATCACGAAGACCTTGCCGGTCTTCGGATCGACCTCGACGTCCTCGGGCCGGTCCATCCGGGTGGCGCCGAGGAGATCGGCCGCGCGCCGCGCCTCGATCACCACGTCGGCCTGGCTGGCGAAGCCGTTGGCCGCTGTGAGCGGCCCTTCGCCGTGGACCAGCGGCAGCCACTCGACGCTGCCGTCGGCGTTGTAGCGGGCGACCGACAGGGTGCCCTCGTCGAGCAGATCGCGGTTGGCGGCGGCGTCGCCCGGCACATAGGGTCGCGCCGTGACGAAGCGGTAGACGCGCTCGAACACCTCGTCGTCGCCCGTGTAGACGACGACGCGGCCGTCGCGGTTGACCTGCACGAAGGCGCCCTCGTGCTTGAAGCGGCCGAGCGCGGTGCGCTTCCTCGGCGTCGAGGTCGGGTCGAACGGATCGATCTCGACGATCCAGCCGAAGCGGTTCGCCTCGTTCGGCTCGCGGCCCACGTCGAAGCGCTCGTGGTAGCGGGCCCAGCCGACCCAGTTGCCGGGCACGCCGACGCGCGCGTGGCTCCGCGCCTCCGGATGGCCGTCCGGCAGGGTGCCGCCGAAATACCCGTGAAAATTCTCCTCGCAGGTGAGCCAGGTGCCCCATGGCGTGACGCCGCCGGCGCAGTTGTTGATGGTGCCGAGCACGCGCCGGCCGGACGGGTCGGCGCTCGTCCGCAGGCGCGGATGGCCGGCGGCCGGGCCGAACACGTCGATCGGGGTGGTCGCGTCGATGCGGCGGGCGTAGCGGGAGCCGTCGACGACGCGCCACTTGCCGTCGTCGCCGCGGCGGATCTCCAGCACCGCGCCGCCATGCGCCGCCATCTCGATGTCGACCAGCGCGGGCGTCATGCCCTCGAAGCCGACGCTGCGCAGGTCCTGCCGGCCGAGGCCGGGGAACATCAGCTCCTCGTTGGTGTACTCGTGATTGACGACGAGGAGGCCGTGGCGGGCCGGGTTCGCGGCGCCCGGCATCGGGATGTAGCCGAGATAATCGTTGTTGTAGCCGAACTGCAGGCGCTGGGCGGCGGCGGTCTGCTTCATCGGATCGAACGGCGGGGCGCCGGGCAGCACCGGGTCGCCCCAGCGGATCAGCACGTCGGCGTCGTAGCCGTCGGCGACGTGATGGCGCTCGTCGACGCCGGCCGGAACCTCGGGGAAGACGAAGCGCGACGCCGGGACATCGGCCCCGGCGGCCGGCGTCCCCGGCCCCGGCGCGGCGCCGGGCGCCACCGGGGCAGGGCGCTCGGCCTGCGCCGCGGCCATGCCGGGCAGCGCCATGATGGCGGTGACGCCGAGCGCGCCCTTGAGAAAGTCGCGGCGGCCGAAGCGCGCGGCGATCACGTCGCCGAGCGTCGGCAGCGCGGTCGGGCTGCGCCCGACATCGTCGGACGCCTCGTAGGCCTGGGCACGGGTCAGCGGCATGGCGACGCCTCGTCTCGGTGCGGAAGGGGGCGGATTCCTTAGCCGCGAATTGCCACGGCGGCATGACGGGCCGCTATGGCGACGGCGCCGCACGCCCCCGCCGCGAGGCCTCCGTCAGCTGCGCGGATGGCGGTCGAGGGCGTCGCGCAGGCTGGTGATCTCGGTCCGCAGGCGGCGCGCGTCGGCGGCCGTGAGGCCGGACGCCTGCGCGATGCTGCCGGGGATGTGGGCCGCCGCGTCGCGCAGCGCCCGCCCGGCGCTGGTGAGGCTCACCCGCACCTGCCGCTCGTCCTCGGGGTCGCGGCGGCGTGCGACATGGCCGGCCGCCTCCAGGCGCTTGAGCAGCGGCGTCAGGGTCGAGGAGTCGAGGAAGAGCGCCTCGCCGAGCTGCCCGACCGTCTGGTCGTCGCGCTGCCACAACAGCACCAGCACCAGGTATTGCGGGTAGGTGAGCCCGAGCGGATCGAGCAGGGACTTGTAGACGCGCCCGAAGGCGTGGCTCGTCGAGTAGAGCGCGAAGCACAGGAACTCGTCCCGCCCGAGCGCATGGCTCATGACGGCGGTCGAATCCTGGCTGGTGTCGGGGTGTGTGTCTCGCGGCGACATGGGGAGCCTCACTCGATCGTGATCATATAAATCGCGCGCGATCTGATCGCAAGCGCTTGACCAAGGTTTCGCAGTCGGCATATAAATCGTGCACGATTAAATCGTGTCATAAATAGTTCATCCCGAGAGAAAGGAGTCGAGACCGTGAGCGTCACCCCCGTGAAGGCCACCGTGAGCACCATCACCACCCGCGACGGCGTCGCGATCTACTTCAAGGACTGGGGCCGCGGCCCCGCGGTCGTGCTCAGCCACGGCTGGCCGCTGTCGTCGGACTCCTGGGAATCGCAGGCGTTCCATCTGGCCTCCAACGGCTTCCGGGTGGTCACGCACGACCGCCGCGGCCACGGCCGCTCCAGCCAGCCCTGGGACGGCAACGACATGGACCACTACGCCGATGACCTCGCCCAGGTGATCGAGGCGCTGGATCTGCGCGACGTCTCGCTGTTCGGCTTCTCCACCGGCGGCGGCGAGGTCGCCCGCTATGTCGGCCGTCACGGCACCGGCCGGATCAAGAAGCTCGGCCTGATCTCGGCCGTTCCGCCGCTGATGCTGAAGACCGACAAGAACCCGGGCGGGCTGCCGATCGAGGTGTTCGACGGCCTGCGCGCGGCGAGCCTCGCCGACCGGTCCAAGCTCTATCGCGACATCGCGAGCGGCCCGTTCTTCGGCTTCAATCGGCCGGGCGCCACGGTCTCGCAGGGCATGATCGATGCCTTCTGGCTGCAGGGCATGCAGGCCGGACACAAGAACGCCTACGACTCCATCGCGGCGTTCTCGGCGACCGACTTTACCGAGGATCTGAAGACGTTCGACCGGCCGACCCTGATCGTCCACGGCGACGACGACCAGATCGTGCCGATCGACGCCTCGGCGCACGCCGCCAAGGCGCTGGTGCCGCATGCGGTGCTGAAGGTCTATGCGGGCGCCCCGCACGGCCTCGCCGACACCCACAAGGACCAGCTCAACAATGACATTCTGGCGTTCCTGAAGAGCTGAGGGCGAGATCGCGCGAGCACGGGGCCCGTCGAACGAAGGCGCCGAGCAAGGAAAGCGCAGCAAGGAACGCCGAGCAAAGAAAAAAGGGCGCCCCGCGAGGGGCGCCCCAGATGGATCGTTGCGAACGATCAGGAGGACAGAGCCGGCGTCAGCCGGAGTAGTACATCTCGAACTCGACCGGGTGCGGGGTGTGCTCGAAGCGGATCACCTCAGTCATCTTCAGCTCGATGTAGGCGTCGATGAAGTCGTCGTCGAAGACGCCACCGGCCTTGAGGAAGTCGCGGTCCTTGTCGAGGCTCTCGAGCGCCTCGCGCAGGCTGCCGCACACCGTCGGGATCTGCTTGAGCTCGGCCTTCGGCAGGTCGTAGAGGTCCTTGTCCATCGCCGGGCCGGGATCGAGCTTGTTCTTGACGCCGTCGAGGCCGGCCATCAGGAGCGCCGCGAAGGCGAGATACGGGTTCGCGAGCGGATCCGGGAAGCGGACCTCGACGCGCTTGGCCTT
Organism: Rhodoplanes elegans; assembly: GCF_016653355.1. GTDB lineage: Bacteria > Pseudomonadota > Alphaproteobacteria > Rhizobiales > Xanthobacteraceae > Rhodoplanes > Rhodoplanes elegans. Next base: position 23,538 of record NZ_NHSK01000031.1, on the reverse strand, counting down.
CGGGTTGGTGGTGTAGGGGATGCGGCACGAGGCCGAGCGGTTACGCGCCGAGTAGGCGAGCAGCACCGGCGCCTCGAAGCCCGGCACCAGACGCTTGTAGGAGTTGGTGGTCGGGTTGGTGAAGGCGTTGATCGCCTTGGCGTGCTTGATCACGCCGGCGATGTAGGACAGGCAGGTCTCCGAGAGGTCGGCGTACTTGTTGCCGGCGAACACCGGCTTGCCGTCCTTCCAGATCGACTGGTGGCAGTGCATGCCCGAGCCGTTGTCGCCGTAGATCGGCTTCGGCATGAAGGTCGCCGTCTTGCCGTAGATGTTGGCGACCATCTGGATGCAGTACTTGTAGGTCATCAGCTGGTCGGCCATGAACGTCATGGGCGCGAACTTCAGGCCGAGCTCGTGCTGGGCCGAGGCCACCTCGTGGTGGTGCTTCTCGACCTTGCAGCCCATCTTGGCCATGGCCGCGAGCATCTCGGAGCGCATGTCCTGCGCCGAGTCCTGCGGCGGCACCGGGAAATAGCCCTTCTTGAAGCCGATGCGGTGGCCGAGATTGCCGCCCTCGTAGTCGGTGGCGCCGTTGATCGGCAGCTCGATCGAGTCGAGCTTGAAGCCGGTCATGTACGGGTCGGCCGAGAACTTGACGTCGTCGAAGATGAAGAACTCGGCCTCGGGGCCGAAATAGATGGTGTCGCCGATGCCCATCGACTTGACGAGCGCCTCGGCCTTCTTGGCCATGCCGCGCGGATCGCGATTGTAGGGCTCGCCGGTGGTCGGCTCGAGCACGTCGCAGACCAGCACCAGGGTGGTCTCGGCGAAGAACGGGTCGATCGTGGCGGTCGCCGGATCCGGCATCAGGCACATGTCGGACTCGTGGATCGCCTTCCAGCCGGCGATCGACGAGCCGTCGAACATGACGCCCTCGGAGAAGGTCTCCTCCTCGATCTGGGAGATGTCCATCGTGACGTGCTGCCACTTGCCGCGCGGATCGGTGAAGCGCAGATCGCAGTACTTTACGTCGTTGTCCTTGATCAGCTTCAGCACGTCTTTGGCCGTCGTCATAGATGCGTCCTTTGCGTTGCGAGCGTTACGAATAACCCGGGGGTTCGGCCAGGCCCGGGTTCAGATGGCGTCCAGGCCGGTCTCTCCGGTGCGGATCCGGATGACCTCCTCGACATTGGAGACGAAGATCTTGCCGTCGCCGATGCGCCCGGTCTGTGCGGCGCGACGGATCGCGTCGATGGCCTTCTCGACCATATCGTCGGCCAGAACAACCTCGATCTTCACCTTGGGAAGGAAGTCGACGACGTATTCGGCGCCCCGATAGAGCTCGGTATGGCCCTTCTGTCGCCCGAAGCCCTTGGCCTCGGTCACGGTGATTCCCTGGAGGCCGACTTCCTGCAAGCCCTCCTTCACCTCGTCGAGCTTGAAGGGCTTAATGATCGCCTCGATCTTCTTCATATCACCTCGTCTCCCCCGGCCCGCCGGAGGCCGTTGCCAGCCGGCCCGCTCCCCCGTTAGCAGGGTCTATGCCAACCGCCGCCGGAGAGGTTTTCCGCCCCTGCCGCAAGCAATTGACGTCGCCATCCCGGGGCCCGGCCGCGGCGGCCCCGGAGCCTGCGCCCAAGAAGTGGGCTGTCTGCTTATATTCGAGGCAGGGTGTGCCCGCAAAGCGCCCCGGCACGGACGGGCGAGGCGGGTTGCCGGTATGGCGATACGAAACGTCCGGTCTCGTCGACGTGTCGTTGTGCTGCGGCGCCGAAGATGAGGCACCGTCGCGATTGCGACATGACGCCGGGCTAAGCCGCGACTATGATGCCGTTACCTCCGGTCGCGACGGAACCCGCATGCCTGCCGCGCAAACGCCGCTCACCCAGGACGCGCTGCTGACGACGACCGAGATGGCCGAGGCCGACCGGCTCGCCATCGCCTCCGGCACGCCCGGCATCGTGCTGATGGAGAATGCCGGCCGCGCCGTCGCCGATGCGGTGACGCGGCGCGATCCGCCCGGCAGCCGGGTCGTCGTGGTCGCCGGCCCCGGCAACAACGGCGGCGACGGCTTCGTCGCCGCGCGCCTCCTCGCCGAGCGGCGCTTCCGGGTGGAGCTGCTGCTGGTCGGATCCGCCGATCGCCTCAAGGGCGACGCCGCCGAGGCGGCGCGGCGCTGGACCGGGCCGGTGCGGCCGGCGACGCCCGAGGGACTCGACGGCGCCCACGTGATCGTCGACGCGCTGTTCGGCGCCGGGCTCGACCGGCCGGTCGAGGGGCTGCCGCGATCCATGATCGAGGCCATGAACGCTGCGGCCGGGCAGGGCGCCCGCGTCGTCGCGGTCGATCTGCCGAGCGGCATCAACGGCATCACGGGCGCCGTGATGGGGGCCGCCGTCACGGCCGACGAGAGCGTTACCTTCTTCCGCGCCAAGCCGGGGCATTGGCTGCTGCCCGGCCGCCTGCATCGCGGCCGCTTGACCATCGCCGACATCGGCATCCCGGAGAGCGTGCTCGACACGGTGCGGCCGCGCTGCATCCTGGTCGGCCCCGACCGTGTCCGCGATACCCTGCCGGTGCCGCAGCTCACCGGCCACAAGTACAGCCGCGGCCACGTCGTGGTGGTGTCTGGCGGTGCCTCGACCACCGGGGCGGCGCGGCTCGCCGCCCGGGCGGCGCTGCGGGCCGGCGCCGGGCTGGTCACGCTCGCGGCGCCGCCGGACGCGATGGCGGTCGACGCCGCGACGAACCTCGCCGTGATGGTGCGCGAGGTCGACGGCGCGGCGGCGCTCGCGGCGGTTCTGGAGGACCGCCGGTTCAACGCCGTCGCTCTCGGCCCGGGACTCGGGGTGGGGGCCGCGACTCGCGACCTCGTCCATGCGGCGTTGGCCGGCCCCCGCGCCGTGGTGCTCGACGCCGACGCGCTGACCAGCTTCGCCGACGATCCCGAGGATTTGTTCGCTGCACTGCGCAAGCGCGGCGGCGCCGCCACGGTCCTGACTCCGCACGACGGCGAGTTCTCCAGACTGTTCGGGCACTTGAGTGAGATTCGTCAGGCCGCGTCGAAGCTCGATAAAGCGCGTGCCGCGGCGGCCGTCGCGAGCGCCGTGGTGCTCCTCAAGGGCGGGGACACGACCATTGCGGATCTTGACGGGCGGGCCGCGATCAATGCCAATGCGCCGGCCCATCTCGCGACCGCGGGAGCCGGCGACGTCCTCACCGGATTCGTCGCCGGCCTGTGCGCCCAGGGGATGGACGGCTTCGCGGCGGCCATGGCCGCCGCCTGGCTCCATGGAGCGGCGGCTGCGGCGATCGGGCCGGGGTTGATCTCAGAGGATCTTTCCGAAGCAATGCCGAGAGTTTATGCGCGTCTCTTCGACTCGCCACAGAGCTCGCCGGCACGCCTTGCCGGAGGCCGCCGATGACCCGGCGGGTGCGCCGGCACGGACGCGGCGGCGGTCTCGCGGACCGCGGCACTACACTCGATCGGAGCAGAAATCGGTGACGACACGGACCGCTGGCTCAACCTTGCCATAATTGATGGGTGGATTGCCGGGTGCGAGGTCGGGGACCCTCGCCACCGGGGCAAGTCCGGACGACGTCGGGGGCGGCGGTCGTCCGGGGGGTAAATCGGGTTTCGGGAGGCGGTGGATGGCCATTCTGCAAACATTGTTGGAGACGGGGGAATCGATCCCGCACGGCGCCTGCATGGGGTGGCGGCCGGAGCTGATCTCCCTGCACGTCGTCTCCGACGTGATCATCGCAGCCTCCTACCTGTCGATTCCCATCGTGCTCGCCGTCTTCGTATCGCGGCGGCCGGACATGATGTTCGGCTGGATCGCCTGGGCCTTCGCGGTCTTCCTGGTCGCCTGCGGGCTCTCCCATCTCCTCGACATCTGGACGATCTGGTACCCGCACTTCGCCGCCGAAGGCCTCGCCAAAGCCCTCACCGCCGTCACCTCGCTCGCCACCGCCGTCGTCCTCTGGCCGCTGCTCCCCAAGGCCCTGAAGATCCCCTCCGCCGACGAGCTGCGCCGCGCCGTCGAAGCCCTCCGCCTTCAAATCCGCGAACGTGATCTCGCCCTCAAGGCGCTGGAGCGCGAGCGCGAGGAGCGCCGCCGCGCCGAGGACATGCTGCGCCAGGCCCAGAAGATGGAGGCGATCGGCCAGCTCACCGCCGGCATCGCCCACGACTTCAACAACCTCATGACCGCCGTCATCGGTAATCTGGAGCGCGCCCGCCGGCTGCTGCCCCAGGACGGCTCCCGCCAGCTCGCCCGGGCGATCCGCGGCGCCGCGCTCGGCGCCGAGCGGGCCGGCGTGCTAACCCACCGGCTGCTCGCCTTCGGCTGCCGCCAGCCGCTCGCTCCCAACGTCATGAACGTCAACGACGTGCTGGAGCACCTCGCCGACACGCTGCGCCGCACCCTCGGCGGCACCATCCGGGTGGTCAGCAACCTGACCTTCGACCTGTGGCCGACCAAGGTCGACGCCGACGCCCTGGAGAGCGCCATCCTCAACCTCGCCGTCAACGCCCGCGACGCCATGCCGGAGGGCGGCAACCTGGTCATCACCACCCGCAACGTGGCCTCCGGCGACGTGCTGATCAGCGAGCTCGGCCTCGCCGCCGGCGACTACATCGAGATCGCCGTCGCCGACACCGGTCTCGGCATGACCGAGGAGGTCGCCAGCCGTGCCTTCGAGCCGTTCTTCACGACCAAGCAGCTCGGCGAAGGCTCCGGCCTCGGCCTCAGCCAGGCCTACGGCTTCGCCGTCCAGTCGGACGGCACGGCGGTGCTCGACAGCACGCCCGGGGAGGGCACGACCGTGAAGCTCTATCTGCCTCGCGCCCAGGTCGCCGCCACCCCGGCGCCGGCCCGCAGCTTCGCCCCCGGACTGCTGACCAACGCCGCGGCGTGTCCATGAGCCAGCACATGAACGGCGGCGGCGTGACCGTGCTGATCGTCGAGGACGAGCCGCTCGTCCTGGACATGATCTCGCAGGAGCTGACCGACCAGGGATTCGCGGTGCTGGAGGCCGACACGGCCGAGGCGGCGCTGTCGATCATCGAGAGCGGCCAGACCGTCGACGTGCTGTTCACCGACATCCGCCTGCCCGGCGAGATGGACGGCTGGCGGCTCGCCGCCACGGTGCGCGAGCAGAAGCCCGAGCTACCGGTCATCTACGCCACCGGCTACACGGTCGAGCGCGCCTCGCAGGTGCCGGGCAGCGTGTTCCTGAAGAAGCCCTACCGGCCGTCGGCCATCGCCGAGACGATTCGCAGCCTGATGGGCGGCAACGGCGGGCCGGGCGCCAACGGGCCGAACTGACCGGCCACCGCCCCACGGGTGCTGCGCCCGCGACGGCGCAACTTCTCGGTGGTCGTCCGCGCAGGCGGACGTTTCAGATCGACCGGCGTGCGCTGTTCAGTCGAGACGCTGCGGCGTACCGGGTGCTCCGCCGGCGCGGAGCACGACGGCGGAGAGGCTTCGGACCCGAACCCAGCCCCTGGGCCGGCGCCCGGCGGCGGCCCGCCGCTCGAGCCGCCGACGCCGATGCGCCCGGCTGCGGCGATCCGGCCGCCCGGTGCCCAAATTTTGTGATGCGCCGGCGGGGGAGCGTGTTATAAGCCCGCCCGCTCGGAGGATCGGCAGGCCGAGCGGCCCCAGGCGGGCGTGGCGGAACTGGTAGACGCGACGGATTTAGGTTCCGTTGACGAAAGTCGTGGGGGTTCAAGTCCCTCCGCCCGCACCACGCCGAGGCTCGCTGCCGCCGGACCGACCGGGCGACCGCGCGACGCGCGCGACCGCCCCATTGATCACCATACGAGACTGACCCGACATGGATGTGACCCAGACCACCGCCGAAGGGCTGAAGCGCGAATTCCGGGTGGTCGTCCCGGCCGCCGATCTCGAGACCCGGCTGAACGACAGGCTGGTCCGCCTGAAGGACCAGGTCCGGCTGAACGGCTTCCGCCCCGGCAAGGTGCCGGTCGCCCATCTGCGCAAGCTCTACGGCCGCGCCGTCATGGCCGAGGCGATCGAGGAGCTGGTCCGCGAGACCAACGCCAAGATCGTCACCGACAACGGGTTCAAGCTCGCCATGGACCCGCAGGTGAAGATGCCGGAGGACAAGGCCGAGATCGAGGCCGTGGTCGACGGCAAGAACGACCTCGCCTACACGGTGGCGCTCGAGGTCGTCCCGGCGATCGAGCTCGCCGACTTCAAGGGGGTCTCGCTCGAGCGCCTGGTCGTCGAGGTCGGGCCGGAGGAGATCCAGGAGGCGCTCAAGCGCCTCGCCGACGGCAACAAGCCGTTCTCGCCCAAGCCCGAGGGTTCGGCCGGCGAGACCGGCGACCGGCTCACCATCTCGTTCGTCGGCCGCATCGGCGGCGAGCCCTTCGAGGGCGGCACCGGCGAGGACATCCAGCTCGTCATCGGCTCCGGCCAGTTCATCCCGGGCTTCGAGGACCAGCTCCTCGGCGCCAAGGCGGGCGACACCCGCACCGTCTCGGTGACGTTCCCGGAGAACTACCTGGCCGAGAAGCTGGCCGGCAAGGCGGCCGAGTTCGACGTCACGGTCAAGTCCGTCGAAGCGCCCGGCGAGGTCGCGATCGACGACGACTTCGCCAAGAAGCTCGGCCTCGAGTCGCTCGCCAAGCTCGAAGAGGCGATCGCCGAGCGGATCAAGGCCGACTACACGGCGCAGAGCCGCCAGAAGCTGAAGCGCCAGCTGCTCGACAAGCTCGACGAGCTGCACAAGTTCGAGCCGCCGCCGACCCTCGTCGACGAGGAGTTCAAGGCGGTGTGGGAGACGGTCCTGTCCGACCTCAAGACCCAGAACCGCACCTTCGCGGACGAGGGCACCGACGAGGAGAAGGCGCGGGCCGAGTACCGCGGCATCGCCGACCGGCGCGTCCGCCTCGGCCTGGTGCTCGCCGAGATCGGCGAGAAGAACGCCATCAAGGTGACGGACGAGGAGATCTCGCGCGCCATCATCGAGCGCGCCCGCCAGTATCCGGGCCAGGAGCAGCAGGTGTGGGACTTCTACCGGAAGAACCCCGGCGCGCTGGCCTCGGTGCGGGCGCCGATCTTCGAGGAGAAGGTCGTCGACTACATCCTCGAGCTCGCCACCGTCACGGACCGCACCGTGCCGAAGGACGAGCTGTTCAAGGACGACGAGCAGGCCGCGGCCTGATCCCGTCGGGGGCGGCCGGGTCGGGACCGCCCCCGCCGCTGTCTCGACCGACGTCAAGGGAGCGCGGCGGGACGCGTCGCCGCCCGCCGATCTCCACCGCGCGGGCCGGCTCGGCCTCGTCGGTCGGCCGCCCGCCACCGGCGTCGAAATGCTGCCGCCCGCGATGCGAATCCCGTAAAGCATGGCTGCCGACGGAGTCTTGTCGCCGGCGGAAGAGGGTATATCTGTGAGCAGTGCGTCGCACCCGGCGCACGGTCTCTCGGGCGGGCCGAAGGCGCCGCCGGCGCCGGCCCGAATCACTCGCAAGGTTGAGCACATGCGCGATCCCGTCGAAACCTACATGAACCTCGTGCCGATGGTGGTCGAGCAGACCAACCGGGGCGAGCGGGCCTACGACATCTTCTCCCGCCTCCTGAAGGAGCGGATCATCTTCGTCACCGGCGTGGTCGAGGACGGGATGGCGACCCTGATCGTCGCCCAGCTGCTCTTCCTTGAGGCGGAGAACCCCAAGAAAGAGATCGCCATGTACATCAACTCGCCGGGCGGCGTGGTGACGGCGGGTCTCGCGATCTACGACACGATGCAGTTCATCCGCCCGGCCGTGTCGACCCTGTGCACCGGCCAGGCCGCCTCGATGGGCTCGCTGCTGCTGGCCGCCGGCCGCAAGGACATGCGCTTCGCCCTGCCGAACGCCCGCATCATGGTCCACCAGCCGTCCGGCGGCTTCCAGGGTCAGGCCACCGACATCATGATTCACGCCCAGGAGATCCTCAATCTCCGCAAGCGGCTCAACGAGATCTACGTCAAACACACCGGCCAGCCGATGAAGAAGATCGAGGAGGCGCTGGAGCGCGACCAGTTCTTCACGGCCGAGGCCGCCAAGGAGTTCGGCCTGATCGACAGCGTGATCGAGCGCCGTCCCGAAGAGGCCGACAAGATCTGAGCCGGTCCGGCCGTCCGTCGCGACGGCGGCCCTCGCGGAGCCGCCGCGACGAGCTCCGCTCCGTCGTCCGGCGAGGCCGGGCGGTTGGTCTGCGGGGTGGCTTGGCCGGCCGCCGGTGCGGCGCCCGGACGGCGCCGCTCTCGCGCCGCCCGCGCGCGACCTCCGGTGCGGGCCGGGTGGGCCGAACCTCATGGCGTGCCACGATTTTCGCCACGATTCGGCGCCACGCTTCGAATCTCGGGGGACGGCACGACTGGAACGTGTCTTGCATGGAATACCGCCGCCCGGCGGAACAAGGCCCTGGCCGGCGGCGTCGTATCGTTAGTGAAATCTTGATCGACCGGGTCTTAGCGTGCTTCGTTAGGCCTACGGTCAGAACGGTCCCTCGATCCTCTGGCGGAAGGTGACGAGTTTGCTAGGTTCCAGGCACGACGGGTCCTCAATGCGACAATCGCCCCTGTCCGCCTACGCGCGGCGGCGGCGGACCTGTGGAGAGTGAAGAATGAGCAAGGTTGGCGGAAGCGACTCCAAGAACACGCTGTATTGCTCGTTCTGCGGCAAGAGCCAGCACGAGGTCCGCAAGCTCATCGCGGGACCCACGGTCTTCATCTGCGACGAGTGCGTCGAGCTGTGCATGGACATCATCCGCGAGGAGAACAAGTCCTCGCTGGTCAAGTCGCGTGACGGCATCCCGACCCCGCGCGAGATCCGCAAGGTGCTGGACGACTACGTGATCGGGCAGGACCACGCCAAGAAGGTCCTGTCGGTCGCCGTCCACAACCACTACAAGCGGCTCAACCACCAGACCAAGCACAACGACGTCGAGCTGGCGAAGTCGAACATCCTGCTGATCGGGCCGACCGGCTCGGGCAAGACGCTGCTCGCCCAGACGCTCGCCCGCATCCTCGACGTGCCGTTCACGATGGCGGACGCGACGACCCTGACCGAGGCCGGCTATGTCGGCGAGGACGTCGAGAACATCATCCTGAAGCTGCTGCAGGCCGCCGACTACAATGTCGAGCGGGCGCAGCGCGGCATCGTCTACATCGACGAGATCGACAAGATCTCGCGCAAGTCCGACAACCCGTCGATCACCCGCGACGTGTCGGGCGAGGGCGTCCAGCAGGCGCTCCTGAAGATCATGGAAGGCACCGTCGCGTCGGTGCCGCCGCAGGGCGGCCGCAAGCATCCGCAGCAGGAGTTCCTGCAGGTCGACACGACCAACATCCTGTTCGTGTGCGGCGGCGCCTTCGCCGGCCTCGAGAAGATCATCTCGGGCCGCGGCCGCACCACCTCGATCGGCTTCGCGGCGCGCGTGATGGCGCCGGAGGACCGCAAGACCGGCGAGATCTTCCGCGAGGTCGAGCCCGAGGATCTGCTCAAGTACGGGCTGATCCCGGAGTTCGTCGGCCGTCTGCCGGTGGTCGCCACCCTCGAGGATCTCGACGAGCCGGCGCTCAAGCGCATCCTGCTCGAGCCGAAGAACGCGCTCGTCAAGCAGTACCAGCGCCTGTTCGAGATGGAGAACATCGACCTCACTCTCGCCGAGGAGGCGCTGGGCGCCATCGCCCGCAAGGCGATCGAGCGCAAGACCGGCGCCCGTGGCCTGCGTTCGATCATGGAGTCGATCCTGCTCGACACCATGTTCGACCTGCCGAGCCTGGAAGGCGTCGAGGAGGTGGTGATCTCCCGCGAGGTGGTCGAGGGCACGGCGCGTCCGCTCTACATCTACGCGGACCGCGCCGCCGGCGACGCCGGCGCCAGCGCCTGACGGGCGTCACACGGTCCGGCGCCCGAGGCGGGCGCCGGCACCGGAAGACCGCGGCGCAATCGCGGTCGGGACGATCCGCGAAGAACACGAATTGCACGCCGGCGTGCGGGGAATACGCCGGCGGGACACCGCCGAAGGAGCGTTGCGGTGGGGGGCGGGGCCGGTTCCTTGACACGCCCCCGACGGCTCTCCACCTAAGACAGGCGGACGTCCGATCAGTCGAGTAAGGCGTTCGAGCCGATGCCCGGGCAGGGATCTCGTCCCCGCCGCGGCGCGCAGATCCAGCCGGTTTGGCTGCGCTCCCTTCCCGGTCCACGACACTCCGTCACGATGCCGCCCGTCGGGTCGTCGCGGAGGGGTTTCCAGAACAACAAGGATCGGACCATGACCACACCTTCGAAGCCGCGCGTGCTGCCCCAGCCCGGAGAGGTCCGGGCCTATCCGGTGCTTCCGCTGCGCGACATCGTGGTTTTCCCGCACATGATCGTGCCGCTCTTCGTGGGGCGCGAGAAATCGATCCGCGCCCTCGAGGAGGTGATGCGGTCCGACTCGTTCATCCTGCTCGCCACCCAGAAGAACGCCTCCGACGACGACCCGGCCGCCGACGCGATCTACGAGGTCGGTACGCTGGCGAGCGTGCTGCAGCTCCTCAAGCTGCCCGACGGCACCGTGAAGGTGCTGGTCGAGGGCACCGAGCGCGCGCGCGTGATCCGCTACACCGACCGCAGCGACTATTACGAGGCCGAGGCCGAGGTGCTGGTCGACAAGATCGGCGAGAAGGTCGAGGCGGAGGCGCTGGCCCGCTCGGTGGTGACCGAGTTCGAAGGCTACGTGAAGCTCAACAAGAAGGTGTCGCCCGAGGTGGTCGGCGTCGTCCAGCAGATCGACGACTACGCCAAGCTCGCCGACACGGTGGCCTCGCATCTCGCCGTCAAGATTCCCGACAAGCAGCTCATCCTCGAGACCGCGACCGTGACCGAGCGGCTCGAGAAGGTCCTGAGCCTGATGGAGAGCGAGATCTCCGTCCTGCAGGTGGAAAAGCGCATCCGGACTCGCGTCAAGCGGCAGATGGAGAAGACCCAGCGCGAGTACTACCTCAACGAGCAGATGAAGGCGATCCAGAAGGAGCTGGGCGACGAGGACGGCCGCGACGAGCTCGCCGAGCTCGAGGACAAGATCAAGAAGACCAAGCTCTCGAAGGAGGCGCGCGAGAAGGCGCAGCACGAGCTGAAGAAGCTGCGCCAGATGTCGCCGATGTCCGCCGAGGCGACGGTGGTGCGCAATTATCTCGACTGGCTGCTGTCGATCCCGTGGAACAAGAAGACCAAGGTCCGCAAGGATCTCGGCGCCGCCCAGGAGGTGCTCGACACCGACCACTACGGCCTCGACAAGGTCAAGGAGCGCATCGTCGAGTATCTCGCCGTGCAGAGCCGCGCCAACAAGCTGACCGGCCCGATCCTCTGCCTCGTCGGCCCGCCCGGCGTAGGCAAGACCTCGCTCGGCAAGTCGATCGCCAAGGCGACCGGCCGCGAGTTCGTGCGCGTGTCGCTCGGCGGCGTGCGTGACGAGGCCGAGATCCGCGGTCACCGGCGCACCTATATCGGCTCGATGCCCGGCAAGATCATCCAGTCGATGCGCAAGGCGAAGTCGTCGAACCCGCTGTTCCTCCTCGACGAGGTGGACAAGATGGGCTCGGACTTCCGCGGCGATCCGTCGTCGGCGCTGCTCGAGGTGCTCGACCCCGAGCAGAACGGCACCTTCAACGACCACTATCTCGAGGTCGACTACGATCTCTCCAACGTGATGTTCATCACCACGGCGAACACGCTGAACATCCCGGCGCCGCTGATGGACCGCATGGAGATCATCCGCATCGCCGGCTACACGGAGGACGAGAAGGTCCAGATCGCCCGTCGGCATCTGATCCCGAACGCGCTCTCCAAGCACGGCCTCGAGGCCAAGGAGTGGGCGATCGACGACGACGCGCTCCTGCTCCTGATCCGGCGCTACACCCGCGAGGCGGGCGTGCGCAATCTGGAGCGCGAGCTGTCGACGCTGGCCCGCAAGGCCGTCAAGGAGCTGATGACCTCGGAGAAGAAGACGGTCGAGGTCACGACGAGCAATCTCGGCGACTATCTCGGCGTGCCGAAGCATCGCCACGGCGAGATCGAGGAGGAGGATCAGGTCGGCGTCGTCACCGGGCTCGCCTGGACGGACGCCGGCGGCGAACTCCTCACGATCGAGGGCCTGATGATGCCCGGCCGCGGCAAGATGACCGTGACCGGCAACCTGCGCGACGTGATGAAGGAGTCGATCTCGGCGGCGGCGTCCTACGTCCGCTCGCGGGCGATCGCCTTCGGCATCGAGCCGCCGCTGTTCGACAAGCGCGACATCCACGTCCACGTGCCGGAGGGGGCGACCCCGAAGGACGGGCCGTCGGCCGGCGTCGCCATGGTGACGGCCATCATCTCGGTGATGACCGGCATCCCGGTCCGCCGCGACGTCGCGATGACGGGCGAGATCACGCTGCGTGGTCGCGTGCTGCCGATCGGCGGTCTCAAGGAGAAGCTGCTCGCTGCGCTCCGCGGCGGCATCAAGACCGTGCTGATCCCGGAGGAGAACGCCAAGGATCTCGTCGACATTCCCGAGAACGTGAAGAGCGGGCTCGAGATCGTTCCGGTGACCCGGATGGACGAGGTTCTGGCCCGGGCGCTGACCCGCGTGCCGGACCCGATCGAGTGGGACGACAAGGCCCAGCCGGCCGCCCCGGCGGCGGCCGACGGCGCCGCCGAGGACGAGGCGTCGGCGCTGACGGCGCACTGAGCCTGTGGCGTCCTGGCTCCTCCCGCGGCACGCGGGAGGCGTCGCGCCTGGCTGCGGGATCGAGACCGCGACGAGCTGGAGACACGAGAGCGGCGCCCACGGGCGCCGCTCTTCGTTGGAGGCGAGCGAGGGACCGGCGACCGCCTTGCGCTCGGCCGTATTCCGGCGATAAATCGCTCCGCAGGGCGGTTAGCTCAGTTGGTAGAGCGGCACGTTTACACCGTGTAGGTCGGCGGTTCGAGCCCGTCACCGCCCACCAGGCCCCGGCGCTGTGTGTAGGCGCGTAGGATGGGTGGAGCCGAAGGTGATACCCATCAAAAGCCGGCGTGGGAGCGATGGGTATCGCCTGCGGCTCCACCCCATCCTACGGGCTGGCGAGGGCATTCGAAACGAGGTCGGCCGCTGCTTTCACGTCTTCGACGATGAGCTTGCCCGGTACACGCACCGATGACAGGCCGATCTTCGCAAGCTTTTCGTCAATCGCAGCGTCCTTTGCCTTCGCTTTTCCACCACGATGGTACCGTGAAGAGTCACAGAACACGGCGAGCTTCTTGTCTGGAAAGAACATATCGGGTTCGGTGATGAGGCCCGGCACGTATCTGAAGTCGATGTCTTTCCATAGCCCGTATAGCGATTGATGAATAAACCCATTATCGAACACGAGCACTTGTAGTAGAGGCGTCAAGCCACGCCGAAGTAGCTCTTGGAGTAAGAAAAGTTCTATGGGAGATTGCGCGCCCCAGACGCGCCTAGGTTCAATTTTTGTGAATGGTTTGTATAAAAGATTGGCGCGATGATTTCTGTATTTCTTTTCGGCTGTTTCGTTTGGAAATCCTAGCGAAACCTCAAGCACGTCAGATTGATTGCATGTCTTGGATAGAAAAAATTGCCCAATAACAATTCCAAGCTCATCGATGAACCCACTTGAATTCGCTCCGATAACAGTTCCGAGGGAGCCGAAGAGGCCGCGGTCCCCCGTGAATGGGTTGAAATGAAAATAACAAGGTTCCATTTCCCGCAAGAGCTTCTGGACGTCTAGATTTGCAACAAGATGTATGTCCTTCTCCTCGATCGCGTCGCGCTTGGACGCTGGCATTAGAGATAGCGCATAGGGTGTTGCAACAGGCGTACCATCCACCTCGTCCAGACGCGCGATGCTGACGACGAGGAAGACAGCCTGGAAGAGCGTTGCTTTTTCCTTGAACAGCTCAATTTCGCCCTCAGACGGCATATCTCGCAATTCGCCGTTAGCAGCTTCGGCCATCCGTGTCCCGTCAGTATTCGTCCGGTCAGAGGTTTACACCGGCGCGAGCGAAACATATGCGGTACAGTGTAGCGCCAATGGAAACGTCGGTGTGAATTGATTCGGCAAAGTCGAGCCCGTAGGGCGCAATAGCGTAACGAATTGCGCCGAACGGCACCCCTGCCGGTTGTTGAAGCCGGCGGAATACGCTTCGCTATTCCGCCCTACGGTCGTCGATCCGGCCTACGCGCGCTGCCGCTCGACCAGGTAGCGGACCGCGAGGGCGATGTGCCGGGGGATCGGCTTGTCCTTGCGGTAGCCGGCGACGAGCCGGCGCGACACCTCGAGTTGCGCGGCCATGCCGTCCAATGTCATGTCGAGATCATCCATGGCCCGGCGGAAGTCGGCATTGTCGAAGGCGACCGGCGGCAGCCGGTCGAGCCAGATCGCCGAGAAGTCCAGCCCGCCGTCCCACTCGATCGCGTCGTCGTGCGCGCTGACGCGCAGCGTGCCGAACAGCGCATCGTCGGTGCGCAGCGGAATGTAGATGCGGCGGCTCTCAAGGGCGGGGGCCAGATCGACGATCCTGGTCTCGCCGGAGCGCCACGTCACCGCGACCTTGCGCCCGTCGAGCGGCGTCGCGGCGGCGATCCGCGGAAGGGCGGGGCCGACCCGGACGATCTCATCGTTCGTTGAGGCGGCTCCATTCATGCTCCAGCGTCTCCCTGTTCTCGGTCGCCCAGTCGAGGGCGACGGCGAGGCTGCGGCGGTCGATCGCGCCGGCCATGACCGAAAGGTCGGAGAGGCGGATCAGCGCCTCGTGGTCCGGCGTCACGACGTGGAAGTGGGGCGGGTTGTGATTCGTCCGCGAACATACGGATCAGCACGCTTCCGAGCGTCGCCAATGTCGGCATGTCCCGCCCCCATCCGGCGACTTAAATAGTGCGCCACATGCACTATGTCCAGGAGTGGTGTGGGCTTCTGCTTCATCCTTCGCTCGACTGCTCCGACCGCGGGCGCCCGGTCGTGCGATCGGGAGAAGTGGATCTGCTGCATCCCGATCCGTCCCTGAACGAGTCTCCGTAGCACCCCGCCTTGCGGGCTCGCCGGCCCGGGACGAAGGTGCGCTCGTTGAGGGCATTTTTCGTTCGGGGAATGATTATGCGGCCAGTCGAGATTTTCTTCGCCGTGCTCGGCGTCGTGGTGCTCTTGGGCGCGGGCTATTACATCACGCGGCCGGTCGATCCGGTGGCCAACGCCCGCTACAAGTGCGAGACCGCGCTGGAGCGCTTCGTCGGCTTCGACATCGCCAAGGCCGAGGCCGACAAGGCCGACATCAAGGGCAACGCCCACACGGGCCGGGTCGAGATGACCTTCTCCCAGAAGGCCGACCGCCATCTCGGCACCTGCGTGTTCCGCAACGGCGAGATGACGATGCTCGATCTCGACGGAAAGCTCCTGGCCGGCCGCCGCGAGTAGCCGGTCGTCGAGGCCCAAAAAAAGGACGTCGTTCGTGGGCCGGCCGATGGCCGGGCCCGGAACCCCGGATGGGCGCCCAGATGGGCCCGAGATGGCGCGCCGTCACGGGCGCTCACGTCACGCAGCGGTGATCTGACACCTTTGTTTCTGCTTGTTTCTGCCGGTGACCGAAGGTGTAATCCGCGCCTGGATCGACAGGGCAGGGTGCGGACATGTGGACACGACTCTTGGAGCCGGTGTTGCAGCCGGCGGTGCTGCGCGGCGACGCCGCCGAGCAGCGGGCGATCGCCGACTATTTTCGGGGGCGGACCGGCGTGTTCGTCGAGGTCGGCGCCTTCGAGCCGATCACCCTGTCGCAGACCTATGCGCTCGAGCAGGCCGGCTGGACCGGGCTCCTGGTCGAGCCGGTGCCGGCGCATGCCGCGGCGCTACGCGCGGTGCGTCGCGCGCCGGTCGCCGAGGTCGCCTGCGTGGCGCCCGAGCAGGCCGGCACGCTCCTGCCGATGACGTTCCGGGGATGCCTCAGCGTGCTCGGCGAGACGGGCGAGGGCGAGACCATCGCGGTGCGCGGCACCACCCTCGATGCCCTGCTGGCGGAGCACGGCATCTCCACCATCGACTTCCTCTCGGTCGACGTCGAAGGCGCCGAGGTCGACGTGCTGCGCGGCCTCTCTCTCGATCGCATCCGGCCGCATCTGATCATGATCGAGGACTTCGCCGACGACAATTCCCGCCACCGCTTCATGCAGTCCGTCGGCTATCGCCGGGTTCGCCGCACCGGCAACAACAGCTGGTACGTCGACCGCACGACGCCGTTCCAGGTCTCGGCGTTCGGCCACTGGCAGCTCCTGCGCAAGTATCACCTGTCGCGACCGGTGCGCTGGGCGAAGCGCAGTCTGAGGGCGGCGCGCCGGCGCGTCGCCTGAGGCGCGTGGCGACGGGTCGGACGCCGCGGCGCCGACCCGCCCGTCGTTCTCGGCCGGATGGCCGCGGTCACTGGCCGACGGCGTCGCCGACGCACTTCTTGGTGAAGCTCGTCTTGGCGGCGCCGGCGAGCTTCTTCTCGGCCGCCGAGGCGTCGCAGGACGCCTGGGCGTCGGTCTCGCACTTCTTCATGAAGCTGGTCAGGGCGGCGCCGTGCAGCTTCTTCTCGGTCGCCTGCGCCTTGCAGGAGCCGGGGGCGGGCGGCGTCTGCGCGTGCGCCGTCACGGAGACGAGGAGGGCGGTCGCAACGAGGGCGGTCGCGGCGAGCATGGTCTTCACGAGCGAATCTCCCGGGTTTTTCGCGCGCGTGCGCGCGCAGCCCGGGCGGTAGCCCGCGATGATGGCGCCACGACGGCGCGGCGCCGTCGTGGCCGTGCATACGAAGCGCGCGGGGCTGCGGCGGGGCGCCGTGGCGCCGCCGCCGGTCAGCGGGCCGGCGGGGTGGCGAGCAGCCGCTCGGTCCAGAACGCGCTCTTGGTGACGAACACGTTGTAGCCGACCGCGTGGTTGGTCTTGATGTGGTCCAGGAAGGCGGCGTCGCGCACCTCCTCGAACCGGCCGGTGCGCGGGTCGAGCACGAACTCGCGGCAGCCCGGCTGCGCCAACACCCAGCGGGTGACGCCGTGGCTGCGGTCGGAGCCGTGCTCCTCGGCGAGGATCACGCTGTCGGCGTCGAGCAGCCGCTGCCCGCCCTTCAAGGCGTCGATCTCGACGCCCTCGACATCCAGCTTGACGATGAACCGGCCGGACGGGTCGAGCGTGCCGTCGTCGATCAGGCTGTCGAGCGAGACGACCGGCACCTCCTCGCAGAACGCGGCATCGTCCGCGCCGGCGATCGTGAAGGCCTCGTGCTTGTGGCCGGAGAGCCTCGCGACGCCGCCCGCCGTGGCGCCGATCGCCTGGTGGCGGACCGTGAAGCGGTTGCCGTTGAGGGCGGCGTTGCGGCGCAGCTTCTCGGCGTTGCGCGACGACGCCTCGATGGCGATCGCCGGGTGCGCCCCGTAGGGCCGGCTCGTCGCCAGCACGGACCACAGGCCGTAGTTCGCGCCGCAGTCGACGAACGTGTAGTCGACGTCGACGACGTTCATCAGGAAGCGCTCGAGCTCGATCTCGTAGACATAGCTGCGGTCGAGCAGCACGCTCCAGTACGGATCGCCGAACGGAAAGGCGAAGCGGGCGTCGTCGTTGAGCTGAACCAGCGTCTCGCGGGGATCGAGCGCGGGCCCGAGAATCCGGCAGCCGAGCGAGAAGCCGCGATGCGCGAACGGCTCCGTCAACCGCGCGCCGGCCCTGATGGCGATCGCGGCGAGTCGCTCTTTCAGGGTCGCGCCGTCGAGCCGCCCGGTGCGACGGTCGAAGGTCAGGGGCGTAACGGGCCGCGGGTCGGAAGCTGACATGAAGACGAAGTCTTTCGCTGCGTCTGTTTCTGAATGTTTCTGTCTCATCACGACAGAAGACCGGGGGGCCCGGTATTCGATCAGCTTTCATACGCGGGACCGCCGGCCGAGAAAAGCCGCCCGGCCGCCGATCCGGGAGCCTGCCGGCGCAGATTTAAATTAAAGTAAAATCCTTGACGTCGCCCCGGCGACCCACCGGCGCCACGGCGCGTCCGGCCGCGAACGAACGGCGTTCATTGAGGTTCAGGTCGCGCGCGACCGAGATCGCCATGGTCGTCCTCGCCCGGATTCTGCCCCGGCGAGAGGGCTCGCGGCTCCGATCACGGTTTCGCGAGGATGCGTCGGGCAGGCTTCTGCCGCGAGGGCAGACCGCCCGGCCTGTCCCCGCTGCGGGACCGGCATCCCCGAACGGGCATGCCGCCGTCCGCCGTCCGGGCGTAAAAGGCGGGGGCGGCCGGCCCGGGGCGGCCGCCGCGGGAAGCGGGTTCTCACATGACGCTGCGTGACATGGCGCTGGCGGCGCTCGCCAACGTGATCTGGGGCTTCACTTATGTGGCCTATCCGATCGCGCTGGAGAGCTTCACGGCCTCGCAGATGGCGGTGCTCCGCTTCGTTCTCGCCGCCCTGCCGGTCGTGCTGGTGGCGCGGCCGGCGCCGTGGCGGACCATCCTGGCGGTCGGGGCGACGCTGCTGACCGGGCAGTTCCTGCTCCTGTTCTTCGCGCTCGCCGCCGGGCTGCCACCGGGCCTCGCCTCGGTGACGACCCAGATGCACGCCTTCTTCGCCGTGCTGATCGCCGCCGTGGTGCTGCGCGAGTATCCGACGCGGCGGCAGGGGATCGGGCTCGTCGTCGCCTTCACGGGGCTGCTGCTGATAGGCCTCACGATCGGCGCCGATCTGCCGCCGGTCGCGCTGGGGTTGGCGATGGCCGCCGCGATGAGCTGGGCGACCGGCTCCATCCTGCTGCGCAAGACGCCGCGCGGCGTCGCCATGGGGCCGCTGATCGTCTGGTGCAGCCTGGTGCCGCCGATCCCCGCCTATCTGGCCTCGCTGCTGCTCGACCACGACGCCTCGCTCTATTCGGCCGTGGTCCATGCGAGCCTCGGCAGCTTGGTCGCCGTCGTGTTTCTCGGCACGCTCGCGACGACGCTCGCCTTCGGCATCTGGGGCTATCTGATGCAGCGCTATCAGAGCGCCGCGGTGGCGCCCTTCGCGCTCCTCTCGCCGTGCACCGGCGTCGTCGCGGTCGCGCTGATCTTCGGCGAGCGTTTCGGTCCGCTGCGCGCCGCCGGCATGGTGTGCATCCTCGCCGGCCTCGTCATCGTCGTGCTGCCATGGCCGCAGGTGGCGGCGCGCGCCCGGGCGATGCTGCGGGACGAGCCGGCTTGCCCGCCGCCATCGACGTGAGCATCCTGGGCCGGCTCGTGCGGGGGCGCGCGTCGCGTGACTCGCGCCCTGCGTGACTCGCGCCCGGCGCGACAGGAGAGTCGGATGAGCCTGCATCTCGTGATCGGCAACAAGAACTACTCGTCGTGGTCGTTCCGCCCGTGGATCGCCATGACGGTCGCCGGCATCCCGTTCGAGGAGACCGTGGTGTCGCTCGGCGATCCCGACTTCAAGGCGACCGTTTCGGCGCATTCCGGCACCGGCAAGGTGCCGGTGCTGATCGACGGCGACGTGCGCGTCTGGGAGTCACTCGCGATCATCGAATATGTCGCCGACCAGCACCCCGAAGCGGGCCTGTGGCCGGCCGACCGGGTGGCGCGCGCGCATGCGCGGGCGATCGCGACCGAGATGCACGCCGGCTTCGCGGCGTTGCGCAAGGCGCTGCCGATGAACTTCTGGCGGCCGCCGAAGCAGCTCGCGCTCGCCGACGACGTGATGCGCGACGTCGCCCGCATCGAGGCGATCTGGCGCGACTGCCGCAAGCGGTTCGGGGCAGGTGGCCCGTTCCTGTTCGGTGCCTTCGGGGCGGCCGACGCCATGTATGCGCCGGTGGTGTCGCGCTTCTTCACCTATGCGATCGAGGTCGGGCCGGACACGAAGGCCTACATGCAGGCGGTGGCGGCCTTGCCCGCCTGGATCGCCTGGCGGGATGCCGCGCTGCGCGAGCCTTGGGTGCTGCCGGAGGACGAGCCCGACTGGCCCGAGGTGCCGCGCCTGCCGGCGTGAGCCGCGCGGTGACCGGAGACGGCCGGTAAAATGAGACCCGCAAAAGAGAAGAGCCCGGCGACTGGCCGGGCTCTCGAGTCACCGCCGCCTGTGCAACGGCAGTCCTCTGCGCAGTGACGGACGGGGCCGCCGTTCGGGGGTCGAACTATTCTCCGCGCAGCTTGTCCTTCAGGCCGCCGACGGCGTTCTGCAGCTTGCCGGACGCCTTGTCGGCCTTGCCCTCGGCTTCCATCTTCTTGTCGCCGGTGAGCTTGCCGGCGCCTTCCTTCACGGCGCCCTTGGCCTGGTCCATCGAGCCTTCGATCCGGTCCTTGTCCATAGTGTCCTCCTTGCTGTCGTCGGAGGGGAAACGACGGGCAACGGGACCGGTTCCGTGATCGATCCCGATCGGTCGGTGTCGCGACACCGCGCCTCGCCTACCGGACGGCGCCGTCGCGCCGCAGGACCGCCGCCTCGGCGTCGTCGAGGTCCATCTCGTCCCAGCCGGTGATCATGGTCCGGAGCTGATCGCCCACTGTATGTCCGGTGGTGATCACGTAGACGTGCATGATCAGGAAGGCGATCATCACGAAGGCGGCGGCCGTGTGGATCGTGGCGATCGCCTCAAGCCCGGCGGTCGCCCACGGTCTCTGGTGCCAGAGGTCGTAGGTGAGCAGCATCGTGCCGCTCGCCCAGATGACCGGGAACAGCACCAGCTTCAGCATCAGATAGGTCAGCGCCTGCAGCGCATTGTGCTTGCGGCGCAGGGTCTTGCGGAACGGGTGCGGGTCGCCGCGGAAGATCCCGAGCGTGTAGAAGCGCAGGATCGGACCGAGGCCCTGCAGGGTCGGCAGATAGTGGCGCCATTGACCGGTCGTCAGGTGCCAGAAGATGGCGAACAGCCACAAGACCACCAGGCCGACGGCACCGGCGACATGGAGCGTCAGCATGTCGCCGTACTTCATCAGGTGGTGGACGCCGTGCAGGCCGAGTCCCGACCCGATCAGCACCAGGACGAGAAAGGCCTGGCTCCAGTGCCAGAAGCGCTCGAAACGTGTGAAGACCTTCACCTGCATCACGGCCATGTCGGCGTCTCCTTGCGACGGAACCGCATCACGAGGCGCATCAGGCCGTGGCCGATGACGCCGGCGAGGACGAGACCGATCAAGCCGGCGCCGAGCACGTCCACCCAGCGGGCGCTGTCGCGGCCCGGCATGTAGAACCCGGCGAGGTTCGCGAGACGTCCGTCGGCACGATGGCACTCGCCGCACTTCACCGCCTTGTCCTTGGGGGCGACCATGTGGGTCTGCGGCCAGTACATCTCGGTTTCGACGAAGCCGAACTTGCCGGACCAGGGCAGGCCCATCGCCGCCATGCCGGCCGAGATCGACTTGTCCCAGTTGAAGCCCCGCCAGTAGGCGGCGTCGGTCGGCCCGAACACGTGCAGATAGACGAAGTGATTCTGTCCGCTGTCGTAGGGCTGCTTGCCGGTCATCACCTTGAACGGCCAGATCCGTGACTTCGGGTCGCCTGGCTTGCCGGAGATCGGGTTGATCGGGATCGGCTGCTTGGCAGGATCGAACACGCGCTCGGCGTTCTGGTAGATGATCTCGCCGTCGAACCAGAAGTACTTGGGCTTCACGTTCTCGGCGAGTACGTAGTCGCCCTTGATCGATTCGTAGACCGGGCGGCCCTTGTCGTCCCGGATCTGGAACGGCTTGCCGTCGCGCAGCCGGCCCGAGGTCGACCAGTCCCAGCGCATCTTGGTCGGCACGCCGCCCCGCGCGAAGGCGGGCACGTGGCAGCTCTGGCAGGCGAGCTTCTCGACATGCGTGTTGAGGGTGACGTCGGTGAGCGACCAGCCCTTGTGCGGACGCAGCCCGTGACAGGACTCGCAGGTGGCGACGTCGCGGCGCTGGCCGGGACCGGGCTGGCCCTTGGTGTCGACGGCGTGGACGTCGTAGCGGCTGCCCGCCCACACGTGCTTCTGCGTGACGTGGCAGGCCGTGCAGGCGAAGTTCAGCCCCTTGGCATCCATGTGGACGTCGAGCTCGCGGTTCGGCGCGAGCAGGGACGAGTCGAGCGACCCGTGCTTCACGCCGTCGCCGCCGCCGCCGTAGAAGTGACACGCGCCGCAGTTCTCCCGGCCCGGCAGCCCGACGCTGCGGGCGACCTGCGAGAGGTTCGGCACGGTCCCGATCTGCCGGCCCTCCTGCATGATCGGCGTGTAGGGCGGATGTCCCGCGCCGGTCGGGTTCTTCCAGTAGGTGGCCGACCGGTCGTGACAGATCAGGCAGTCGACGTTCTCCTGCCGGGTGAAGTCGAAGGTCGCGTCCTTCCAGCCGAAGCCGGTATGGCAGCTCGTGCAGCGCGGCTCGTTGGACGTGACGCTGGCGCAGAAGTCGTTGATCACGTTCTTCTTGCCGAGACGCTGGCCGGTTCGGGGATTGGTGTAGTCCCAGCTCCAGTGGAGCGTGCCCATCACCTGCTTGGCCGCCTCCGTGTGGCAGGAGAGGCAGGCCTTGGTGACCTCGGGGCCGGACTTGAAGTCCTGCTGGAGGATCTCGAACTTGTTGTGATCGGCCGTGCCGCCTGCCGGCTTCGAGCCGACCTGGCCGTGCGTGTAAGGGCTTTTCGGCGGGACTTGGGCGTGCGCGTCGTGATGACTTCCGAAGGCGAGAGCCGAGGCGGCCAGAAGCGCGAGGAGGAGCGGTCCGGACCGCGATGCGGAGATTGCCGTCACATCGGTCTCCTCTGGCGAGAAGGGAGACCGTCAGCGTGCGTCACTTGCACATATAAGAAATGATGAAGGTCAAGACGCCGGCGCTTTTTGTTGCGTCCATCGCAACGATGCGCGGTCACATGTATTTCGCTACCGCTCGTGATCTGGACGTCCGACACCGAGCCTTCGTCGATGTCGATCCTCCGGGGGCCGCGAAGACACGGCCCCCGGATGCACGCTGCCGACGGCGCGCCGTGACTGAACCGCGGCCTCAGGCCGGAAGCACCGCCACGATGTGCATGTTGTTCGGGTCGACGATGACGATCTGATCCCCGACGATGAAGTACTCGTACGCCCGCCAGGCCGGATAGATCTCCACCACGGTCGAGGGCACGCGGGCGAGACGCACCGACCGCGGGACCGTCGTGCCGACGCTCAGCGAGAAGTCGACGCGGCTGACCCGCGGCGCGTTGCTCTCCTTGATGATGGTCTCGCGGATCCGGGTGCGCTGCTCGGTGTTCAGGTTCACCGTGGTGTTGTTCGTCGTGCTGGTCGACGAGCTGCCCGTGCGCTGCTCGGTCGTGGAATCGCCCCGCCGCTCGCTCGCCGACTGCCCGGTCCGCTCGGAGCCGGAGCCGCGCTGATCCTGCCCGGTGCGGGTGCGATCCTGATCGCGGCCGCGCTCGCTCTCGGACGTCTTGCCGCCGGACTTCTCCGACGTGCCGGAGCGCTGGTCGGAGCCGCCGGAGCGGCGGTCCGGCGCTGTGGTCGTGGCGCCGGGGCCTTCCTTGGCGCTCGGGCTCTGCGCCCCGGAGCCGCCGGACTGCGCCGCGCCGGTGCCCTGGC
>NZ_NHSK01000030.1 GCF_016653355.1 Rhodoplanes elegans | reverse complement strand
CTACGGCACGGCCCGCCGCCACGACGGGCCGGGCCGTGCCGTAGGCGGGCCGTTCGGTCGGCGCGGCGAGCGGATCAGGACCAGGCGCGCGCCATCTCCGCGAGGCGGCTGCGGGCCTCGTCCCACAGCCGGCGCGTGAGCGTCTCGGCGTCCTCGGCGCGGGCGAGCGCCGCCGCTTCGCCGGACCACAGCACCGAGAGATCGTCGCGGCCCTGCGCCTCGAAGGCGAGCCGCACCGGATCGACCGCGCCGGTCGCCAGCGGAAACGCCGGAGCGGCCGCGCTGATCGGGCCGATCTCGCGCATCAGCCGCGTGGCGATGCCGCGGGCCGGGCGGCCCGTGTAGAGATTGGTCAGCCGGGTCGCGTCGTCGGTCGCCCGCTCCAGCGCCTTGCGGTGCAGCGCCGAGCGTCCGGCCTGCGGCGTGAGCAGATAGCCGGTGCCGATCTGCACCGCGCGGGCGCCGAGCTGCAGCGCCGCCGCGATGCCGCGCCCGTCGGCGATGCCGCCGGCGGCGATCACCGGCACGTCCACGGCGTCGACGACCTGCGGCAGCAGCGCAAACAGGCCGGGCTGCGCGCCGATGTCGGTGTCGAGGAACATGCCGCGATGGCCGCCGGCCTCGAGCCCTTGCGCGATCACCGCGTCGACCCCGCGGTCGCGCAGCCAGCGCGCCTCGCGCACCGTCGTCGCCGACGACCACACCTGTGCGCCGGTCGCCTTCACGCGGTCGAGCAGGGCCGGCGCGGGCAGGCCGAAATGGAAGCTGACGATCGGCGGCCTCGTCTCCTCGACCACCTCGCACATCGCCGCGTCGAACGGCGCGCGGCCCGGCCCGGCGCCGGCCTTGGCGATGTCGAGCCCGATCTCGGCGTAGTAGGGCGCGAGCGTCTCGATCCAGCGGCGCTGCGTTTCCGGATCGAACGCAGGAGCTTGGTGGCAGAAGAAGTTCAGGTTGAGTGGCGCGTCGCGCCCGGCCGCGGCCCGCACGGCCGCGACGGCCTCGCGCGCCTGATCGGGCGACAGCGCCGCGCAGGCGAGCGAGCCGATCCCGCCCGCCTTGCAGACGGCGGCGGCGAGCGCGGCACCCGAGCCGACCATCGGGGCCTGCACGATCGGGATCTTCGACTCCACGAAGCCCATGGCGTGTCCTTCCTGTTCGCGCAGTGCTGAACGCGGTGTGCCTCAGCGCCCGTCGCGCTCGCGCAACGCGGTGCGCAGTGCGTCGGAGACGATGCCGGGGAGCGTGGTGGTGAGCACCGTCACCTTGCCGTCGAGCTCGGCCAGGCGGCGGCCGATGTCGTCGACCTTGCGCTCCATCCGCTCGATCCGCGCTTCGAGTGCCGCGACGCGGTCGCTGTTTCGCCGCGCCTCGGCCAGCACGTGGCGCGTCACCAGCTTCTCGCCGTCGACCTCGCGCTCGAGGATGCCGATGCGGGCCGCGAGCAGGTCGAACTCGTCTCTCGTGATCAGATCGGTCATTGGGGCTCGCCGAAGGACTTGCGGGGAGGGCGCAGCGACGATGCCATGCAACAAGGATCGCCGGCGATGCCGGTGCGGCGTCGCCGGGCATCAGGGTCGTCGAGCGTTAGTAAAACGTCAACCACAGAGCGGAGCGCGGCTTGCCGGACGGCCCCGGATCGCGCAGGTTTTAGGGGTCGCGTTGACCAGGAGTAAACCATGAGCGGTTCGGACGTCACGGGTATCGCCGGCGATCAGCTGCGCACCATCATCGAGCGCATCGAGACCATCGACGAGGAGATCAAGGCGCTGAACGAGGCCAAGAAGGAGATCTTCCTGGAGGCCAAGGGCAACGGCTTCGACGTGAAGATCCTTCGCGAGGTCATCCGCATCCGCAAGCAGGACCAGAAGGAGCGGGACGAGCGCGAGACGCTGCTCGACCTCTACCTCACGGCCATCACCAACGCGGCCACCCCGGGCGCCAGGAAGAAGGCGGCCTGACCAGTTCGGTTCGAGGCGTCTGCAGAAACGGCGAAATCCCCGGCCCGGCCGGGGATTTCTGTTTTTGGGGGTGGGTTGGGGTCGCGTGCCCCGGACAAGGCGCGGCAGGCCGCAGGCCTGATGCGCCGCAGAGCCGGGGCCCAGGGCGGCAAGACGGGCGGCACGGCGACGACCGTGTTCGATCGCCCTGGGTCCGGGTTCGCGGCGCGTCGCGCCGCGCCCGGGACACGAGGCCTCCTTCGGGGGGCGTGCGTCGGTACTCGGGTGGAGCACGCGCGGTCGCGCGAACCCGAGCCTGTCGAGAGCGTTGGCAGAGCGGTGCGGCCGACCGCGCCGACTTCCGTTCACACGACAGGCGCGACCGACATGATCAAGCTCGGCTACAAGCTGATGTCCGAGGAGCACGGACCAAAGGATCTGGTCCGCAACGCAAAGGCCGCCGAGGCGGCCGGCTTCGACTTCGCGGCGATCTCCGACCATTTCTTCCCGTGGCTCGACGAGCAGGGGCACGCGCCGCTCGCCTGGTCGGTGCTCGGCGCCGTCGCGCAGGCGACCGACCGGCTCGGCCTGATGACCGCCGTGACCTGCCCGACCTTCCGGTATCACCCGGCGATCGTGGCGCAGGGCGCCGCCACCGTGGCGCTGCTGAGCGACGGCCGTTTCACGCTCGGGCTCGGCGCCGGCGAGCGCCTCAACGAGCACGTGACCGGGGCCGGCTGGCCGGGGCGCGTCGAGCGGCAGGAGCGCCTCGCCGAGGCGCTCGACATCATCCAGGGCCTCCTCGACGGCACGCTGATGAACTATCGCGGCCGCCATCTGGTGCTCGACCACGCGAAGCTGTTCGACCGGCCGGACCGCAAGGTGCCGGTGGTGCTCGCCGCGGGCGGGCCGAAGGCGGCGGCGCTGGCCGGCGAGAAGGCCGACGGCCTGATGGCGACCGACGCCGATTCGGCGCTGGTCGAGGCCTACGACACGGCCGGCGGCCGCGGCCCGCGCTATTGCGAGGTCTCGGTCTGCTGGGCGCGTAGCGAGGACGAGGCGAAACAGACGGCGCACAAGTATTTCCGCTGGTCGGCCGCCGGCTGGCCCGTGATGGCCGAGCTGCCCGACACGGAGGCCTTCGCCGCGGCGAGCGAGAGCGTCACGCCGGACGACATCGCCGAGGTCGTGAGCTGCGGGCCGTCGATCGACGCGCATCTGAAGGCCGTCGGCAAGTACGTCGACGCCGGCTTCGACCACATCGTGCTGACCCAGATCGGCCCACAGCAGAAGGAGTTCTGCGAGGTCTTCCGGCGCGAGCTCGCGCCGGCTCTCAAACAGAAGAAGGCCGCATAGGCGAACCGCGCGGGACGCCGCACGGGGCAGGGCGCGGGGACGTTCGAACCGAAGCTGCGGTGCGCATGACCAAGCGACGGAGCCGTATCCGTCGTCATGCGCCTGTCACGCCTCTCGCTCGCCCTCGTGCTGCTCGCCGCGGTCGCCGCTGCGGCGGTGGTGCTGCTCGGTCGCGGCCCGTTCGGGACCGGCGCGCCGCCGAGCGACGCCGCCATGCTGGCGCATTTCGAGACCCAGCGTGCCGGCTTCGAGGCGCTCGCCGCCATGCTGGCGGAAGATCGCGGCCTGCGGCGCTTCGGCGCCGACTGGAGCGACCCGCCGACCCCCGCGGCGGCCGGCGTCACCGCCGATCGCCTCGTCCGCTATCGCCGCCTGTGCGACCGGCTCGGCATCGTGTCAGTGGTGAATCTCGGCGACCGGATCACGCTCGTCCACCACGCGTCGGGGCTCGGCATCAGCGGCTCGGGCAAGAGTTTCGTGCGCGGCCCCGCGGCGCCCTGGGCCGAGGTCGTCACGGGCGATCTCGACGCGGCGGCGCGAGACGCGGCGCAGGCGCCCGGAGGCCGACGGCGCGGCGCCATCCTGGAGCGGCGGATCGATGCGGACTGGTGGCTGCAGCTCGACCCCGGGTGACACCGGCGCCGACGATGCGACGGTGACGCCGCTGTGCCGGGGTGGCGCAGCGGGCGTGCGCGTTCATTCCTGAAGAAGTCAGCCGCGCTTCGCCACCGGCACGTATTCGCGCCGCGTCGCGCCCGTGTAGAGCTGGCGCGGCCGGCCGATCTTCTGGCTCGGATCGGCGATCATCTCCATCCACTGGGCGATCCAGCCGGCCGTGCGGGCGAGCGAGAACACGGCCGTGAACATGGCCGGCGGGAAGCCCATCGCGCGCAGCGTCAGGCCCGAATAGTAGTCGAGATTGGGGAAGAGCTTCTTCTCGACGAAATACTCGTCGGCCATGGCGGCGCGCTCGAGCTCCAGCGCCACCTCGAACAGCGGGTCGCCGCCGGTCTCGGCCAGAACCTCGCGGCAGATCTCGCGCATCAGCGCGGCGCGCGGATCGTAGCTCTTGTAGACGCGGTGGCCGAAGCCCAGCAGGCGGAACGGGTCGTCCGGATCCTTCGCCCGCGCGATGAACTCGGGGATGCGCTCGGGCTTGCCGATCGCGGCCAGCATCTTCAGCGCCGCCTCGTTGGCGCCGCCGTGCGCGGGCCCCCACAGGCAGGCGACGCCGGCCGCGATGCAGGCGAACGGGTTCGCCCCCGACGATCCCGCGAGCCGCACCGTCGAGGTCGACGCACCCTGCTCGTTGTCGGCGTGCAGGATGAAGATCTTGTCCATGGCGCGGGCCAGGACCTCGTTGACCCGATACTCCTCGAACGGCACCGAGAAGCACATGCGCAGGAAGTTGCCGGCGTAGGAGAGGTCGTTCTTCGGGTACACGAAGGGCTGGCCGGTCGTGTACTTGTGCGCCATCGCCGCGATGGTCGGCATCTTGGCGATCATGCGGATGCAGGCGAGCATGCGTTGGTGCGGATCGGCGATGTCGGTGGAGTCGTGATAGAAGGCCGACATCGCGCCGACGCTGCCGACCATCACGGCCATGGGGTGCGAGTCGCGCCGGAAGCCCTGATAGAAGCGCACCATCTGCTCGTGCACCATGGTGTGGCGCGTGACCTTGTCGTCGAAGTCGTGCTTCTGCTTGACGGTCGGCAGCTCGCCGTAGAGCAGCAGGTAGCAGGTCTCCAGGAAATCGCCGCGGGCGATCAGATCCTCGACCGCGTAGCCGCGATAGAGCAGGCGGCCGGCCTCGCCGTCCACATAGGTGATCTTGGACTCGCAGGCCGCCGTCGAGGTGAAGCCCGGGTCGTAGGTGAAGAGGCCGGCCTGGCCGTAGAGCTTGCCGATGTCGACCACCTCGGGCCCGGCGGTGCCGTGCCGCACCGGAAGCTTGTAGGTCTTGCCGTCGATCTCGAGAGTCCCGGTCTGCGCGTGCGCACCCTGGTCAGCGGCCATCTTTGAAGGTCCATCCTGAGCGGTTGACGGCGATACGGAAGAAAGGGCGTAGGGACGAAACGCGGTCCCGGACGAGTTTGGTCCGGACGCGCCCGATTTGGTCGAAATCGGTCGGGCCCGGAGGGCAGAGCCGGCGGCCCGGGCGGAATGCCGGTCGGGCGAAGCGCCGACCCGGCGACCCGGGGTCCGCCGTCGAAGCACGCCGGCATCTTACCCGCCCGCGGGCCGCTGCCAAGGTGGGAGGCGGCCGTGTCGCAGGCCGGATGCTGCGGTGCGGGATGGGTGGGGCGGGGGCATGGCGGTGGTCGTCGGGTGGCCCGCGTCGAGGTCGTAGTCGAGGTCGTAGCCCGTGTTGAGCGAAGCGAAACGCGGGACGGGCGCCCGCGGCGAGGCTCTGCATTCGCGGCGACGCTCTCCCGGCTGTCGCTGCGCTCCACCCGGGCTACGATCAACGTCGACCCGGGCTACGCTTGCTGCGCCTCCTTCACCGCCCGTCGCGTTCCCGCAAGACCTTGCGCATGGTGTCGGCGATCAGGCTGGGCAGGGTGGCGGCGAGGCCGGAAACTCTGCCGCGCACGTCGGCCAAATCCTTCCGGACCTCGCCGAGCTCCTGAGCGACGCCGTCGACTTTCTGCTCGACACGGTCGAGGCGCGTCTTGATGGCGGCGAGATCGTCGGAGTTACGGCGCGTCTCGGTGAGTACATGGCGCGTCACCATCTTCTCGCCATCGACCTCGCGCTCGACGATGTCGACGCGGGTGGCGAGCTGCTCGAACTCGGTGCGGGTCACGTAGTCGGTCATGGTGCTCGACCTTGATAGACCTGAACGATGTTAGCCCAATGCCGACTACTCTTCCAGAAGTTGTAACGCGAAGCCGCCCCCGAGTATCGTTTGGTTGGTCCCGGGCTACGAAGACGCTCACTCCGCCGCCTGCGCGCCCTTCCGCCGCCGCCCGTTCCCGGCGCCTGCGCCACGCCCCGTGGCTGGCGCCGGCAAGACCTTCCTCTCCAGCACCGGCTTCAGGAACTGCCCCGTGTAGCTGCGCTTCTCCTTGATCACGTCCTCGGGCGTTCCCACCGCGACGATCTCGCCGCCGCCGTCGCCGCCTTCGGGGCCGAGGTCGATGATCCAGTCGGCGGTCTTGATCACCTCGAGATTGTGCTCGATGACCGCGACCGTGTTGCCCTGGGCGACCAGCTCGTGCAGCACTTCTAAAAGCTTCTCGACGTCCTGGAAGTGCAGGCCCGTCGTCGGCTCGTCCAGGATATACAGGGTGCGGCCGGTCGCGCGTTTGCTCAGCTCCTTGGCGAGTTTTACGCGCTGCGCTTCGCCGCCCGAGAGAGTCGTCGCCTGCTGCCCGATCTTGATGTAGTCCAGCCCGACGCGATGCAGCGTCTTCAACGTCTCGCGCACCCGCGGCACGGCCTTGAAGAACTCGGCGCCTTCCTCGACCGTCATGTCGAGCACGTCGGCGATCGACTTGCCCTTGAAGGTCACGTCGAGCGTCTCGCGATTGTAGCGCTTTCCCTTGCACACATCGCAGGTGACGTAGACGTCCGGCAAGAAGTGCATCTCGATTTTTATGACCCCGTCGCCCTGGCAGGCCTCGCAGCGGCCGCCTTTGACGTTGAACGAGAAGCGCCCGGGCTCGTAGCCGCGCGCCTTCGCCTCGGGCAGCCCGGCGAACCACTCGCGAATCGGCGTGAACGCGCCCGTGTAGGTCGCCGGGTTCGAGCGCGGCGTGCGGCCGATCGGCGACTGGTCGATGTCGATGATCTTGTCGATGTGCTCCAGCCCCTCGATGCGCTCGTGCGGGGCAGGGGCCTCGGCGGCGCCGTGCAGCTTTCGGGCGACCGCCTTGAACAGGGTGTCGATCAGCAACGTCGACTTGCCGCCGCCCGAAACGCCGGTGATGCAGGTGAACAGGCCGAGCGGGATGTCGGCCGAGACGGTCTTCAGATTGTTGCCGCGTGCCCCGACGACGCGCACGACACGCCGCGAATCCGGCACCCGGCGCACCGGCACCGGAATGGCGCGCGCGCCGGTGAGATACTGGCCCGTCACCGACTTCGGGTCCGCCATCAGCTGGTCCGGCGTGCCCTGCGAGACGATCTTGCCGCCGTGGATGCCGGCGCCGGGGCCGATGTCGAGCACCCAGTCGGCGGTGCGGATCGCGTCCTCGTCGTGCTCGACGACGATCACGGTGTTGCCGAGATCGCGAAGTCGCTTGAGTGTCTCGATCAGCCGCGCGTTGTCGCGCTGGTGCAGGCCGATCGACGGCTCGTCCAGCACGTAGAGGACGCCGGTGAGGCCGGAGCCGATCTGCGAGGCGAGGCGAATGCGCTGGCTCTCGCCGCCCGACAGCGTGCCGGAGGCGCGCGCCAGCGTCAGATAGTCGAGGCCCACGTCGTTGAGGAAGGCGAGGCGCTCGCGGATCTCTTTCAGAATCCGGGTGGCGATCTCGGTCTGCTTGGCGTTGAGCTTGTTCGGCAGGGCCGAGAACCACGCGCCGGCGCGCCGCACCGACATCGCCGACACTTCGCCAATGTGCAGGCCGTCGACCTTCACGGCCATGGCCTCGGGCTTGAGGCGATGCCCGTCGCACGACGCGCAGGGGATGGCGGTGAAGTATTTCGAGATCTCCTCGCGGGCCCACTCGCTGTCGGTCTCGCGCCAGCGCCGCTCCAGATTGTTGACGACGCCCTCGAACGGCTTGTGGGTCGTGTAGGCTCGCATGCCGTCGTCGTAGACGAACTTGATCTCGTCCTCGCCGGAGCCGTACAGGATCGCCTCCTGGGCGCGCTTGGGCAGGTCCTTCCACGGCGCGTCGAGCGTGAAGCGGTAGTGCTTCGCCAAGGCCTCCAGCGTCTGCCCGTAATAGGGCGACGACGACTTCGCCCACGGCGCGACGGCGCCGCGCTTGAGCGACACGCCGCGGTCCGGCACCACGAGATCCGGGTCGATCTTCTGGTCGAGGCCGAGGCCGCCGCAGGCCGGGCAGGCGCCGTGCGGCGAGTTGAACGAGAACAGCCGCGGCTCGATTTCGGAGATCGTGAAGCCCGACACCGGGCAGGCGAACTTTTCGGAGAACACCAGCCGGTTGGCGTCCGACGCCGCGGCCGCCGCGAGCTTGGTGGTGGTCTTGGCCTGCGCCTCGGCCGCGTCCTTCGAGACGGCGCTTCGCGCCTCCTCAGGACGAGGGGAAAGGGCCTTCTTGCCGCGCTTCCCGTCGCTCCCACCCCGCCCCTCATCCTGAGGAGCGCTCGAAGAGCGCGTCTCGAAGGATGCGGCCACCGGCAGTGCAGCGGGCGGCTTGTCCGCGAACTCCACCACGGCGATGCCGTCGGCGAGCTTCAGGGCGGTCTCGAAGGATTCGGCGAGCCTCGTCGCGATGTCGGGGCGCACGACGATGCGGTCCACCACCACGTCGATGTCGTGCTTGAACTTCTTGTCGAGCGCCGGCGCCGCGGCGATCTCGTGGAAGGCGCCGTCGATCTTGACCCGCTGAAAGCCCTTCTTGAGGAGCTCGGCCAGCTCCTTCTTGTACTCGCCCTTGCGGCCGCGCACGAGCGGCGCCAGCAGATAGAGCCGCGTACCCTCCGGCAGCGCCATCACCCGGTCGACCATCTGCGACACGGTCTGGCTCTCGATCGGCAGGCCGGTCGCCGGCGAGTAGGGGACGCCGACCCGCGCCCACAGGAGGCGCATATAGTCGTAGATCTCGGTGACGGTGCCGACGGTCGAGCGCGGGTTCTTCGAGGTGGTCTTCTGCTCGATCGAGATGGCCGGCGACAGGCCGTCGATCTGGTCGACGTCCGGCTTCTGCATCATCTCGAGGAACTGGCGCGCATAGGCCGAGAGCGACTCGACGTAGCGCCGCTGGCCCTCGGCATAGATGGTGTCGAAGGCGAGCGAGGACTTGCCCGAGCCCGACAGCCCGGTGAAGACGACGAGCTTGTCGCGCGGCAGGTCGACGTCGACGTTCTTGAGGTTGTGCTCGCGGGCGCCGCGGATGGAGATCACCCGCCCGTCGGGGCGGCGCGGCTTGTCGAACAGATCGGCCATCGGTCACCGGGTTCGGTCAGTGTCGGGCGGTACGGAACCCGGCCCACGGGGGTGGAGACGTTCACGCCACGACGTGCAGGCTATGACGTGCAGGATATGGTGCGCCGTGGCCGGGTCGGAAAGCCGACCGCCGCGCCGCGCACCAGAACTTAATGAGAACGGAGCCGTTTCGCCAGCATCCCGGCGGTTGTCAACAGCGATACGATCGCGTCGACGGTTCGGACCAGCGCTGCGGTCCGTGGGGCGAGTGCCGGAACAGCCCAAGGCAGCCCCGAAACAACAGCCCCGAAACAGCAGAAGCCCCGAACCGAGGTTCGGGGCTCCCACTGGGACCGAAGAGCCGTCAGAACGCGGCGATCAGTACCGCGCGCCGCCGAAGCGGTAGTTCAGGCCGACCTTGGCGGTGTGGATGCCGGGATTGTCGTGATCCCAGCAGAAGGTACCGGCGGCGCCGACCGCCGGGCCGCACACGGCCTGGGTGTTGTCGAGGCCGATGAACATGTACTCGGCCTTGATGCTCCAGTTCATGTCGAAGGCGTATTCGAGACCGCCGCCGAACGTCCAGGTCGCCTTGGTCTCGCTCGCCGAAGCGGCGATCGTGATCAGGCCGGCGGTGTCGAGAATCGTGTTCTCGACGTTCACGAACGCCGCGCCGCCCTTCACGTAGAACAGGGCGCGATCCCAGGTGTAGCCGAGACGGCCGGTGATCATGCCGTACCAGTCGCCGACCTTCGAGGTCGACAGCACGCCGGGCGCGATCTGGGCCACGAGGAGCGGGTCATAGCCGGACCCCTCGATGTTGAGGTAGCCCATTTCGCCCTCGAGGCCGAGCACCCAGTTGGTGCCGACCGGCTGCCAGTTGCAGCCCAGCGTGCCGCCGCCGATGAAGCTCGAGTCGCCGCTGTAGCCCCAGCCGCCGACCCGGTTGTAGCCGTTGCGGTCGTAGGCGGCGTAGTCGTCGCCCCACGCGCCGCCGACAAAGCCGCCGATGTAGCAGCCGGTCCACGAGAACACCGGAGCGATGACCGGAGGAGCCTTCACGGGCATCCGCATGTCGGCCGCGCTCGCAGTTCCGGCGATCGCGATCAGCGCGACCGTACCCAGCAGAAGCTTCTTCATGGAGAACCCCCCTCTCATCGAAGCAATGCGATACCGTATCGCGATTCAGGTTGTGGATGGTGACATTTGCGCCACAACCTCGAGTTCATCGAACATGCCCGCTGCACTCTTGGGGCTAGCCCGCCGGAGCGTGCCGAACTAGGAAATTTTCGTCGGAACAGATATTTGTGCGTCGGCGATGCCGGTTGGATTAGACGCGGCGACCGAGCCCGAACCGGAGGTCGATCGTTTCGCAGGCGCCGGACGCCACCGACGTGTGCACGGCCTGCCACGGCTGCGCGCGATCCGGAGCGGGCCCGCAAAAAAGGCCCCGGGCGTGCCCGGGGCCTTGGCTTCGTCGCGGCGGTGAGGCGTCGCAGAGAAGGGTGTCGCGACCGTTCGGCTGCCCCCGCGGGGCGACCGTTCAGTAGCGCGCGACCAGCGGGGCGCCGCCGAAGCGGTAGTTGAGGCCGACCTTCGCCGTGTGGATGCCTTCGATGTCGTTGCTGAAGCAGGTGGTGGTGGCGAGCACCACGCCGCTGCCGCACAGCGTCTGGCTCTCGTCGAGGCCGATGTACATGTACTCGGCCTTGATGCTCCAGTTCATGTCCATGGCCCACTCGATGCCGCCGCCGACCGTCCAGGTCGCCACGGTGTCCTTGGTGGAGCCGGCGAACGAGCCGGAGGCGACGACGCCGGGGCCGGTGAGCACGGTGCCCGAGAAGCCGGTCTCGACCTCGAGGAACGCCGCGCCGCCCTTCACGTAGATCATCGCGCGGTCCCAGGAGTAGCCGAGACGTCCGGTGATCATGGCGTACCAATCGCCGACCTTGGAGGTCGCGACGATCGGAAGGGCGGCCGTGCGGGTCGGATCGAAGGCCGAGCCTTCCATGCTCAGGTAGCCGCCTTCACCCTCGATGCCGAGGACGAAAGGCGAGCCGACCGGCTGCCAGTTGCAGCCCAGCGTGCCGCCGCCGATGACGCTCGAGTCGTTGCTGTAGCTGTAGCCGTAGGGCACGAACGCGCCGGTGGTGCTGTAGGTGGAGACGTTCGAATCGTCCGCCCAGGCGCCGCCGACATAGCCGCCGATGTAGCAGCCGGTCCACGAGAACACCGGCGCGACGACCGGCGGAGCCTTGATGGGCATGCGGGCCGGCAGGTCGGCGGCATGCGCCATGGCGCTCGTCGCCAGGATCGCCGCCGTGGCGAGAAGGAACTTCTTCATGATGACCCCCCGTTGGTTGGTGTCGATGAAGAAAGACTAGGATGAATACGCATTCCGGGGGTGATATAAAAGCAACAAGAACTCGCGTTGCTCATGTAAAAGCGCCAAAGAATACCATTTTTAGACTTCAAAGTATGTCGGACAGCCGACCTTTGGTTCCTTATTACCTCGGTCCGGGTGCGTGTCCGGCACGTCGGCGTTCGTGATGGCGGGGGTCGGCGAGTCGCTCGCTGCGGCATTCGCGAGTCGCGGACGGTGACGGGGCAGGGGCCCGGACGGGCGGTGGCTCGAACGAGCGGGCCGGCCGCGCGGCCCGCTCCCGTCGCCTTGCTCGGTCGTTCCGAACGTGAAATCGCCGGCTGCGGAGCCCGCTTCGACAGTCCGCTTCGCCGCTCGCATGCGCCGCCGGATCGGAGCACGCGCCGTGCGTCGCGCCGCGGCCGTCCGAACAGCAAAAAGCCCCGGGTTTCCCCGGGGCTTCCGCTCGACAGAATGTCGAAAGGCTCAGTACTTCGCGACGATCGGAGCGCCACCGCCGAAGCGGTAGTTGAGGCCGACCTTGGCGGTGTGGATGCCGTCGAACTCGTGCGAGAAGCAGGTGCTCGTGGCGAGGACCACGCCGCTGCCGCAGAGCGTCTGGGTCTCGTTCAGGCCGATGTACATGTACTCGGCCTTGATGCTCCAGTTCATGTCGAAGGCCCACTCGATACCGCCGCCGACCGTCCAGGTCGCCACGGTGTCCGAGGTCGAGCCGGCGAACGAGCCGGAGGCGAGGACGCCCGGGCCGGCCAGCACGGTGCCGGCGATGCCGCTCTCGACGTCGACGAAGGCCACGCCGCCCTTGGCGTAGACCAGCGCCTGGCCGAACGAGTAGCCGAGACGGCCGGTGATCATGCCGTACCAGTCGCCGATCTTCGTGTTCGACACGATCGGCAGAGCCGCGGTGCGGGTCGGATCGAAGGCCGAGCCCGACAGGCTCAGATAGCCGACTTCGCCCTCGATGCCGAGGACGAACGGCGAGCCGACCGGCTGCCAGTTGCAGCCCAGCGTGCCGCCGCCGATGAAGCTCGAGTCGTTGTTGTAGCTGTAGCCGTACGACGTGAACGCACCGGCGGTGCTGTAGGTGCCGACGGTCGTGTCACCCGACCACGCGCCACCGACGTAGCCGCCGATGTAGCAGCCGGTCCACGAGAACACCGGAGCGATGACCGGCGGCGCCTTCACCGGCATGCGCGCCGGCAGGTCCGCGGCCGAGGCAGCGCCGGCAAAGCCGAACGCCGCAACAGTAGCGAGCAGGATCTTCTTCATAAACGGCCCCTCCTTCCGAGAAGAAACACCGAAGTCCCAGGTCGGAAACTAGGAGGAATCGCTGCGATCGTGGTGACATATATGCAACATCGGCCGGGAACGTGAGGTTGTGGCAGCTTTGTGGCATTTCCATTCGGGCTAGTCCGTGACACGATCCGGCTCGCTGTCGCCGCGCTCCAGACGGCGCAAAAATCTGAAAAACAACGTATTTCTACGTCCGACGAGCGGGCTTTTCGCCGCCCGGCCCGGCCCCGCGTCCGCCCCGTGCTGCTGCTCCGCGTTCACGCTCCCGTGATCAGTCGACCGGAGTGGTCGTCTACGCATCTCGTCGGCTTGCTCGCGTCCGGGGTCCCGCGATAAAAGAACATAGTGGGAACATCAGCGTGTGGACAAGCCGCGTCCCCGCCTTGTTGCAGGATCGATAAAGCGTAGGGTGTGCGCGCTCCGCGACGCCGCAGGCGACCCTATCGGTCGGCCGGCGACTCTCGAGTCCCTTTCGGGGGACTCGTCCGGGGGGGCCGGCCGCACAGCGGCGGACCGCGTCCCCACGTGGTCGATCGTGAAACGCAGTGACGAAGCGCAGTGACGTCGCGCAGTGGCGAAGCGTCGTAAGGAGTGGAGAGGCGCATGGCGGGTTCGGTCAACAAGGTCATTCTCATCGGCAATCTCGGGGCCGACCCGGAGATTCGCCGCACCCAGGACGGGCGGCCGATCGCCAACCTGCGCATCGCCACCTCGGAGACCTGGCGCGACAAGGCGTCGGGCGAGCGGCGCGAGAAGACCGAGTGGCATCGTGTCGTCATCTTCAACGAGGGGCTCTGCCGGGTGGCCGAGCAGTACTTGAAGAAGGGCTCGAAGGTTTACATTGAAGGTGCTCTGCAGACACGGAAATGGCAGGATCAGTCCGGCCAGGACCGGTACTCGACCGAGGTCGTGCTGCAGGGCTTCAACTCGGTCCTGACGATGCTCGACGGCCGCGGCGAGGGCGGCGGCGCCGGCGGCGGCTACGAGGGCGGTGGCGACGATTTCGGAGCCAGCGGACCAGCCCCGAGCCGCGGAGGCGGACGTCAGGCCCCCGCCGCTCCGTCGTCGCGCCGCGACGATCTGGACGACGACATCCCGTTCTGAGTCGGCGCGGGACGACGCGACGCCGCCCGACCGGCGGCTCGCGTCTCCACCGGCGGCAGGCCACCGTCACGCGGGCGATGCTGCTGGCGGGCCCACGCTCCGATGGTGCCGTGTTCCCGTGCGGCGCCGCGCCCGGCACCATCGCAGGGTGGTGCCGGAACCCTCGGATGCATCCTGGATTGGCCCGGACAGAGGGGCGCGGCCCGCGCCTCCGTCCAGACGAGGCCGATCACGATGCGAAAAGTCCTGCTTCTCACGACCGTGCTGGCGCTCGCCGGCGCCCCCGCGCTCGCCCAGCAGCTCGGCAATCCGGCCGGCCCGGGGCCCGTGCCGCCGAGCACCGGCAACCAGCCGGCGCCGCCCGCCGGAACCCTGGGTCAGGGCCAGACCGGTCAACCCGGCCACCAGCAGGGCGGCATGCCGCATGCCGGGCAGACGACCGGCCAGAGCCAGACCACCGGCGCCGCTCCGGCCGCCACGACCGGCCAGCTCTCCACGGCCGACTTCGTCCGCAAGGTCGCGATCAGCGACATGTTCGAGATCCAGTCGAGCCAGCTCGCCCGCGAGAAGGCCGATCGTGAAGGGCGCGACTTCGCCAACAAGATGATCCAGGCCCACACCAAGACCTCGACCGAGCTGAAGGGGCTGGTGCAGGGCGGCAAGGTCCAGGCCGAGATTCCGACCGGGCTCGATCAGCAGCACGCCCAGAAGCTCGAGCGGCTGCGCGGGCTGACCGGCGATGCGTTCGAGGACGCCTACGAGGAGATGCAGGTGCAGGCCCACAACGACGCCGTGGCGCTGTTCACGACCTATGCGCAGTCCGGCGACAATGCCGAGCTGAAGCAGTGGGCCGAGAAGACGCTGCCGGAGCTCAAGCAGCATCTCGGCATGGCCGAGAAGCTCGACTGATCGCGGTCCGCACTGCGGTGCTCGCCCCGGCGACGCCGGGGCGATACGCCGCGGCCGAAAACCGACCGCCGGGTCGTCCCGGCCGGAACCGCGCGGTCCTCCGACCATTACCTCCGGCAGAAGCGGGATAGCCCGCGGGCGGCGGCTGCGCGCTCGCGACTCCCGCATCCAACGGAGGGACGACATGACCGATATTCCTCAGGCTCAGGCCCGGCCGCGCCCGACGCGCGACTACAGCATCTACGTGCTGATCGTCGCCGGGCTCGCCTTCGTGCTGTTCGCGCTCTGGAGCCGTGGTCCGGGCGCGGGCGACCTGCCGAGCGCCGCGTCGGTCTTCGGCACCGCGGCCCAGCGGGCCGAGGCGACGGGGGGCGCTGCGACGGCGCCGATCCCCACGGCCGAGTTCGTGCAGATGGCCGCGCTCGGCAACCTGTTCGAGATCGAGACCAGCCGGATCGCCCGCAGCAAGACCGACCCGGGCGAGCTCGACTTCGCCGACCAGATGATCGTCGCCCACCTGAAGACCGCGGCGGAGCTGCGCGGGCTGCACGAGAGCGCCAAGATCGACGGCGCACTGCCGACCGAGCTCGACGCGGCCCATCGCGCCAAGGTCGACCAGCTCCGCGTCCTCGACGGTCCGGCGTTCCGCGAGGCCTATGTGAAGATGCAGCGCGATGCCCATCGCGACGCCGTGGCGCTGTTCCAAGCTTATGCCCGGAGCGGCGACAATCCCGAGCTGAAGCAGTGGGCCGAGACCACGCTGCCGGCGCTGAAGCATCACCTCGAGATGGCGCGCGCCCTGAACTGACGCGGTCGTGACGCGGCGTCGCGGCGCCGCGTGGGTCGTCCGGGCGGCGCCGCGCCGCCCGGTCGGCGGTTCCCGGGCTGGCGCGAAACATGCTCTGCTGGTCCGGGCGTGACGCCCCCGAGTCGCCGTGCGCGGTCGCCGGCCGAGGGCGTCGGGACCGCGCCCGAGGAGCCCGGGAATGCCGACACTCGCCACCGCCCTCCTGCAGGGCCTGAAGGACCACGGCGCCCGGGAGCTGTTCGGCATCCCGGGCGATTTCGTGTTGCCGTTCTTCAAGATCGTCGAGGAGACGGCGATCCTGCCGTGCTTCACGCTGAGCCACGAGCCGGCCGTCGGCTTCGCGGCGGACGCGGCGGCGCGCTACCGGTCCGGCATCGGGGTCGCGGTCGTCACCTACGGGGCCGGCGCCTTCAACGTCGTCAACGCGGTCGCCGGCGCCTATGCGGAGCGCTCGCCGGTCGTCGTCGTCGCCGGCGCACCGGGGGCGCGCGAGCGGGCGAGCGGCCTGCTGCTGCATCACCAGGCGCGCAGCGTCGACACCCAGTTCGCGGTGTTCCGCGAGATCACCTGCGACCAGGCCGTGCTCGACGACCCGGTGACGGCGCCCGGCGAGATCGCCCGCGTGCTGCGCAGCGCCCGCGAGCGCTCGCTGCCGGTCTATATCGAGTTGCCGCGCGACATGGTCGACGTCGAGGTCGCGCCCGTGCCGGTGCTGCCGCCGCGCGCCGCCGAGCCGGACGCGCTCGCCGAATGCGCCGCCGAGATCGTCGCGCTGCTCGGCCGTGCGACGTCGCCCGTGATCGTGGTCGACGTCGAGGTCCGCCGCTACGGCATCGAGGCGGCCGTGGCGACGCTCGCGCGGCGGCTCGGCATTCCGGTGGTGACGACCTTCATGGGCCGCGGCCTGCTGCAGCAGGCGCCCGACGTGCTGCGCGGGACCTATCTGGGCAGCGCCGGCGATCCCGCCGTCACCCGGCTGGTCGAAGACGCGGACGCGCTGCTGCTCCTCGGCGTGATCCTGTGCGACACCAATTTCGCCTTGTCGGAGAAGCGCTTCGACTGGCGCCACACGGTGCTGGCGATCGACCGCAGCGTGCGGGTCGGCCATCATGTCTATCCGGACCTGCCGATCGAGGACCTGGTCGCCGCGCTGCTCGACCGCACCGAAGGGGACGCGGCGCCGAAGCCGCGCACCTTGCCGCCGTTCGAGGCCTATCCGCGCGGTCTCGTCGCCGACGACCGGCCGCTCGCCCCGACCGACATCGCGACCGCTCTCAACGACCTGTTCGACCGCCACGGCCCGATGCCGATGGCCTCCGACATCGGCGACTGCCTGTTCACGGCCATGGAGATCGACAACACGGCGCTGGCGGCTCCCGGCTATTACGCCGGCATGGGGTTCGGCGTGCCGGCCGGCATCGGGGTCGCGGCGGCGACCGGGACGCGGCCGCTGATCCTGGTCGGCGACGGCGCCTTCCAGATGACCGGCTGGGAGCTGGGCAATTGCCGGCGCTATGGCCTCGATCCCATCGTGATCGTTTTCAACAACGCGAGCTGGGAGATGCTCCGGGTCTTTCAACCGGAATCGAAGTTCAACGACCTGTCGGACTGGAACTTTGCGGCCGCGGCGCCGTCGCTCGGCGGCCATGGCGAGCGGGTCTCGACCCGCAAGGAGCTGGCAGCCGCGCTGGAGCAGGCCGTCGCCCGGCGCGGCGTCTTCTCGCTGATCGAGGCGATGATTCCGCGCGGCGTCACGTCCCGCACGCTCGCCCGCTTCGTCTCGGGCCTGAAGAGCGCGCGCGATCGGCAGTAAACGCCCGTCGTTCCGGGGCGCCGCGCAGCGGCGAGCCCGGAACCCATACGCCCGGCCTGTCGTGAGTCACCGACTCCGGGGTTATGGATTCCGGGCTCGCGAGCCTTCGGCTCGCGCCCCGGAATGACGGCGCACCTCACCCCCACACGGCCTTCGCCCCGTCGATCACGTACTGCACGGCGAGCGCGGCCAAAAGCACGCCGAGCAGGCGCGACAGCACGACATTGCCGGTGATGCCGAGGAAGCGCGACAGCCGGCCGGCGAAGCGGAACACCAGAAGGCAGAGCGCGCAGACCACGACGATCACGCCGATCAGCAGGCCGAGGCGGGCGAGGCTCCCGGCTTGGCCGGCGAGCAGGATCGCGGCCGTGAGGGCGCCGGGCCCGGCCATCAGCGGGATGGCCAACGGAAAGGCGGCGACGTGGCGGACCCGCTCCTCGATCGCCTGCTCGGCCTCGCGCGACTGCCGCTCGATGCGCACCCCCAGGACCATCTCGGAGGCGACGGCGAACAGCAGGAGCCCGCCGGCGATCCGGAAGGCCGGCAGGCCGATGCCGAGATGGTGCAGCAGCCACTCCCCGACGAGCGCCGCCCCGACCAGCACCACGACGGCGATCAGGGTCGCCCGCGGGCCGACATGAGTGCGCGCCGCCGCGGGCAACC
The DNA here is from genome assembly GCF_016653355.1 of Rhodoplanes elegans. Lineage (GTDB taxonomy): Bacteria > Pseudomonadota > Alphaproteobacteria > Rhizobiales > Xanthobacteraceae > Rhodoplanes > Rhodoplanes elegans. The sequence goes on along the minus strand of NZ_NHSK01000030.1, from coordinate 10,516 downwards.
CCTCGGTGACGGCCAGGAAGGCCGGCGCGAGCCCGAGCGGGTCGACCACGACGAACAGCGTGACGGCGGCGGAGAGGAGATAGTCCAGGTCCATGCCGCACCGTAGGCGAGGGCGCCGGTCCGCGCCATCGCGTCACGGTCGACATGGAGCGGCGCGCTCGCGCTACAGCCGCGCCGCTTGGACGTGCATCCAGTCGAAATCCCGGGCGCGTCCGAGACTCACCCATCCTTCCGCCTCCCAGAACTCCCAGAACTTGGCCGCGTCCGTACGGGCGAGCCGCGCGCGCGAGCGGCCCCAGTTCAGCCGATTGCGGTCGGGGTCGAAGTCGATCGCGATCGACCAGGCATGCATCGACCAGCTCGAGCCGCCGCGCTTGCGGCGGCACGCCGTGCACCCGCCGAACAAGTCGAGGCCGAGATCCTCGACGCCGTCGTCCTTGTAATGGGCGTAGACCTTATCGAGGACCCGCGCCGCGCTGTCGTGAACCAGCGCGTGAACGAAGAACCCGTCGATCACGATGCGCTTGTCCCAGGCGAGCTTCATCCGATACGGCAGGTTGAGGCGCTTCTTCGGGACAGCGCCACAGCCGTTGCCGAGCGTGCCGAAGATCGAGGTCATCGTCTGGATCTCGTTCTCCCGCGGCCAGGTGGCGACCGTCACCGGCGGCTCGGGAAGCTGGTCGATCAGGTCGCGCCACTTCTCGCGCGGCAGCCGCAGCTTCATCCGATTGAACTGGTCGAAGGCGAACTCGGTCTGCGGACCGAACAGGCCGTCGACGCGCCCGGCGTCGTTGTCGGTGTCGTTGCACAGGAACTGGCCCAGCGCGATCTTCCGGCGCGCCGGCGACCAGCGGCTCCAATCACCGGCGATATCGGCGCTACGCTGGGCCAGATACCGGTTCATGCCGTCCACGGATCTCGGGCCGAACAGGCCGTCGAGGTCGCCGTCGTAGAGGCCGACCGTCATCAGCAGCACCTGGAGGTCAACGTCGTCGATCACCGGCCGGACCAACCCCGTGTCCCCCGTGTCGGGGGAGTCGTCGGGGGCCGGCACGGTTCCGCTCGTCGCATCGCTGGTGCCGCCGAAGAACGACCAGATCGACCCGGTCCCACGCAGGGCGCTCGACATCACGTCACCGAGCCGGTTGCTCCAGCCGCGCAGGAAGTACTTGGCGTCGGGATGGCCGACATAGCGGCTTTTGCGCGCATCGGCGACCTTGAGGGCGAGGGCGACGATCGCGGCCGGCGATCCGGTGTGCAGGGCGAGGGCCGCCAGCGTGTCGTTCCCGATGACACCGTCGTCCTCGACCCCCAGGATCCGCTGCAGCATCTTGGCGACGTTCTCGACCCCGTGGTTGACGGCGCCGTCCATCACGACGAGGTCGAGCGGGGGCGGGAGCGCCTCGCCACGGATTCGATTCCAGTAGCGCGCCCGGAAGATCTCGATCGCTTCGGCCCGGGTGAGGTTCCTCACCTCGGTCCGGGTGACGCCGGCGACGCCGCGCCACTGTGCGAGCACCCGGTGGGTGATGCCGAAATTGGTCGGACCGCCGTCGTCCGCGGGATGGTCGGAGTAGCCGCCCTCCCATTTGAGCACGGTCTCCATGATCGTCTCGAAACGTGCCATGGCCGATCTCCGCTGAAAGTCGCCGGGCTGCACGCACTCCGCGCGATCCCGGCCGAGGTCGGACCCCGACCGGACGCGGTGGAAGAGCAAATCCTCAACTTTCGCCTGTCGTTTCCGAAATAACAACCGAGTGAATTGCGCCCGTCCGGCCACGATCGTCGCGGCCCGCCGGGACCAGCCCCGGATCGGCGGTTCTAAATACCTGTTCGAAAACGATAAAATATCCGCCGGCCTATCGCCGCAAAACTGGCTTTCGCAGCCGCGATGGACTATCTAGAGGGCAACGGATTCGCCGGGATTCTCCGCACTTGGCCGACAACGACACACCCCCGCCGGGCAGCACGGGTCCGACTGGGCCGACCAGCCCATCGGACATTCGCCCCGTCTCCATCACCGAGGAGATGAAGCGCGCTTATCTCGATTACGCGATGAGCGTGATCGTGTCGCGTGCGCTCCCTGATGCGCGCGACGGGCTCAAGCCCGTGCATCGCCGCATTCTCTACTCGATGCACGAGCAGGGGCACCTGCCGGAGCGCAAGTACGTCAAGTCGGCGCGCGTCGTCGGCGACGTCATGGGTAAGTATCACCCGCACGGCGACTCGGCGATCTACGACGCGCTGGTGCGCATGGCGCAGGACTTCTCCATGCGCCTGCCGCTGATCGACGGGCAGGGGAACTTCGGCTCGGTCGACGGCGATCCCGCGGCGGCCATGCGCTACACCGAGTGCCGGCTCGCCCGGCCCGCGATGGCGCTGCTCGAGGACATCGACAAGGACACGGTCGACTTCCGGCCGAACTACGACGGCAACGAGCAGGAGCCGTCGGTGCTGCCGGCGCGCTTCCCGAACCTCCTCGTCAACGGGGCGGGCGGCATCGCGGTCGGCATGGCGACCAACATCCCGCCGCACAATCTCGGCGAGGTGATCGACGCCGCCGTCGCCCTGATCGACGATCCCGCGCTCGGCATCGAGGACCTGATCAAGATCGTGCCGGGTCCGGACTTCCCGACCGGCGGCGTGATCCTGGGCCGGGCCGGAATTCGGTCGGCCTTCCACACCGGCCGCGGCTCGATCGTGATGCGGGGCAAGGCCGAGATCGAGACGATCCGCAAGGAGCGCGAGGCGATCATCGTCACCGAGATTCCCTACCAGGTGAACAAGGCCACCATGGTGGAGAAGATCGCCGAATTGGTGCGCGAGAAGCGCATCGAGGGCATCGCGGATCTGCGCGACGAGTCGGACCGCGACGGCTACCGGGTGGTGGTCGAGCTCAAGCGCGACGCCGTCGCCGACGTGGTGCTCAACCAGCTCTATCGCTTCACCCCGCTGCAATCGACCTTCGGCTGCAACATGGTGGCGCTCGACGGCGGCCGCCCGCAGGTGATGTCGCTCAAGGACCTCCTCAACGCATTCATCGCGTTCCGCGAGGAGGTGGTGAAGCGGCGCACCAAGTTCCTGCTCGGCAAGGCGCGCGACCGCGCGCACGTGCTGGTCGGTCTCGCCGTCGCGGTCGCCAATATCGACGAGGTGATCCGCCTGATCCGCGCCTCGCGCGACGCCAACGAGGCGCGCGAGGCCCTGATGGCGCGCGACTGGCCGGCCGCCGACGTGCTGCCGCTGATCGAGCTGATCGACGATCCGCGCCACAAGGTGCAGCCCGACGGCACGTTCCGGCTCTCCGAGGCGCAGGCCCGCGCCATCCTCGATCTGCGCCTGCAGCGCCTGACCGCTCTCGGCCGCGACGAGATCAAGGACGAGCTCGACAAGCTCGCCGCGGAGATCACGAACTACCTGGACATCCTGCGCTCGCGCGAACGGATCCAGTCGATCGTCAAGACCGAGATGCTGGAAGTCCGCGAAAAGTTCGCGACCCCGCGCCGCACCGTCATCCTCGACCAGGATGGCGAGATGGAGGACGAGGACCTCATCCAGCGCGAGGACATGGTCGTCACCGTCTCGCATCTCGGCTACGTCAAGCGGGTGCCGCTGTCGACCTACCGGGCGCAGCGCCGCGGCGGCAAGGGCCGCTCCGGCATGCAGACCCGCGAGGAGGATTTCGTCGCCCGGCTGTTCGTCGCCTCGACCCACACGCCGGTGCTGTTCTTCTCGTCGCGCGGCCAGGTCTACAAGGAGAAGGTCTGGCGGCTGCCGCTCGCGGCGCCGAACGCCCGCGGCAAGGCGATGATCAACCTGCTGCCGCTCGAGCAGGACGAGCGCATCACCACCATCATGCCGCTGCCCGAGGACGAGACGACCTGGGCCGAGCTCGACGTGATGTTCGCGACGACGTCCGGCACGGTGCGGCGGAACAAGCTCTCCGACTTCACCGACGTGCGCCGGTCCGGCATCATCGCGATGAAGCTCGACGACGGCGAGGCGATCGTTGACGTGCAGATCTGCACCGAGCGCGACGACGTGCTGCTCACCACCGCGATCGGCCAGTGCATCCGCTTCCCGGTCACCGACGTGCGCGTCTTCTCGGGCCGCACCTCGATGGGCGTTCGTGGGATCGCGCTCGACCGCGACGACAAGGTGATCTCGCTGTCGATCCTGCGCCATGTCGATGCGAGCGGCGAGGAGCGCGAGGCCTATCTCAGGCGCGCCATGGCGGTCCGCCGCGGCACCGGCGCTGACGCCGAGCCCGACGCGGAAGCGGGGGCGCCGGAGGAGCGCGAGGAGACGACCGGCGCCGACATCCAGCTCGGCGAGGAGCGCTACGTCGCGCTGTCGGCGGCCGAGCAGTTCGTCCTCACCGTGTCGGAGCGCGGCTTCGGCAAGCGCACCTCGTCCTACGAGTACCGGATCACGGGCCGCGGCGGCAAAGGCATCGTCGCCATGGACAACCGCACCCGCGCCGGCATCCGGCCGCGCATCGGCAAGCTCGTCGCGTCGTTCCCGGTGGAGGAGAGCGACCAGCTCATGCTGGTCACCGACGGCGGCCAGCTGATCCGCTGCGGCGTCTCGGAGATCTCGATCAAGGGCCGCTCCACGCAGGGCGTGATCGTGTTCAACACGGCCAACGAGGAGCACGTCGTCTCGGTCGAGCGCCTCTCCGAAGGCGAGGCCGAGGAGAACGGCGACAACGGCAACGGAAACGGGCACGGCGCCTGATCTCCCGTGTCCCGGGCGCGGCGCGACGCGCCGCGAACCGGGACCCAGGGGCGATCATCCGAGGCGGTTGTCGGGCTGCTTGTCGCGCGGCCCGTCGTGCGGCCCCGGCTCTGCGGCGCATCGGGCCTTCGGCCCGACGCGCCTCGTCCCGGGGCACGCAGCCTCATAGGGTGCGAGCTGCGTCATTCCATCGTGGTGCCCCAGCGACGCGGGCCTGTTCTCCCCGCCGTGGCGCCCGCGCGCCGTCACACCCGGCTCGATCCGGCCCCCGGCCGCGTCTCCGCCGCGAGCCAGCGCCATTCGACGATGCAGGCCAGCGCCGACAGCCCGACGAAGCCGCCGACCAGCGACACGGCGATCCAATGCAGTTCGATCATGCTCTGTCCCCCCGAACGAGTCATGGTCCGTTAACCATGCCACAGTCGCCGCCAACTCCGGCGGCAGCGGTGTCGGATCGCGGCCGGGGCAGGGAGATTTCGCGATGTGTCCGGCCGACGCGGACGGTGTCGGAGGCTGCGCCGCGACGGCAAGCGACGAGGCGACGGAGAGAATTTCGGGCGGGGGAATATGGTCGGGCGCGAGAGCGCCGTGTTCGTAGTGGACCGAAACTCGTGAGGTGGGCAAAGCCGCGTAGCGGCGGGCCCACGCGGTCGGCATCCGCTTCATCGACGTGAGACGGCGTGGGCACGGCGCGTGCCGCGCCTTTGCCCACCCTACAAAAGATCAGATCGCGCGGAGCGCCGGGCCGGGGAGCTCGTCGCGGATGTGGGCGATGCGGTTGTCGGCGTCGACCTGGACGACGGTCGGGACATGGCGCTTCGCCTCCTCGGCCGTCATGTCGGCGAAGGTCGCGAGGATCACGAGGTCGCCCGGCTTGTTGCCGTGCGCCGCCGCGCCGTTGATGCAGATCACGCCGGAGCCGCGCTCGCCCTCGATCGCGTAGGTCACGAGGCGCGTGCCGCGGGTCACGTTCCACACGTGAAGCTCCTGGTTGGTCAGGATCTTCGCGGCGTCCATCAGGTCGGCGTCGATGGTGCAGCTGCCCTCGTAATGGAGGTCGGCATGCGTGATGGTCGCGCGGTGGATTTTCGACCAGAACATCCGGATGTGCATCGGGGGCTCCTCGGCGGCGCTCCCATGCCAGATTTTTGCGGCGCTGCCAACCGCGCCGGCGTCGCGACGGGTCAGCGCCGGCGCCGGGGACCCCGCGGTGCCCGGTCCGGCGCCCACTGAACGCGAACGTCGTAGGCACCGGCCGCCGCGAAGCCCCTCTGGTCGGGCTCCGGGGCGCCGAGCCGGCGCTGCCCCGGGCCTTGCGGACCGCGAGCCCCGATCCACGCCGCCTCGGCGACGCTCCACAGGCCGTGCGCCGCCGGCACCCGGCCCGAGCCCGACCGCGGCCGGGCGGCCGGGCCTTTCCGGTCGCGATAGAGCTGCGCCTCTACGGCTGCCGCCGCGACGAAGCCGCCGACCAGCACGGCGACGATCCAGTCCAGGACGATCATGCTCAGCCCCCCGACGAGCGTGAATCGTTGATGCTGCCAGGATCGGCGACGAACCGGGCGGCAATCGTCAGGGAACGGGGCGGGGCCGTGACGGTTCGGCGATGCCGGCGCCGGCACCGTGGTCCGGTGCGCGGTCCGCAACGGCCTGCCTCGCCGCAGGATTTCAGGGCCGGCGAATGTGATCGCGCCGGCGCGCCTTCACTTCACCAGGCGGGCGACGTCGCGGAACTTCGGGTGCTCGGCGGACTCGACCCACTCGAACAGCACCATCTCGGTCGTCACGATCTCGGCGCCGTGGCGCTCCATGCGGCGCAGCGCCGTCTCCTTGCTCTCGGCGGCGCGCGAGCCGACGGCGTCGCGCACCACATAGACCTGGCGCTTGCGGGCGAGCAGCCCGAGCACGGTCTGGCAGACGCAGACATGCGCCTCGCAACCGACCACGACGAGCGCATGAGCGGGCGCCAGCGCCGGCAGGAAACCGGCGGCCGGCAGCGAGTCGAAGGTCTGCTTGGTGATCACCGGATGGCCGGCGGTCGGCAGGCCCGCGACGGTGCGGCCGAGCCCCTTCGGGTTCTGCTCGGTGAACACGACCGGGATGCCGATCAGGGCGGCGCCGTCGAGCAGGCGGCGCGCATTGGCGATCGCGGTCTCGGCCTCGGCGATCGCCGGCATCAGCCGGTCCTGGAAGTCGACGACCACGAGGGTCGAGCGCTTGGAGTCGATTGTGGGCACGGCTCTCTCTGCCGGAAAACGGCGTGACGCCCGGCCGGGGACTCGCCCGGTGGACCAGAAGAATCGAGAGCCGACACTAACCTGGAACCGGCGGACGCGACACGGGGCACGATGTCCCGTTCGACCGTCGTCCGCCGTTCGTCGTCGTGTCCGTCCGGTCAGCCGCGCGGTCGTGCCGGCTTGCGGCCGCGGCCGTCGCGACCGGCGTCGAGGAAGGCGCGGATCGTGTCCACCACCTCGACGGCGACGTCCTTGTCGGTCGCCGAGAGCGAGACCAGTCGGCCCGCGCCGAGGTTGATGACCGGAACGTGCAGCTGCGTGCCCGAGGCCGCATCCTTGACCTCGCTGATGGTGACGTCCTCGATCGCATCGAGCGGCGCCTCGATGGGCGTGCGCGGCCACAGCAGCACCTTGCGCTGCACCCGCACCGTGCCCTCGGGCTTGTCGAGGATGCAGGTGACGGCGTTGGCGAAGCCGCTGGACTGCAGGGCCAGACGGCCGGGCGTGTTCTCGAGGACGCGCATGGGAAGCTCCCGTGTTCGAAGATCACGACGGCGACCCGACGGCCGCGACGCGCGGGGGGCGACGGCGGGGCCGCGATCGGCGGTCTTCAGGGGGAACCGGACCGGGCAGGGCGCGTTCCCGGCGACCGGCGCGGCCCGACGTCACGGGGCGTGTCGTCCGAGGCGGTCGTCCAGAACCGCCGGCCGGCGCAGCCGCCGCGTCGCGCGGCTCGACCGCCTCCGGCCCGGGTGGTACAGCTTGCGGCATTGCCGCTCCACCGCGAGATTCAGCCCATGCCATACGATGCCGAGATCAGCCGCAAGCATCCCGCGGCCTTCGTGTTCGTGATCGATCAGTCGTCGTCGATGAACGACGCCTTCAACAACACCCGCCGGACGCTCGCCGGTTTCCTGGCGCGCAGCGTCAACGACGCGCTGCGCGAGCTGGTCAACCAGTGCACGCGCGGCGACGAGCAGGTGCGCGACTATTTCCACGTCGCCGCGCTCGGCTACTCGGACGGCAAGGTGCGCAACGTCTGGAAGGACACCGAGGACTTCTTCCTGCCGATCTCGCGGGTCGCCGATGCGCCGCTGCGCATCGAGACCGTCACCATCAAGGTGCCGGACCCGGACGGCAAGATGCGCGACGAGGAGGTCGAATCCGAGGTGTGGTTCGAGCCGGTCGCGGTCGGCGACACCCCGATGGTCAAGGCGCTGGAGAAGACCCGCGACATCGTCGCGGCCTGGGTGAAGGAGCATCCCGCCTCGTTCCCGCCGATCGTCTTCCACGTCACCGACGGCGAACCGACCGACGGCGACCCGGAGCCGGTGGCGAACGAGCTCAAGGCGATCACCACCTGGGACGGCGCCGTTCTCCTGTTCAACCTCCATGTCAGCCGGGAGACCGGCAAGGAGGTCGTCTTCCCGTCCGACGAGGCGGCGCTGCCCGACGTCTACGCCAAGAAGCTGTTCCGGATGTCGAGCGAGATCCCGGAGCCGCTGCGGCCGGCCGTCGCCGAGTCCTACGAGACGACGGCGACCTCGCGCTTCTTCGGCTTCAAGGCCGGCACCGACACGATCGCGCGCTTCTTCCAGATCGGCACGCGGCCGGCCAACGCACCCGTCTACGTGGCGCCGGCCGACGCCGAGCCGGCTGCCCCGGCGTCGGCGCCTTCGACCGAGCCCTCGTCGGCGCAGCCGACCAAGGAGGCGAGCCCGGCCTGACGGCCACGTGACGCCATGCGCAGGGTTCGTGCCTGGTCGGTGCCCAAGGAGCCCGAGGTGCCGTCCGAGAACGAGGACGCCTTCGCGGCCAACGCGGCGGCGACCGCCTTCGCGGTGTGCGACGGGGCGACCGAGTCGTTCGCCTCCGGGCGATGGGCGCGGGCGCTCGCCGCCGCCTTCGTGTCGCACGCGCCGCTCGACCGGGCGCTGCTCGCCGGCGCCCGGGCGACCTACGAGCAGTCCTTCGACATGCGCAGATGGCCGCCCTACCGGCGCAACGCCTACCGGCGCGGCAGCTACGCCGCGCTGGTCGGCCTGATGCTGTGGCCGAAGGAGCATCTCTACGCGATCCAGGCGATCGGCGACTCGATCTGCGTCGTCGCTGAAGTCGCGCCGGAGGGAGCGGCCGAAGGCGCCAGCGCCGCCGCGGCCGACAGCGCCGGCAATGGGGCCGCGGACGGCGCGGGCGCGGGGCCGACGCTGGTGCGCGCCTTCCCGCTGTCCTCGCCGGCGCAGTTCGAGCGGCGGCCGGTGCTGCTCTCCACCGCCGATCACACCAATGTCGTCGACGGCGTGCATCTGCTCGACCAGTCCGGCATCTGGACGGTCGGCCGCTACGCCGCACATGCCAGGACGGCGTTCTGCCTGATGACCGACGCGCTCGGCGCCTGGCTGCTCGGCGAGACCGAGGCGCGGCTCGCCCGGCTGCAGGCGATCGAGAGCGAGACGGCGTTCGCGGATCTCGTGATCGAGGAACGCGCCGCCGGCCGGCTGCGGCGCGACGACACGACCCTCATGATCGTCGAGGCCGGATAGCGTCATGGCTGGCTGGCCGACCGCCAACGACTACTCGCTCGCCGTCGCGAAGCGCGCCTTCGTGCATCAGCGACTCGCCGGCCTGACCTTCCGGCGCATGAAGCGGATCAACCGGCCGGTGCTGTTCACCGGCAACTATGCCGCGACCTTCGCGCTGGAGGACCCGACCGGACGGCCGAAGGCGCTGAAGCTGTTCACCCGCCACGTGCCGGACCGCGCCGACCGCTACGCCGCGATCGCGGCGTTCCTCACCGAGCGGACGCCGCCGCAGTTCGTCGGCTTCGAGTATCTGCCGCAGGCCGTGCAGATCGAGGGGGTGCGCTATCCCGGCCTCCTGATGGACTGGGCGAACGGCGTCCCGCTCGACACCTATGTGAGCGCCAATCTCGAGGCGCCGGAGGCGCTGCGAAAGATCGCCGCCGACATCCTCGCCTTCGCGGCCTCGACCGAGCAGCAGGGCTTCGCCCACGGCGACCTGCAGCACGACAACATCCTGGTTGCTGACCGGCTGCGGCTGATCGACTACGACGGCATGTTCGTGCCGGCCATGGCGGGGCGGCCGGCGGTCGAGAGCGGCCACCAGAACTATCAGCATCCCGGCCGCCGCCGGCAGGTCTTCGGCCCGACCATCGATCGCTTCTCGGCGATCGCCATCTATCTGGCGCTGCAGACCGCGATCATGGCGCCGCGTCTCTATGCCGAGCACGCGGTCGAGAACGGGCTCCTGTTCCGCAAGGGCGACTTCGAGGATCCGCGCAAGTCGGCCGTGATCGCCGCGCTCGACCGGCTGCGCCCGCTGCGGCCGGCGGCGCGCGCCTTCGCGGCGCTGTGCGCCGGCGACGTCGAGGCGGTGCCGAGCCTCGCTGACTTCGCAGCGCAGACCGGGCTCGGCCCGCGAAAGGCGACCCGCGCCGGCGCGCGACCGGCGACCGGCCGCGGGTGGAGCCTGTTCGGCCGGACCGACCGGACCGCTGCGGCGACCTCCGGGGGGGCCGCGGT
>NZ_NHSK01000029.1 GCF_016653355.1 Rhodoplanes elegans | reverse complement strand
AGGAATACGAGGCGGAAGCGCATGGCCTTGGCGAACGAACCGCAGGAGACCGGCGGGGCGCGCGGACTGCTCGCCACCGTCGCCGGCGACATCGGCCGCGTCCGGGTGACCGTGGTGGTGACGGCCGCCACCCTCCTGGTCGCGGTGCTGACCCGGGCGCTGGCGCCACTGCCGGCCGTGCTGGTGTTCGCCGCGGTGGCGCTCGCGCTGGCGGTCGACGTCCGCCGCGCCGCCCGAACCCGCGCCGCCGACGTCGCCGACAGCGGCCGCGGCGCCGAGGCGGGTGACCTCGTCATCGACGCCACCATCGCGGGCGTGCCCGACCCGGTGATCGTGCTGGAGCGCGGCGGCCTGGTGCGGGCCTTCAACCGGCGCGCCGTCGAGGTGGCCCCGGCGCTCGCCACGGCGCGGCCGCTGTCCTTCGCCTTGCGCCATCCCGGCGTCCTCGACGCGGTCCGGCGCGCCGCCGAGGACGGCGGCACGCTCGGCACAGTGCGCACCGAGATGGCCCAGCGGGTGCCGACCGAGCGCTGGTGGGAGACCGTGATCGCGCCGGTGCGGCTGCCGCCCGGCCCCGGCCGGCCGGCCGGCGAGCGGCTGCTGATGGTGAGCTTCCACGACCTCACGCCGCTGCGCCGCTCCGAGCAGATGCGGGCCGACTTCATCGCCAATGCGAGCCACGAGCTGCGCACCCCGCTCGCCTCGCTGTCCGGCTTCATCGACACGCTGCAGGGGCCCGCCCGGGCCGACACCGCGGCGCGCGAAAAATTCCTCGCCATCATGCGGGCGCAGGCGAGCCGCATGGCGCGGCTGATCGACGACCTCCTGTCGCTGTCGCGCATCGAGCTGAAGGCGCATGTGCGGCCGGAGACGCCGGTCGATCTCGTCCTGCTGCTGCGCCAGGTGGTCGAGGGCCTGCAGCCGCTCGCCGCCGAGCGCGGCGTCGTCGTCGCCTTCGAGCCGCCGGCCGGCGGCGTCACCGTGGCGGGCGACCGCGACGAGCTGGTGCGCGCCTTCGAGAACCTGGTCGAGAACGCGCTGAAATACGGCGCCAGCGGCGGCCGCGTCGACATCGGTATGACGCTGGCCGCGGCCCCGCAGGGCGACGAGGTCGCGGTCGCCGTGAAGGACTACGGCCCCGGCATCGCGCCCGAGCATCTGCCCCGCCTGACCGAGCGGTTCTATCGCGCCGACGTCGCCGACAGCCGCGCCCAGGGCGGCACCGGCCTCGGCCTCGCGCTGGTCAAGCACATCCTGCAGCGCCATCGCGGGCGGCTGGGGATCGACAGCACGGTCGGCGCCGGAGCCACCTTCACGGTGCGGCTCCCGTCGCTCGCCGAACGGCTGCCCGAGCCCGATACCGCGCAACCCGCCGGCTGACCGCGACGAATTGCGACAGTCGACGTGACGATGACAGTTTCTTGAATTTTTTCATTATCTTATTCTGTCATGTAAACGTCATCGAGAGGCCCTAGAAAGACCCTGAACCCGGACCGTTCGGCCGTGGTTCGGACCGGTCGCCGGCACTGGTCGCACCGGTCCTCGGGTCAACCGGGAAACGACTGACGTCCCAGAAGCCAGACGCCATCGATCGCCCCCTCGATGCGGAGCGCCCCTTCGCATCGGTCGGCGTCTGCCAGCAGGAGAGAGCCCCGTGAAGCTTTACCGTTCCCTCATCGCCGTCGGCGCCGTCGCGGCGACCGGCCTGGCGCTCACCGGCGCCGCCGAGGCCCGCGACCAGATCCGCATCGTCGGGTCGTCGACCGTCTATCCGTTCACCACGGCCGTCGCCGAGCAGCTCGGCAAGACCGGCGGCGTGAAGACGCCGGTGGTCGAGTCGACCGGCACGGGCGGCGGCATGAAGCTGTTCTGCGCCGGCGTCGGCGTCGACCATCCGGACGCCACCAACGCCTCGCGCCGGATGAAGAAGTCCGAGTTCGAGCAGTGCCAGAAGAACGGCGTCAAGGACATCGTCGAGCTGACCGTCGGCTTCGACGGCATCAGCGTCGCCCAGTCGAAGGCCGGCGCGCCGCTGAAGCTCACCCTCGGCCAGCTCTTCCTGGCGATCGCCAAGGAGGTCCCGGGCGCCGACGGCAAGCTCGTCGCCAACCCGAACAAGACCTGGTCCGACATCGACAAGTCGCTCCCGAACGTAAAGATCGAGGTGCTCGGCCCGCCCCCGACCTCGGGCACCCGTGACGCCCTTCACGAGCTGCTGCTCGAGCCCGGCGCCGAGCAGATCCCGGCCATGAAGGAGCTCAAGAAGGCCGACGCCAAGGCGTTCGAGAAGGCCTGGAAGTCGCTCCGCGAGGACGGCGCCTATGTCGAGGCCGGCGAGAACGACAACGTGATCGTGCAGAAGCTCGAGGCCAACAAGAACGCGTTCGGCATCTTCGGCTTCTCGTTCCTGGAGGAGAACGCCGCGAAGCTGCGCGGCGTGCCGCTCAACACCGTCGAGCCGACCTACGACAACATCGCCGGCGGCCAGTATCCGGGCTCGCGCCTGCTCTACGTCTATCTCAAGAAGCAGCATGTCGGCGTCATCCCGGGCCTCGACAAGTTCGCCGCCGAGTACGTGTCCAACAAGGCGATCGGCGAGGACGGCTATCTCGCCAAGAAGGGCCTCGTGACCCTGCCGAAGGCGAAGGCCGACGCGGTCCGCAAGGACATCGAGACCCTGAAGCCGCTCACGGCCGACCCGCTGTCGTGATAGGCTGACGTTTCACCGACCGGCGGCGGCTGCGTCCCGAGGGCGCAGCCGCCGTCGCCGTGGCCGGATGGCGGCTGGTCGTCGTGGCTGGTCGTCTCGGCAGGCCCACGTCACGCTCCGCCGATCCGCTCGCCCGCATTTCATCCGCTGTCGTGCCGCTTACCGTCCGTCGCATTCGCTCGATCGCGTTCCGGCTGCTTCGTCTGCGGTATTTCGAAGGACAGAGGGCATGTCTCTGCTGTATTTCGGCGGCCTCGCCGTTCTCGTGGTCGCCGGCTTCCTGCTCGGCCGAAACCGTGCCGCCGCCGCCAACCGGACCGTGTCGTTCCACTCCCGCCCCAACTATCACGGCGCCTATGTGGTGGTGAGCGTGCTGCTGCCGGCGCTGCTGGTGTTCGCCGTCGGCGTCCCGATCGCCCACCACATCGTGGAGACAAGGGCGCTCGCGGTGTTCGATCCGAGCGTGCTCGACGACGAGCTGCGGCGCGGCGCCGCCCTGCGCGACATCGTCGCGGTCGCCTCGGGCCGCCACACGGGCGACGCGACGCCGGCGCTGGCGCGCGCCGCCGAGACCTGGTCGTCGCTGCGCGCCTTCACCGACGGGCTGATCCTGGCCGCCGGCGCCGTCGTCGGCCTGCTCGGCGTCGCCTACGGGCTGCGGGTGATCTCGGCCGGCTTCCGGGCCCGCAACCGGGTCGAGCGCGTCGTCAAGGTGGTGCTGTTCGCCTGCGCCTGCGTCGCCGTGCTCACCACGGTCGGCATCGTCTTCTCGGTGCTGTTCGAGTCGATCCGGTTCTTCCAGAAGGTGTCGCCGCTCGACTTCCTGTTCGGCCTGGAGTGGAGCCCGCAGACGGCGATCCGCGCCGACCAGGTCGGCTCGTCGGGCGCCTTCGGCATCGCCCCGCTGGTCGTCGGCACCCTGCTGATCACGATGATCGCGATGCTGGTCGCCGGACCGATCGGCCTGTTCGCCGCCATCTATCTCGCCGAGTACGCCTCGCCGCGGTTCCGCGCCGTCGCCAAGCCGCTGCTCGAGATCCTCGCCGGCATCCCGACCGTGGTGCTCGGCTTCTTCGCCGCCCTGTCGCTCGCCCCCTGGCTGCGCGAGCTCGGCCAGACGCTCGGCCTGAACGTCGCCTCGGAAAGCGCGCTCGCCGCCGGGCTGGTGATGGGCATGATGATCATCCCGTTCGTCTCCTCGCTCTCCGACGACGTCATCAACGCGGTGCCGCAGTCGCTGCGCGACGGCTCCTACGGCATGGGCGCGACCAAGTCGGAGACGATCAAGCGGGTGGTCCTGCCGGCCGCCTTCTCGGGCATCGTCTCGGCCATGATGCTCGCCATCAGCCGCGCCGTCGGCGAGACCATGATCGTGGTGATGGCCGCCGGGCTGGCCGCCAATCTCACCTTCAACCCGCTCGAGGCGGTGACCACCTTCACGGTCCAGATCAAGACCATCCTGGTCGGCGACCAGGAGTTCGACAGCGCCAAGACGCTCGCCGCCTTCGCGCTCGGCCTCGTGCTGTTCTTCTTCACCTTGACGCTGAACGTCATCGCGATGCAGATCGTCAAACGATACCGAGAGCAATATGACTGACGTCGCGCTTCCGACCACCCGCACCGTCGACATCACGTCGGACGCCGCCAAGGCCCGCATCCGCGCCCGCTACCGGGCCGAGGCCCGGTTCCGCGCCTACGGGATCGGCGCCATCGTCCTGACCGCCGTGTTCCTGCTCGTCGTGCTCGCCGACATCGTGGCGAAGGGCCTGCCGGCCTTCACCCAGCACGTGCTGGAGATGGAGGTGATGGTCGACCGCAGCGAGATCGATCCGCAGGGCACCAGGGATCCGTCGGTGATCCGCGCCGGCGACTTCCAGCTCCTGGTGCGCAACGCGCTGCGGGCGCAGTTCCCCGACGTGACCAGCCGGCTCGGGCGGCGGGCGCTCGACGGAATCCTCTCCTCCGGCGCCGGCGACGAGCTGCGCCGCCGCGTCGTCGCCGACCCGTCTCTGATCGGCAAGACCGTCAAGGTGCCGGTGCTGATCTCCGACGACGCCGATCTCTACTTCAAGGGCACCGGCACCCGGATCGAGCGGACGCCCGGCCGCGGCACGCTGACGGTCGACGGTACCACCGGCGAGGTGACGCTGACCTCCACGGCCGACGACTTCGCCGCGACCCTCGCGGTGGTCAAGCGCGCCCTGTCGGCCCAGGCCCGCACGGCCCGCACCGAGGCGGCCCGCCTGCGGACCATCGTCCAGTCGATCGAGGGCAGCCGCGCCGCCGCCGAGCGCGACCTCGCCGCCGCCCGCGCCGGCGGCAACGCGACCCAGATCGCCGCCGCCGAGCGGCGGCTCGCCACCACGACCGAGGAGATGACGAGCCTCTCGGCCCGGATGACCGAGCTGACCGACACGGCGGCCGCCCTCCAGACGCGCTTCGAGGCGACCGCGGCCGAGGAGCCGCTCGACGCCACCGTGCCGAGCCTGCTGGTCGCCGTCGACGGCGGTCTCGTCAAGCTCACCCGCATCGGCGCGAGCGCCGCCGCCGGCGAGACGCTGCTGCCGCTCGCCTCCGGCGCCGCGGCGCGGCCCGGCGACTGGCAGCTCGTCACCTATCTGACGCCGGCGACCAACCGCAAGGTCTCCGACCAGGTGGTCGCCTGGCTGGAGGCGCTGCGCGACCGCGGCCTGGTGGAGAACCGCTTCAACACCACGTTCTTCACGGCCGGCGACAGCCGCGAGCCGGAGCTGGCCGGCATCCGCGGCGCGCTCGTCGGCTCGGCCCTGACCCTCCTGGTCACGCTGGTGCTGTGCCTGCCGATCGGCGTCGCCGCCGCCATCTATCTCGAGGAGTTCGCGCCGAAGAACCGGCTCACCGAGATCATCGAGGTGAACATCAACAACCTCGCCGCGGTGCCCTCGATCGTGTTCGGCCTGCTCGGCCTCGCCGTGTTCCTCAGCTTCTTCGGGCTGCCCCGCTCGGCGCCGCTGGTCGGCGGCCTGGTGTTGGCGCTGCTCGTGCTGCCGACCATCATCATCGCGTCGCGGGCCGCCATCAAGGCGGTGCCGCCGTCGATCAAGGAGGCGGCGCTCGGCGTCGGCGCGTCGCACCAGCAGGCGGTGTTCCACCATGTCCTGCCGCTGGCGATGCCGGGCGTCATGACCGGCACCATCATCGGCATGGCGCACGCCCTCGGCGAGACCGCCCCGCTGCTGATGATCGGCATGGTGGCCTTCATCGTCGAGCCGGCGACCAGCATCACGGACGCGGCGACGGTGCTGCCGGTCCAGATCTATCTGTGGTCCGACCTGCCCGAGATCGCCTTCCAGGCGAAGACGGCGGCCGCCATCATGGTTCTGCTCGTGTTCCTGTTCGTCATGAACGGGGCGGCGATCGTGCTGCGCAAGCGGTTCGAGCGCCGGTGGTGATCAGGTGACAGGGAGTCCCGCCCGATGAACAGCATGGTCCAGCTCGACTCGGCGACCGCGGTCGCCGCGGCCGCCGCCGTGGCGGGCAACCCGGTCAAGATCGTGGCGCAGGGCGTCAACGTCTATTACGGCGACAAGCACGCGCTGCGCGACGTCGACCTCGACATCCAGGAGCGCGCCGTGACGGCGCTGATCGGCCCCTCCGGCTGCGGCAAGTCGACCTTCCTGCGCTGCCTCAACCGGATGAACGACACCATCGTGGGCTGCCGGGTGACCGGCAAGATCACCATGGACGACCGCGACATCTACGACCCGCAGCTCGACGTGGTGCAGCTCCGCGCCCGCGTCGGCATGGTGTTCCAGAAGCCGAACCCGTTCCCCAAGTCGATCTTCGAGAACGTCGCCTACGGCCCGCGCATCCACGGGCTCGCCCGCAACAAGGCCGAGCTCGAGGAGATCGTGGTGACCAGCCTCAAGCGGGCCGGCCTGTTCGAGGAGGTGAAGGACCGCCTCGCCGATTCCGGCACCAGCCTGTCGGGCGGCCAGCAGCAGCGCCTGTGCATCGCCCGCGCCATCGCGGTGAGCCCGGAGGTCATCCTGATGGACGAGCCGTGCTCGGCCCTCGATCCGATCGCCACCGCGAAGATCGAGGAGCTGATGGACGAGCTGCGCGAGAACTACACGATCGTCATCGTCACCCACTCGATGCAGCAGGCCGCCCGGGTGTCGCAGCGCACCGCCTTCTTCCATCTCGGCGTGCTGGTCGAGATCGGCGTCACCAGCGACATCTTCACCACGCCGAAGGACCGGCGGACCCAGGACTACATCACGGGTCGCTTCGGCTGACCGCCGTGGCGGCGGACGAAGACGACAGCCGAGAGAACGACCTTCCGGAGAATCCCCCGATGGGCGAACATACCCACAAGGCCTTCGACACCGACCTGCAGGATCTCGCCCGCATGGTCGCCGAGATGGGCGGCATGGCGGAGCAGCAGATCTCGGACGCGACCGAGGCGCTCGACCGCCGCGACCTCGTCGCGGCCCAGCAGGTGGTCGCCGCCGACGCCCGCATCGACGCGCTGCAGCGCGAGATCGAGGCCAAGGCGGTGCTCACCATCACGCGCCGCCAGCCGATGGCGGTCGATCTGCGCGACATCGTCGCGGCGATGCGCATCTCCAACGATCTCGAGCGGATCGGCGACCTCGCCAAGAACATCGCCAAGCGGGTCGTCGTGCTCGATCACGAGTTCCGCGCCCAGCAGGTGATGCGCGGCGTCCAGCACATGACCGAGCTGGTGCTCTCGCAGATCAAGGACGTGCTCGACGCCTATGCCCGGCGCGACCTGCAGAAGGCGGTCGCGGTGTGGCGGGCCGACGAGGAGATCGACGCCGTCAACAACTCGCTGTTCCGCGAGCTCCTCACCTACATGATGGAGGATCCGCGCAATATCGGCATCTGCATCCACCTCCTGTTCTGCGCCAAGAACATCGAGCGGATGGGCGATCACGCCACCAACATCGCCGAGTCGGTCTACTTCATGATCGAGGGCAAGTCGCTCACCGACGAGCGCCCGAAGGGCGACACGACGTCGAGCACCGTGGTTCCGTTCGACGCCTGAGGAAAAGGACGCACGTCCGCCGCCGGGCGACCGTGACTCTCGAGAGGACCCTGAAGCCGATGGCCGCCCGCATTCTGATCGTCGAGGACGAGGAGCCGCTGACGCTGCTCCTGCGCTACAATCTCGAGGCCGAGGGCTACGCGGTCGACGCCGCCGGCCGCGGCGACGACGCCGATCTCCGCCTCAAGGAGAGCCCGCCGGACCTCGCCATCGTCGACTGGATGCTGCCCGGCCTGTCCGGCATCGAGCTGATCCGGCGGCTGCGCGCCCGCAACGAGACGCAGCAGCTCCCGGTGATCATGCTCACGGCGCGCGGCGAGGAGGGCGAGCGGGTGCGCGGGCTCGCCACCGGCGCCGACGACTACATCGTCAAGCCGTTCTCGGTGCCCGAGCTGCTCGCCCGCATCCGCGCCCTGCTCCGCCGCACCAAGCCGGAGCGCGTCGCCTCGGTGCTCACCGCCGGCGACATCGAGCTCAACCGCGACAAGAAGCGGGTGGCGCGGGCGGGGCGCGACGTGCCGCTCGGCCCGACCGAGTTCCGCCTGCTCGAGTTCCTGATGGAGAATCCGGGTCGCGTCTTCTCGCGCGAGCAGCTGCTCGACCGGGTGTGGGGGCGCGACGTCTACATCGACGAGCGCACCGTCGACGTGCATGTCGGCCGGCTGCGCAAGGCGCTCAACCGCGGCCAGCGCTCAGACCCGATCCGCACCGTGCGGGGCGCCGGCTACGCCCTCAACGACCGCTACGGCAGCGCCGAAGCGTGAGGCCTGCGGCGTGACACTGCGATCGGCGGCACGCGACCGCCGAAAAGCTCCGGCTCGAGGGCCTTTCGCGGGCGCGCGAGCAGCATGCGCCCGCGCATCGCGCGGACTGCAGCGGCGACATGGCCGGACTGCGGGATGGCGCGGCGCCGCACGATCACCCGGTGCCGTTCGCCGACGCGGGAGGTTTCGGCGTCCGGCCGCGCCGGACACCGTCTTCGTCGCGGATCAGATCCGCCCGAGCCGCTTGTCGCGGCGCCGGTCGACCGGCTGATAGGCGATCCGCGCGTGGTAGCCGCAATAGGGCAGCCCCTCGCTGGTCCGGCCGCCGCAGAAGAAGAAGTCGGTCGAGCCGGGATCGCCGACCGGCCAGCGGCACTTGCCCTCGCCGAGCTCGAGCAGCGTGCAGCGCTGGCCCATCGGCACCACATTGGCGACCGCCTCGACCTCCTGCTCGTACTCGACCTCGTACACGGGCGCGCGCGCCAGCGCCGTGTTGCCGCGCATCGCCGGCCGCGCGACGCGCAGCACCGGCGCCGCCGCGCGTGGCTTTCTCGCCCGCGGCACCGCCGCCGCGGGACTCTTGGCCCGTCCTGACAGGCCGAGTCGGTGAACCTTACCGATCACCGCATTGCGTGTAATGCCACCCAGCTCGACGGCGATCTGGCTCGCTGAGAGACCGTCGTTCCAAAGCTTCTTGAGTAGTTCCACGCGCTCGTCGGTCCACATGTGTTCCTCTTCGCCTCGCGGCGCGGGACGGGTCTCACGGAATCCCCCAACGCCGCGCGGCGGTGCCTCTCCACCGGCGGGTACGCAGGAACTGGATGTGAAACTGAGAGAGCAGTCCGCCGCACGAGATATCGTATACTTACGAAGAAAACGCTACTATATGGCGCGAGTCCCACGCAAGAGTCCCCAGTATTGCATCCACAATTCATGGCCGTTTCGAGTCCGTACGTGAGATGACGGATGTGGCGCGTCCGGTTGACACCGCGCCGCTCGGACCTAAAATGATGCTCCCGTGCCGCCCCCGAGGCGGCACGATTCATTTCATGGGCCGCGCATCTCTTCGGCGTGCGCCGCTCAATTCACGAGTCGCCAGAAGAAGTTCGGCCATGTCGCATCTGCTGCCGACCTATGCGCGCGCGGACCTCGCCTTCGAGCGGGGCGAGGGCGCGTGGCTCGTCTCCACCACGGGCGAGCGCTACCTCGATTGTCACTGCGGCGTCGCCGTGAACGCCCTCGGCCACGCCCATCCGGTGCTGGTCGAGGCGCTCAAGGCGCAGGCCGAGAAGGTGTGGCACGTCTCCAACCTGTTCCGCGTGCCCGACGCCGAGCGCCTCGCCGCACGCCTGTGCGAGGCGAGCTTCGCGGACCTGGTGTTCTTCTGCAATTCCGGCGCCGAGGCGATGGAGGGCGCGATCAAGGTCGCGCGCAAGTACCACGCCGCGAACGGCGCGCCGGAGCGCGTCCGCATCGTCACGTTCGAGGGCGCCTTCCACGGCCGCACCCTGGCGACGCTCGCGGCCGGCGGACAGAAGAAGTACATGGAAGGCTTCGGCCCGCCGGTCGAGGGCTTCGACCAGGTGCCCTATGGCGACCTCGACGCCGTGAAGGCGGCGATCGGCCCGCAGACCGCGGCGATCCTGGTCGAGGCCGTGCAGGGCGAGGGCGGCGTGCGGGTCGGCACCCCGCAGTTCCTCCGCGGCCTGCGCGAGATCTGCGATCAGAACGGCCTCCTCCTGGTGTTCGACGAGGTGCAGACCGGCATGGGCCGCACCGGCCCGCTGTTCGCGCATCAGCGCGTCGGCGTCACGCCCGACGTGATGGGCGTCGCCAAGGCGCTCGGCGGCGGCTTCCCGGTCGGCGCCGTGCTGTGCACGGCCGAGGCCGGCAAGGGCATGACGGTCGGCACCCACGGTTCGACCTTCGGCGGCAACCCGCTCGCGGTCGCGGCCGGCAACGCCGTGCTCGACGTGATGCTGGCGCCCGGCTTCCTGGAGGCCGCGCAGCACAAGGCGCTGCTGCTCAAGCAGCGCCTCGCCGCGGTGGTGGACCGCCATCCGACCATCGTCCGCGAGGTGCGCGGCGAGGGGCTCCTGCTCGGGCTCGCCTGCGTGGTGCCGAACAACGAGCTGATCACGGCGCTGCGCGAGGAGAAGCTCCTCGCCGTGGCGGCCGGCGACAACGTCGTACGCATTCTGCCACCCCTGATCATCGAAGAGACCGAGATCGCCGAGGCGGTGGACCGGATCGATCGGGCCGCGACCCGTCTCGAGCGCGCCGCCGGGGCCGCGCAAGGCGTCGCGCCAAAACTCGAAGGACTGAAGGGGTGAGCGGAGTTCGGCACTTTCTCGACCTGATCGACATCCCGCGGCCGGAGCTGCGGCGGATGCTCGATTCCAGCCTCGCCATGAAGGCGGCGCGCAAGGCCAATGGTCACGCGGCGCCGCTCGCCGGCAAGATGCTGGCCATGATCTTCGACCGGCCGTCGACCCGCACCCGGGTGTCGTTCGACGTGGCGATGCGCCAGCTCGGCGGCGAGACCATCGTGCTGCACGGCAACGAGCTGCAGATCGGCCGCGGCGAGACCATCGCCGACACGGCCAAGGTGCTGTCGCGCTACGTCGACGCCATCATGATCCGCACCCTCGATCACGAGAAGGTGCAGGAGCTGGCGCACGAGGCGACCATCCCGGTGATCAACGGCCTCACCAAGCTGTCGCATCCCTGCCAGGTGATGGCCGACGTGATGACCTTCGAGGAGCATCGCGGGCCGATCCGCGGCAAGCGCGTCGCCTGGACGGGCGACGCCTCCAACGTGCTGACCTCGTGGATGCACGCCGCCGAGCGCTTCGATTTCGAGCTCGCCATCGCGACGCCGCCCGAGCTGGCGCCCAAGCCGGCGCTGGTCGACTGGGTCAAGCAGTCGGGCGCCGCGATCCGGATCGGAAACGATCCGGACGCGGCGGTGGCCGGCGCCGAATGCGTGCTCACCGACATGTGGGTATCGATGGGCGACGAGGACGGGGCGCGCCGCCACAACCTGCTCAAGTCTTATCAGGTCAACGAGCGGCTGATGGCCAAGGCGGCGCCCGGCGCGGTGTTCATGCACTGCCTGCCCGCCCATCGCGGCGAGGAGGTCACGGCCGGCGTCATGGACGGACCGCAGTCGGTCGTCTTCGACGAGGCCGAGAACCGCCTGCACGCCCAGAAGGGCATCCTGGCCTGGTGCTTCCAAGCCGCCGTCCAGTGACTATCTGAGGACGGATGCGGTCGTCGCGAACGGCCGGCGGGCCTCCCGCCGGCCGTCGTCGTGCGTCCGTACACGTGATCCGAAGGACCCCGATGAGCCAGATCAGCATTCCGTCCCGCGCGCCCGGCGAGATCCCGCACGACGACACCGTCGTCCCGTTCGAGGTCGCGGCGCTCGACGTGCGCGGCCGCACCGTGCGGCTCGGCCCGATGGTCGACGAGATCCTGTCCCGGCACGCCTACCCGACCGCGGTGTCGCGCCTGCTCGGCGAGGCGATCGTGCTGACCGTGCTGCTCGGCTCGTCGCTGAAGTTCGAGGGCCGCTTCATCCTGCAGACCCAGACCGACGGGCCGGTGCGCATGCTGGTGGTCGACTGGCGCAGCCCCGGCAAGGTGCGGGCCTACGCCCAGTTCGACGCCGACGCCGTGGCGGCGCTGACCAGCCCGACCGACGGCGACCTGCTCGGGCGCGGCCATCTCGCCATGACGATCGACCAGGGCGCCGACATGAACCGCTACCAGGGCCTCGTCGCGCTCGGCGGCGGGACGCTCGAAGAGGCCGCGCACGAGTACTTCCTGCGCTCGGAGCAGATCCCGACCCGGGTGCGGCTCGCGGTGGCGGAGGAGTTCTCGGCGGCGGCCGGCGGCGCGCAGCGGCGGTGGCGGGCCGGCGGCCTGATGCTGCAGTTCCTGCCGAAGTCGCAGGAGCGCCAGCGGGTCGCCGATCTCCATCCCGGCGACGCGCCGGAGGGCACGGCGCCGCACGAGGTGGCCGAGGACGACGCCTGGGTCGAGGGCCAGGCCCTGGTCGCGACCGTCGAGGACGTCGAGCTGCTCGATCCGGCGCTGTCGACCGAGCGGCTGCTGTTCCGGCTCTTCCACGAGCACGGCGTGCGGGTGTTCCGCGCCGTCGACGTGGAAGCCCAATGCTCGTGCTCGCGCGAAAGAGTCGAGACGATCCTGAAGAGCTTCCCGGCCGAGGAGCGCGCCGCCATGGTGGAGAACGGCCGGATCGGGGTGACGTGCGAGTTCTGCAACACCCGCTACGCGTTCGACCCGGCCAGCGTGGTCGGGCCGGAGGACGCGGAAGGGTAGACGGACGGGAGCGACGGCGCGTCTCGATGGATGCGAGCCGACGTTCCGGATCTCGGCCGCGTGCGCCCCGGACAAGGCGCATCGGGCCGCAGGCCTGATGCGCCGCAGAGCCGGGGCCCAGGGGCGGCGCGGCAACGCCTCGTCGGGTCGCCCCTGGGTCCCGGTTCGCGGCGCGTCGTGCCGCGCCCGGGGCACGAGGCTGCAGTCGCCGCGGGCACCGGGACCCTCTCCCTGAGGGAGAGGGTCGGCGAGCGTAGCGAGCCGGGGTGAGCGACTGTCTTGGCTGTCAAGCGTTTTGCCATGGTCGATTGTCCCTGAGCATGGCGTTGAGGATTGTCAGTAGCTTCCGAGCGACGGCGATCAAGGCGACCATCTTCGGCTTGCCGGCAC
>NZ_NHSK01000028.1 GCF_016653355.1 Rhodoplanes elegans | reverse complement strand
GCCCGGTCGGCGTTCGCCCGGCCGCCGGCCCGTGGAGCGGCGGCGGTCCGCGTCGCGGCCCCTGGGGATGAGCGGTCCCGCCACAGCATCGTACCGGATGCAGCCCGTCGACCGTCGACGGGCTGCCATCGCCAGACCCTAATCTGCTAATAGGCGCACGCCGGTCCTCGAACCGGCGTGTTCTCGTTCGCGTTTCCGGGAGGCCCGTTGCGCGTCCTGCGCGCAATCACGCAATCGTCGTCCCGGTCGGAGCCTCGTCGCCATGCCGCGTCCCGCCTTCTCTCCGCCGTCGCAGGCGCCCGGCTTCGCTGCCCGACGGGTGGCGGCCGAGATCGTCGAAGGCGTGCTGCACCGGGGCCGGTCCCTCGACGAGCAGCTCGACGGCGCCACCGCCAACCAGGGGCTCGGCCTCCTCTCGGACCGCGACCGCGCGCTGGTGCGCCGGATCGTCGGGACGACGCTGCGCCGGCTCGGCACGCTGCGCCATCTGGTGACGAGCTGTCTGGACCGCGGCCTGCCGGCCGACGCGCCGCGGCTGGAGAGCGCGCTCCTGGTCGGCGCCGCCCAGATCCACATCCTCGACATTCCGGACCACGCCGCCGTCGACCTCTCGGTGCGGCTCGTCCAGGCCGACCGGCGCTGCGCCCGCTATGCCGGGCTCGTCAACGCCGTGCTGCGCCGGATCGCCCGCAGCGGCGCCGAGCTGATGGCCGACCGCGACCCGGTCGCGCTCGACACGCCCGCCTGGCTTCTGGAGCGGTGGAGCCGCAGCTACGGCGTCGACGCGGCCCGGGCGATCGCCGCCGCGCATACGAGCGAGCCGGCCCTCGACCTCACCGTCAAGAGCGATGCCGAGGGCTGGGCCACGCGGTTGCGCGGAAAGGTGCTGCCGACCGGCTCGGTCCGGCTGGTGCCGCACGGTCCGGTGTCCGGCATGCCCGGCTATGCCGAAGGCGACTGGTGGGTCCAGGACGCCGCCGCGGCGCTGCCGGCCCGCCTGCTCGGGCCGGTCGCCGGGCTTTCGGTCGCCGATCTGTGCGCCGCCCCGGGTGGCAAGACCCTGCAGCTCGCCGCCGCCGGCGCCAAGGTGACGGCGGTCGACCGCTCCGAGCCGCGGCTCGCCCGGCTGAAGGAGAACCTCGCCCGCACCGGCCTGACGGCCGAGACCATGGCGGCCGACGTCACCGGGCTGGACGTCGCGACATTCGCGGGACCGTTCGACGACGTGCTGCTCGACGCGCCGTGCTCGTCGACCGGCACGATGCGGCGCCATCCCGACATTCCCTGGCGCAAGACCGAGGCCGATCTCGTCTCGCTCGCCGGCCTGCAGGCGGCGCTGCTCGACCGCGCCGTCGGCCTGCTGCGCGAGGGCGGCACGCTGGTCTACTGCACCTGCTCGCTCGAGCCGGAGGAGGGCGAGCAGCAGATCACGGCGCTGCTCGACCGCGATGCGCGCGTCGTGCGCAAGCCGATCGCCGCCGACGAGCTGCCGGGCCTCGATGGGCTCGTCACGCCGGCCGGCGAGCTGCGCACCCTGCCGGCCTTCTGGCCGGACGACGAGCCTCGCATGGGCGGCCTCGACGGCTTCTTCGCGGCCCGCCTGGTCCGCCGGTGAGCCGGCCGGCGACGGCGCGGCACAGCATCGGTGCACGGCCCGGGGACGCCCGGGCGGCGAGTGTTGCCCTCGTGCCTTGCTTCGTTATGGTGGGCCGCCACGCGCACTGCGTCGCGCGTGAGAAGGGCTCGGGGTGATGTCCCGCGTATCGTTCGCGGACCGCGGCAGGTTGATCTGGTATGCGATGCGGCGCGGCCTCTCCCATGTGGCGGGGCGGCTCGCGGCGTCGCGCCTGCTCGACCTGTTCCGGCTCGGCGGCCGCAACGAGCGGATCGCCATCGCGCCGCAGTCGCTGCGCACCGCCGATCCGACGCGGGCGAGCGAGATCTATGCGGGGCGCTTCGCGCTCGCCGGCAAGATCGTCGTCTGCGACGGCCGCTCGCCCTTCGAGATGGAGGCGCCGACGCCCGACTGGGCCGCCTCGCTGCTCGGCTTCGGCTGGCTGCGCCACATGCGCGCCGCCGAATCGGCCGGCGCCCGCGCCAATGCCCGCGCCCTCGTCGAGGAGTGGATCGCCCTGCAGGGCGGCTGGAACCGCGTCGCCTGGCGGCCCGAGATCGTGTCGCGCCGGATCGTCTCCTGGCTGAGCCAGGCGAGCCTGATCCTCGCCGAAGCCGACGTGCGCTTCTATCGCCGCTTCATTCGCAGCCTCGCCCGCCAGGTGCGGTTCCTGCGCTGGACCGCGGGCGACGCGCAGGACGGGGTGCCGCGCCTGCAGGCCGCGATCGCGCTCACCTACGCGGCGCTGTGCATGACCGGGCAGACCCGGCACCTCAAGCGCGCCACCAAGCGGCTCTCGGCCGAGCTCGACCGCCAGATCCTCGCCGACGGCGGCCATGTCAGCCGCAACCCGGGCGCACTGATCGAGCTGCTCGCCGATCTCCTGCCGCTCGCCCAGGCGTTCACGTCGCGCAACGTCGCGCCGCCGCCGGCGCTCCTCAACGCGGTCGACCGGATGATGCCGATGCTGCGGTTCTTCCGGCACTCGGACAAGACCTTCGCGCTGTTCAACGGGATGGGGCCGACCGCCCAGGATCTGCTCGCCACCATCCTGGCCTATGACGACGCGCGCGGCCGGCCGGTCGCCAACGCGATCCATTCCGGCTACCAGCGCATCGAGGCGCGCGACACCGTCGTGCTGATGGACACGGGCGCGCCGCCGCCGCTCGCCGTGTCGGCCGACGCGCATGCCGGTTGCCTGTCGTTCGAGCTCTCGTCGCGCCAGCAACGCATCGTCGTGAACTGCGGCCTGCCGGCGGCCGGCAAGGGCAACTGGCGGCACCTGGCGCGGGCGACCGCGGCGCATTCGACCGTCACGTTCAACCAGACTTCGTCTTGTGATTTCTACGACACGCGGGTGATGCGCCGCGTCTTCGGCACGCTGATCGCGGGCGGGCCGAGCCGCATCGCCGCCACCCGCGACGCCGACGATCACGCCGAGCAGGTGCGGGTCAGCCACGACGGCTACGCCGACAAGTTCGGCGTCATCCATCAGCGCACCGTGACGCTGTCGGCCGACGGGCGCCGGCTCGAGGGCGAGGACATCTTCCTGCCGGCGCGCGGTGAGGCCCTGCCGGCCAAGCTGCCGGACGAGTTCGCGGTGCGCTTCCATCTGCATCCGACCATCCGGGTGGCGCGCGTCGACGACGGCCACGGCGTGATGCTGACGCTGCCCAACCGTGACGTCTGGGCGTTCCTGGCGCACGAGGACCGGGTCGACATCGAGGAGAGCGTCTATCTCGGCGGCCGCACCGGCCCGCGCCGCACCGTGCAGCTCGTCATCCACGGCCACGCCCGCCGCGCCCCGCGGGTCGAGTGGACCTTCGCGCTGACCAGCGAGACGCTGCCGACCGGCGCCGGCGCCGGCGCCCGGGGCGCCCGCGAGCAGACGCAGGACCTGTCGCGGTAGTTCAGGCGATGACGGCCGCGCTTCATGCGTCGGCGCAGCGCCAGGCGAGGTCTCGTGTCCCGGGCGCCGCGCAACGCGCGGTGACCCGGGACCCAGAGCGACGGGAGCCGAGACACTTCCAAAGCCTTCCGCGCCACTCGTCGTGCGGCCCGTCGCGCGGCCCCTGGGCCCCGGCTTGGCGGCGCATCAGCCCTGCGGCCTGACGCACCTTGGCCGGGGCACGCAGCCGAGGTTCGTGGGTCGAAACTTGCGCTAGCCAAGCCATGGGCCGCGGCCCAATATGCCGCCGAAATCCTGTTCAACCAAGCCGATACATCGTGATGACCGAACAACCTCGCCGCATTCTCCGCGCTCTTCTCTCCGTCTCCGACAAGTCCGGCCTCGTCGACTTCGCCCGTGCGCTCGTCGCCCACAATGTCGAACTCCTGTCGACCGGCGGCACCAGGAAGGCGCTGGCCGAGGCCGGCCTCCCGGTGCGCGACGTCTCCGATCTCACCGACTTCCCCGAGATGATGGACGGCCGCGTCAAGACCCTGCATCCGAAGGTGCACGGCGGCCTGCTCGCCATCCGCGACAATGCCGAGCACGTCGCCGCCATGTCGGCGCACGGCATCGTGCCGATCGACCTCCTGGTGGTCGATCTCTATCCGTTCGAGGCGACGGTCGCGAAGGGCGCCGGCTACGACGACTGCATCGAGAACATCGACATCGGCGGTCCCGCGATGGTGCGGGCGGCCGCCAAGAATCACGGCGACGTCGCCGTGGTGGTCGACACGGCCGACTACGCCGTGGTGCTGGCCGAGATGGAGAGCAACGGCGGCGCCACGACGCTGCCGCTCCGCAAGAAGCTCGCCGCCAAGGCCTATGCCCGCACGGCCGCCTACGATGCGGCGATCTCCGGCTGGTTCGCGCAGACGCTCGGCGATCCGACGCCGGATTACTGGGCGCTCGGCGGCAAGCGCATCCAGACCATGCGGTACGGCGAGAACCCGCATCAGGTCGCGGCGTTCTACCGCTCGCCCGAGGTGCGCTTCGGCGTCGCCACGGCGAAGCAGGTGCAGGGCAAGCAGCTCTCCTACAACAACATCAACGACACCGACGCAGCCTTCGAATGCGTCGCCGAGTTCGACCCCGCCCGCACGGCGGCCTGCGCCATCATCAAGCACGCCAATCCGTGCGGCGTCGCCGAAGCCGAGACACTCGTCGAGGCCTATCGCAAGGCGCTGATGTGCGACCAGGACTCGGCCTTCGGCGGCATCGTCGCGGTGAACCGCGTGCTCGACGCCGAGGCGGCCCGCATGATCACCGGCATCTTCACCGAGGTGATCATCGCGCCCGACGCCACCGAGGAGGCGATCGAGATCGTCCGCGCCAAGAAGAACCTGCGCCTGATGCTGGCCGGCGGCCTGCCGGATCCGCGCGCGCCCGGCCTCACCATGCGCACCGTGGCGGGCGGCTTCCTGATGCAGTCGCGCGACAACGCCGTGGTCGACGATTTCGAGTTCAAGGTGGTGACCAGGCGCGCCCCGACCGAGGCCGAGCTCGCCGATCTGAAGTTCGCCTTCCGGGTCGCCAAGCACGTCAAGTCGAACGCCGTCATCTACGCGAAGGATCGCGCCACGGTCGGCATCGGGGCGGGGCAGATGAGCCGCGTCGATTCGGCCGCGATCGCGGTGCGCAAGGCGGAGGCGGCGGCGCGCTTCTTCGAGCTGCCGGAGCCGCTGACCAAGGGCTCGGTGGTCGCCTCCGACGCCTTCTATCCGTTCCCCGACGCGCTCCTCGTGTCGATCCGGGCCGGCGCCACCGCGGTGGTGCAGCCGGGCGGCTCGATCCGCGACGAGGAGGTGATCAAGGCGGCCGACGAGCACGACGTCGCCATGGTGCTGACCGGGTTCCGGCACTTCCGGCACTGAGGCCGAAGCCCTCCTCAGCGGGCAGCGCGCAGCGCCTCGGCATCGTCAGGCCGGGCGCACCGCCGAGCCGGCGCGGCGCAGCAGCGCCCACGCGGTCGCGAGCAGGATCACGTTCGCGACCGCGCCGAGCAGATTGAGATCGATCCCGGCGGGCCGCACCTCCTTGCCCGGGTCGGCGAGCAGCGTGTCCGGCACCAGCATGGCCGGAAAGAAGGCGATCCAGATCGCGCCCTGGATCAGGATTGCGAGCCCGGCCCGCTCGATGGGCCGCCGGCCCGACCAGACGAGCCACAGCGACACGACCGACAACAGCGTCATCGCAATCACGAACCAGGCGCCGTGGAAGCGCGCCTGCGGCGACCACAGCTCGCTGAAGATGTGGGTCGCGTTCCAGTCGGCGATGTTGCCGGACAGCGTGGTCAGGGCGACGACGCTGATCAGCAGGCGAGGCGCGAGGAGCATGGCGGCCGTCCCGGTGCGGAGGGGTCGTTCCTCAACGCGCCGGGCGCGGTTTCGATCACCGGCCGTCCCGGCGGCCGCCGCAGGCATCCCGTCGTCGGCTGTGCCGGCATGGCCTCACGCCGTCATGGCGCCGCCGCGACCGTGTCGGTCATCTCCTCCACGGCACCGAGGATGCGTGACAGATCCTCCGGGCGCGACAGGCGGTGGTCGCCGTCCTTGATCAGGGTGAGCACCACGTCGTCCTGGGCCAGGCGCGCGACCAGCGCGTTCGCGTGCTGCCACGGCACGTCGGGGTCCTGCACGCCCTGCAGGATGCGCACCGGGCAGCCGGTCTCGATCAGGCCGCCGAGCAGGAGGTGGTCGCGCCCGTCCTCGATCAGCGCCCGGGTGATGACATAGGGGCCGGTGTCGTACTCGGTCGGCTGCTCGAAGCGGCCCGTGGTCTCGATCGCCTGCTTCACGGCGGGCGGGAAACGCTTCCACATCAGCTCCTCGGTGAAATCGACGGCGGGGGCGATCAGGACGAGGCCGGCGACGCTCGCCGGGCCGGGGGATGCGCGCCGCCGCAGCGCCTGGACGAGCAGCAGCGCCATCCAGCCGCCCATCGACGAGCCGACCAGGATCTGCGGGCCGCGGCAGCAGGCGTCGAACACGGCGAGCGCGTCGGCGAGCCACGACCCGATGGTGCCGTCGGCGAAGGCGCCGCTCGATTCGCCGTGACCCGAGTAGTCGAATCGCACGATCGCCTGGCCGCGCGCGGCCGCGAAGCCGTCGAGCGCCTGCGCCTTGGTGCCCTTCATGTCCGACATGAAGCCGCCGAGCCAGACGAGGCCGGGCGACGCACCCGCGCGGCTGCGGACCGCGATACGGCGCGCCTGCGCACCCTCGCCGAGCCCGACCCAGGCGACGTCGTTGTCCATCGAATCACTCCGGATGGTCGCGGCGTCCCGACGATCGGGACGCAGTCGGCGCGAATATTGCCGCCCTCCGGCGCGGGGTCTATACCGGCGTGCCGACCCGCTGCCGGCCATCTCGCGAATCGAGGGCCGGGGCGCTCCCGTTGCTCGCTCGGTCCGGCGCGATCGGCTCGCGAGCCTCACCGTCCCGCAGGCGTCATCGTCCGCAAGGCAGGAGACCAGGATTGCCGGCAACCTCGGAGTCGTCGCGCGATGTCCACGCGCTCGCTGACGGGTCGATCCCGTCGCGGCCGTCCGACCCGGCGATCGCCGACCGAGGCCGTGCGACCGTCGCCGCCGGCGGGTCCGCGGCGCGTTCCCTCACCGTGCTCGTCACCGTCCCGACGCTCGAACTGGGGGCGGCCGACGAGGGCGCGATCGAGCTCGCCCGCATCCTCGCCGCGGCCGGCCACCGTCCCGTGGTGGCCTCGCGCGGCGGCCGCTGCGAGGACGAGATCGCCCGCCTCGGCGGCGTCTTCGAGCGGCTCGACGCGACCAGCCACAACCCGTTCGTCATCGCCGGCAACGCGCGGCGGCTGCGCGCGCTGATCCGCGCCCACGGCTGCGACGCGGTTCACGCGCATGGCCGCGCCTGTGCGTGGAGCGCCTTCGCCGCGGCACGCGCCACCGGCAAGCCGTTCCTCACCACCTGCTACACGGCGTTCCGCGAGCAGAACCGCCTCAAGCGGCTGTACAACGGCGTGATGGCGCGCGGCGACCGGGTGATCGCGGTGAGCGAGCCGATCGCCGACATGATGGCCGAGCGTCACCATCTGCCGTGGTCGCGGCTCGCCGTCGTGCATCCCGGCATCGACCTTTCCGGCTTCGATCCGGCCGGGATCGCACCCGACCGGGTCGCCGCGGCGCGCCGCGCCTGGGGCGTCGGGCCGGACACGAGGGTCGTGCTCGTGCCGGGCCGGATCATCCGCCGGCGCGGCCACCACGTCGCCGTGGAGGCGGCCGCCCATCTCAAGGCCCGCGGCTTGCGCGACGTGCTGTTCGTGTTCGCCGGCGAGGACGGCGGGACGTCGAGCTATTCGGGCCAGCTGTGGGACCAGGTGCTCGCCTCCAAGACGGCCGACGTCGTCCGCCTCGCCGGACCCTCGGCCGATCCGCCGGCCTGCTACGCCGCCGCCACCGTGGTGGTCTCGACCGCCATCCAGCTCGAGGGGCTTTCACGCGGTCTCCTGGAGGGGATGGCGATGGCCCGGCCCGTGGTCGCCTCCGATCTCGCCGCCGGGCCGGAGGCCGTGCTGTCGCCGGAGGCCGCCGGCGAGGAGCGGATGACCGGCCTGCGGGTGCCGGCCGGCGACGGCGCCGCGCTCGCCGCCGCGCTGGTGCGGCTGTTCTCGTATTCCGAGCAGGCCCGCCACGCGATGGGCCAGCGGGCCCGCGCCTGGGCCCTGTCGGAGTTCGATCCGGCCGACACGGCGGCCCGGATTCTCGCCGTCTATGCCGATCTGTGCGGGGGCGAACCGACGGGTGCGGCGACGACGCCGGCGGCCGGCGCGACCCATTCGCCGCGGCAACGTTGACTTGAAACCGGAATGTCCCAATTCTAATGATCCCTCGCACCGGCCCGTCCGGCGCGACCACCGGGCTTGCGCGGTGGCCTGCGACACGGCGGTGCGGGGACGAACGTATTTCGCCGGCGCCACGCTGCGCATGCCGGTCCGGACCTTCGGGGTCGGGCGGGTGTGAACGGTGCAGGGCCGGATTTCGACGTACCGGTAACTTCGACCGCGTATCGAGAGACCGCGTATTCAGGCCTGCCAGGATCAACGACAGAGGAGTTCACTGCCATTCGCCGCCCCATGAGAGCGCCGCCCCCCGTCCAAAAGGACGGACCGCGCGTCAACGAGGAGATTCGCGTCCGAGAGGTTCATCTGATCGACAAGGATGGGGCCAATCGCGGCACCACCCAGATTGCAGAGGCCTTGCGGCTGGCCCAGGAGGCCGGACTCGACCTGGTCGAGATCGCGCCCAATGCCACCCCGCCGGTGTGCAAGCTGCTCGATTACGGGAAGTTCAAGTACCAGGAGCAGAAGAAGGCCGCCGAGGCCCGCAAGCGTCAGAAGATCGTCGAGGTCAAGGAAGTGAAGTTCCGCCCGATGATCGACGACCACGACTACGACGTGAAGATGCGAGCCATGCACCGCTTCTTCGAGGAAGGCGACAAGGTCAAGGTGACGTTGCGCTTCCGTGGCCGTGAGATGGCGCACCAGGAGCTCGGCTTCCAGCTGCTCAACCGGGTCAAGGACGACACGTCCAAGCTCGCCAAGGTGGAGCAGGACGCCAAGATGGAAGGCCGCCAGATGGTCATGGTGCTGGCGCCGCGCTGATCGCGCCGATGGTCCGGCCGGCGACCCGCCCGGGTCGCCCGTGCCGGCGCTCCGCGACGGCGTGCCGGCGCCGCCCGGCGGTTCACCCCCGCTCCGGGGACAAGGCTGAGCCGTCCCGGCCGCCCCGGCTCCCGCGCGGAGCCCGTGGCGGCCGGAGTTGCCAATCCGGCGCACCTCTGCCATAACCCCGCCTTCCCGCCGCCCGGCTGAAAATGGGCTGCCGTGGCGGTGTCGTGCCCTTTTCCGACCGGGCCCGTTTGGGCCCCGTGCCGGTTTCGGGCGCGCTCACATCAACTAGACGGTCCGGCGGACCCGGGGGCACCTTCGGCCCGGCGTGGTCGTGCACGGCCAGGAGACGAGCAAAATGCCCAAGATGAAGACCAAGTCGGGCGCGAAAAAGCGCTTCAAGATCACCGGCACCGGCAAGGTGAAGTTCCAGCAGTCCGGCAAGCGGCACGGCATGATCAAGCGGTCGACCAAGCAGATCCGCGAGCACCGGGGCACCGCGGTCCTGTTCAAGACCGACGGCGACAATATCAAGAAGTATTGGATGCCCAACGGCTGATCGCCGCCCGCCGCGTGTCCACGCGGCGTCACCGCTCTAACCGAACTGTTTCAGGAGATCAGCCATGGCCCGCGTCAAACGGGGCGTCACCTCGCACGCCAAGCACAAGAAGGTCCTCAAGCTCGCCAAGGGCTATTACGGCCGGCGCAAGAACACCATCCGGGTCGCCAAGCAGGCCGTCGAGAAGGCGCAGCAGTACGCCTATCGCGACCGCAAGGTGAAGAAGCGCACCTGGCGCGCCCTGTGGATCCAGCGCCTCAACGCCGCCGTGCGTCCGTTCGAGCTCAACTACAGCCGCTTCATCGACGGCCTCGCCAAGGCGGGCATCACGGTCGACCGCAAGGTGCTGTCGGATCTCGCGATCCGCGAGCCGGCGGCGTTCCAGGCGATCGTCGAGAAGGCCAAGGCCGCGCTCGCCGCGGCCTGAGGCCGGCCGGCTAGGCCCGGTCGGCGCAGCGCCGGCCGGCCGGCGGTCCGAGACTTCGACCGGGTCCCGAGGCCGCGATCCCGTGCGGTCGTGTTGCAGGGGCGTTCGCTCAGAGCGAACGGCCCGATGCCTTGGGATGAGCCATGTCGGAGATTACCGAGCTCGAAGCGCGCCTGATGGCGGACGTCGCGGCGGCCGCCGACGAGCCGGCGCTCGAAGCCGTGCGGGTCGCGGCGCTGGGCAAGAAGGGCGCCGTCTCGGCCCTGCTCGCCACCCTCGGCAAGATGTCGCCGGAGGAGCGCAAGACGAAGGGGCCGCTGATCAACGGCCTCAAGGACCGGCTCGGCGAGGCACTCAACGTCCGCCGCGCTGCGCTGCGTGACTTGGCCCTCGATCAGCGCCTCGCCACCGAGACGGTCGACGTCACGCTGCCGCTGCCGGAGAGCCCGCTCGATCGCGGCCGCATCCATCCGATCAGCCAGGTGATCGACGAGCTGACCGCGATCTTCGCCGACATGGGCTTCGCGGTCGCCGAAGGTCCCGACATCGAGACCGACGACTACAACTTCACCCGGCTGAACTTCCCCGAGGGCCATCCGGCCCGCGACATGCACGACACGTTCTTCTTCCCCCGGAAGGAGGACGGCTCGCGGCTCCTGCTGCGCACCCACACGTCGCCCGTGCAGGTGCGCACCATGCTGTCCAAGGAGCCGCCCATCCGGGTGATCTGCCCGGGCCGCACCTATCGCTGCGACTCGGATCAGACCCACACGCCGATGTTCCATCAGGTCGAAGGCCTGGTGATCGACAAGGGCTCGCATCTCGGCCACCTGAAGTGGATTCTCGCCGAGTTCTGCAAGGCGTTCTTCGAGGTCGACCAGGTGAAGATGCGGTTCCGGCCGTCGTTCTTCCCGTTCACCGAGCCGTCGCTCGAGGTCGACATCCAGTGTCGCCGCGACAAGGGCGAGGTGCGCTTCGGCGAGGGCGAGGACTGGCTCGAGATCCTCGGCTGCGGAATGGTGCACCCGAACGTGCTGAGGAACTGCGGCATCGACCCCGACGTCTATCAGGGCTTCGCCTGGGGCATGGGAATCGACCGCATCGCCATGCTGAAATACGGCATGCCGGATCTGCGCGCCTTCTTCGAGGCCGACGTCCGCTGGCTCGACCACTACGGTTTTCGCCCGCTCGACTTTCCGACGCTGGCGGGTGGGTTGAGCGGGTGAGCGCCACGGATCATTAGACGCCGCTACACACCCGGAAGGGCGGCGCGATCTCCCTCCCCCGCATGCGGGGGAGGGTCGGGGAGGGGGAAGGCGGCACGACGGATCGATCATGGCCGACGCACCGAAATCTCCGGTCTGGCGGGTGACTCCGAAGATGCGTGCGCGTTCCCGTGCGCTGCGCCAGGACATGACCGATGCCGAGCGCAAGCTTTGGTTCGCCCTGCGGGCACATCGTCTCGGTGGCGCAAGTTTTCGTCGACAGACCCCGGTCGGCCCCTACGTGGTCGACTTCGTCTGTCATCAGCACCGGCTCGTCGTGGAGATCGACGGCGGCCAGCACTTCGAAGAAGCGCAGCGGGATCTCGATCTCCGGCGTGAGGCGTTTCTTCGCTCCAAGGGATATCGGGTGATGCGCTTCAGCAATCTCGATGTCCTGACGAATTTGCCCGGCGTGCTCGAAACGATCGTCACGTCGCTCGGAAATGCCCCCTCCCTACCCTCCCCCGCAAGCGGGGGAGGGAGAGAGCGCGGCGGGTTTGGTGGGCTTTAGAAAATGAAATTCACCCTCTCCTGGCTCAAAGACCATCTCGATACCGACGAGTCGCTCCAGGCGATCGTCGACAAGCTCACCATGATCGGCCTCGAGGTCGAGGAGGTGGAGGACAAGGGCAAGCTGCTGGCGCCCTATGTCATCGCCCATGTGATCTCGGCCGAGCAGCATCCGAACGCCGACCGGCTGCGCGTCTGCATGGTCGACATCGGTGCGGCCGGGAACGGCAAGCCGATCCAGGTGGTATGCGGGGCGCCCAACGCCCGCACCGGCATGCGGAGCGTGTTCGCGCCGGCCGGCACGTACATTCCGGGCAAGAAGCTGACGCTCTCGGTCGGCAACATCCGCGGCGTCGAGAGCCACGGCATGCTGTGCTCGGAGGCCGAGCTCGAGATTTCCGACGATCACGACGGCATCATCGACCTGCCGGCCGACGCGCCGGTCGGGACGTCGTATGCCGCGTGGGCGAAGCTCGACGATCCGGTGATCGACATCAATCTCACGCCCAACCGGCCCGACTGCACGGGCGTCGCCGGCATCGCCCGCGACCTCGCGGCGGCCGACATCGGCACGCTGCTGCAGAAGCCGATTGCGCCCGTGAAGGGCACGTTCCCGTGCCCCGTGACCGTGACGCTCGACTTCGGCGACACGCCGTCGCTGTGCCCGGCCTTCGGTCTTCGCCTCGTGCGCGGCGTCAAGAACGGCCCGTCGCCCGAGTGGATGCAGCGCCGCCTCGCCGCGATCGGGCTGCGCCCGATCAACGCGCTGGTCGACATCACCAACTTCCTCACCTTCGACCGCGCTCGGCCGCTGCACGTGTTCGACGCCAGGAAGGTGAAGGGCCATCTCGTCGTCCGGCGCGGCCGTGACGGCGAACAGCTGCTCGCGCTCGACGGCAAGACCTACGCGCTCGACGACACGATGTGCGTGATCGCCGACGACGCTGGCGTCGAGTCGCTCGCCGGCATCATGGGCGGCGAGGTCTCGGGCTGCGACGAGAACACCACCGACGTGCTGATCGAGTCGGCCCTGTGGGACGAGATCAATATCGCCCGCACCGGCCGCAAGCTCGGCATCGTCACCGACGCGCGCTACCGCTTCGAGCGCGGTGTCGATCCGGCCTTCATGCTGCCCGGCCTCGACCTCGCCACCCATCTGGTGATGGAGCTGTGCGGCGGCGAGCCGTCCGAGGTCGTCGTCGCGGGCCAGCCGCCGATCCGCGACAAGGTGATCGACTTCACGCTCGACGCGTTGCCGCGCCTCGCCGGGCTGGACATCGGCCTCACCGAGACCAAGCGCGTGCTGAGCCGCCTCGGCTTCTTCGTCGCCGGCGACGCCAAGAAGCTGAAGGTCGCGGTGCCGACCTGGCGGCCCGACGTCGACGGCGTCGCCGACATCGTCGAGGAGGTGATGCGCATCGTCGGCGTCGACCGCGTGCCACTCACGCCGTTTCCGCGCGACGACCGCGGCCGCAAGCCGGTGCTCACGCCGATCCAGGCGCGCACCCGCCGGGCGAAGCGCGCCCTCGCCGCGCGCGGCCTGACCGAGGCCGTCACCTGGTCGTTCATCTCCAAGCAGGAGGCCGAGCTGTTCGGCGGCGGGCAGCCGGAGCTGGCGCTCGCCAACCCGATCGCGGCCGAGCTCTCCGACATGCGGCCGAGCCTGCTGCCCGGCTTGATCACGGCGGCGCAGCGCAACGCCGACCGCGGCTTCTCCGACGTGGCGCTGTTCGAGGTGGGGCAGATTTTCCGCGGAGACCGGCCGGAGGATCAGTTCATCGCCGCCGCGGGTCTTCGTCGTGGGCTGGCGCGTCCAACCGGCACCGGGCGCCACTGGCGCACCGGCGCGCAGCCCGCCGACGCGTTCGACATCGAGGGTGATGCGCTCGCCGTGCTGGCAGCCTGCGGCGCGCCCGTGCAGGGCGTGCAGATCCAGCCGGGCGGGCCGGCATGGCTGCATCCGGGCCGCTCCGGCACGCTGCAGATGGGGCCGAAGCTCGTGTTCGGGCATTTCGGCGAGCTGCATCCGCGGCTCCTGGAGGCGCTCGACGTCACCGGGCCGATCGTCGCCTTCGAGCTGATCCTCGACCGCATCCCGGAGCCCAAGGCCAAGGCGACGCGGGCCAAGCCGCCGCTCGAGCTCGCCGCCTTCCAGCCGGTGTCGCGCGACTTCGCCTTCATGGTCGACGCGGCCGTGAAGGGCGCCGACATCGTGCGGGCCGCGCAGAGCGCCGACCGCAAGCTGATCACCGGCGTCACGGTGTTCGACGTCTACGAGGGCAAGGGCGTCGAACCGGGGAAGAAGTCGGTCGCGATCGCCGTGACGCTGCAGCCGCGTGAGAAGACGCTCACCGACGAGGAGATCGAGGCGGTGGGGCAGAAGGTCGTCGGCGAGGTCGTCAAGCGGACCGGCGGCGTCTTGAGGGCATGATGCGCGAGCTCCTGCTCGCGCTCGGCGTCACCGACGTCTCACCCGGCGCGGCCGTGTTCGTCGCGGTCGCGGCGCTGCTCGCCGGCCTGGCGCGCGGCTTCTCCGGCTTCGGCTCGGCCCTGATCTTCGTGCCGCTCGCCTCCACCATGATCGCGCCCGCCATGGCGGCGCCGCTGCTGCTGGTGGTCGACGTGATCATGTCGGCCGCCCTGATCCCGAGCGCGTACAAGCTCGCCGAGAAGCGCGAGGTCCTCACCATGCTGTGCGGCACGCTGATCGGCCTGCCGCTCGGCACCGTGGTGCTGGTCCATGCCAGCCCGGTGTCGATCCGCTGGGCCGTCGCCGTGCTGGTGCTGGTGATGCTCGCCGTGGTGATGTCGGGCTGGCGCTTCCGCGGCGAGCCGAGCCGGCGCCTCACCGCGGCGGTCGGTCTCACGGCGGGGTTCTTCAGCGGCATGTCGCAGACCGGCGGGCCGCCCGTGGTGCTCTACTGGCTCGGCAGCCACCATTCGCCGGCGCGGGTGCGCGCCAACATCGTGTTCTACTTCGCGCTTTCGATGGTGCTGTCGGTCACGGCCTATCTGATCATCGGCCTGTTCACGCTGCCGGTGCTGGGCCTGGCCGTGCTGGTCGGTCCGGTCTACGGGCTCGGCGTGTTCGTCGGCACCCGCATGTTCGGGCTCGCCTCGGTGACGGTGTTCCGCGCCATCGCCTACGGCCTCATCGCCGCCACGGGCCTGTTCAGCCTGCCGCTGTTCGACGGAATTTTGAGATAACAGGCCGTAGGGTGGGCAAAGGCGCGTCAGCGCCGTGCCCACGCCGTCACGCCGATCGACAGTGATCAGATCGCGAGTCCGACAGCGTGGGCACGGCGGGCCTGCGGCCCGCCTTTGCCCACCCTACGACTGTTCGACGGGATCTCGAGGCCGTAGCAGGCGGCGAACTCCGAGCCGTCATGCCCGGCCTCGTGCCGGGCATCCACGTCTTTGGACCGTGCATCGCACAGATCGTGGATGGCCGGGACGAGCCCGGCCATGACGAGTCACGATCATGGTGATCTGTCAGCCCGCATACGCCTCGATCGGCGGGCAGGAGCAGATCAGGTTGCGGTCGCCGTGCACGTGGTCGACGCGGTTGACGGCGGCGAAGTACTTGTCGGTGCGCGACACGCCGGCCGGGAACACCGCCTCGCTCCGCGTGTAGGCGCGGTCCCAGGCGTCGTCGGCGAGATCGTGTACGGTGTGCGGCGCGTGGCGCAGCGGCGACTGCTCGATCGTGAGCCGCCCCGCCGCGACGGCGGCGATCTCCTGGCGGATCGCGATCATCGCGTCGATGAAGCGGTCGAGCTCGTGCTTCGATTCCGACTCGGTCGGCTCGATCATCAGCGTGCCGGCGACCGGGAACGACACGGTCGGGGCATGGAAGCCGTAGTCGATCAGCCGCTTCGCGATGTCGTCGACGGTGACGCCGGTGGTCTCCTTCAGGGCGCGCGGATCGACGATGCACTCGTGCGCGACGCGGCCGTTGTGGTTCTTGTAGAGCACCGGATAGTGGGGGCCGAGCCGGCGCGCGATGTAGTTCGCCGACAGGATCGCCACCTCGGTGGCGCGCTTCAGGCCGGCGTCGCCCATCATCAGCACGTAGGTGTAGGAGATCGGCAGGATCGACGCCGAGCCGTAGGGCGCCGCCGAGACGGCACCGACCGGCGTGGTCCCGCCGTCGAGCGCCGGGTGTCCGGGCAGGAAGGGCGCGAGATGCGCCTTCACGCCGATCGGCCCCATGCCGGGGCCGCCGCCGCCGTGCGGGATGCAGAAGGTCTTGTGCAGGTTGATGTGGCTGACGTCCGCGCCATAGGCGCCGGGGCGCGACAGCCCGACCTGGGCGTTGAGATTGGCGCCGTCGAGATAGACCTGCCCGCCATGGGCGTGGACGATCTCGCACATCTCGCGGATATGCTCCTCGAACACGCCGTGCGTCGACGGATAGGTGATCATGGCGCAGGCGAGCTTGTCGCCGTGCTGCGTCGCCTTCGCTTCGAGATCGCTCAGATCCACGTTGCCGTCGCGGTCGCAGGCGACGACCACGACCTGCATGCCGGCCATCGCGGCGGAGGCCGGGTTGGTGCCGTGTGCCGAGGACGGGATCAGGCAGACGGTGCGGTGCGGCTCTCCGCGCGACGCATGATACGCCCGAATGGCCAGCAGGCCGGCGAACTCGCCCTGCGAGCCGGCGTTCGGCTGCAGCGACACGGCGTCGTAGCCGGTCAGCGCTGCGAGCATCTTTTCCAGCTCGTCGAGCAGCACCTTGTAGCCCTGCGCCTGCTCGGCCGGCGCGAACGGGTGGATGTCGGAAAACTCCGGCCAGGTGATCGGGATCATCTCGGCCGTGGCGTTGAGCTTCATGGTGCAGGAGCCGAGCGGGATCATGGCGCGGTCGAGCGCCAGATCGCGGTCGGAGAGCTTGCGCAGGTACCGCAGCATCTCGGTCTCGCTGCGGTAGCGGTGGAACACCGGATGCGTCAGGAACGCCGAGGTACGCACCAGGCCGGCCGGCAGCCGCACGTCCGCCTCGCCGGCCATCTCGTCGTAGCGGAGCGTGCCGCCGAAGGCGCGCCACACCGCCTCGACCACGGCCTCATCGGTCGTCTCGTCGACGCTGATGCCGATCGCCGGCGCGTCGCCGAAGGCGCCGGCGGGAATCGCACGCAGGTTGATCTTCTCCGCCCGCGCCTTTTCCAAGATCTCCGACTGACGTGAGCCGACCGGGACCGTCACGGTGTCGAACACGGGGGCCGACGGCGGCGTGAAGCCGAGCGCGCGCAGCCCCGCCGCCAGCACGGCGGCGTGGCGATGGACTCTTCGGGCGATCTCGGTCAGGCCCTCCGGCCCGTGATAGACGGCGTACATCGAGGAGATGACCGCCAGCAGCACCTGCGCCGTGCAGATGTTGGAGGTCGCCTTCTCGCGCCGGATGTGCTGCTCGCGCGTCTGCAGCGCCAGCCGATAGGCCGGGTTGCCGCGCGCGTCGACCGAGAGGCCGACGAGCCGGCCCGGCATGGTGCGCTCGAGCCCCTTGCGCACCGCCATGTAGGCGGCATGCGGGCCGCCATAGCCCATCGGCACGCCGAACCGCTGCATCGAGCCGATCGCGATGTCGGCGCCGAGCTCGCCGGGCGGCACCAGCAGCGTCAGCGCCAGCGGGTCGGCCGCGAAGGCGACGAGCCCCTTGGCGGCATGGACGCGATCGACGAGGCCGCGAAAATCGCGCACGGCGCCGTACGTGTCGGGATACTGCACCAGCACGCCGAACACGGCGGCCGGATCGAGGTCGCGCTCCGGAGCGCCGGTGACGATCGACAGGCCGAGCGGCTCGGCGCGGGTCTTCAGCACCGCGAGCGTCTGCGGATGCACGGCGGCGTCGACGAAGAAGGCGGTCGCCTTCGCGCCGGCGGAGCGTTTCGCCAGCGCCATCGCCTCGGCGGCCGCAGTCGCCTCGTCGAGCAGCGAGGCGTTGGCGATCGGCAGGCCGGTGAGGTCGGTCACCAAGGTCTGGAAGTTCATCAGCGCCTCGAGGCGCCCCTGGCTGATCTCCGGCTGATACGGCGTGTAGGCCGTGTACCAGGCCGGGTTCTCCAGCACGTTGCGCTGGATGACGGCGGGCAGCACGGTGCCGTGATAGCCCTGGCCGATCAGCGAGACGAACACCTGGTTCTTGGCCGCGATCTCGCGCAGGCGGGCGAGGGCGGCGGTCTCCGACAGCGCCGCGCCCAGGGCCGGCGGACGCTTGTCGCCGATCGAGGCCGGGATCACGTCGGCGATGAGCGCATCGAGGCTCCGGGCGCCGACCGCCTCGACCA
This sequence comes from Rhodoplanes elegans, assembly GCF_016653355.1. Classification (GTDB taxonomy): domain Bacteria; phylum Pseudomonadota; class Alphaproteobacteria; order Rhizobiales; family Xanthobacteraceae; genus Rhodoplanes; species Rhodoplanes elegans. The sequence continues at coordinate 10,323 of NZ_NHSK01000028.1, read as the reverse complement.
TCACGTCGATGTCGCGCGGGCTCGGGCCGACATGGCGGCGGACGAAGTCGGTGGCCGGGGCGTCGGTCGTCGTCATGCGGATGGGGGCGTTCATGCTCGAGGTCCTGACAGGGGCGGTCGGGGCAGCCGCGATCCGGACGATCGCGACCGAGACGATGGGTCGGGTCTGCCGCGATCGGCGGCGCGAGCCGTCCGGAGACGACGACGCGCCGGGCCGCGGAGCGGGCCGGGTGCGGATGCCAGGGCGATGCGCCGTCACGTCGACAGCCGTGCACGCCTGCGAGCGGGCACGTCAGCGGGGGTGATGGACGCGGGCCGGGACTGAAGGGAGGGGCGGTATCGCTGCGCGACCCAGGGTCGCGACACGACAAGGAGCGCCTTCCGACAAGCTCGGCTCGCCACGGCGCCCCATCTGTCTCTGTGCCTGAGAGTGTTATCCCGTCGGCGGACCCGTCCCGGCACGTCACCGGGCGGATCACTTTCCAGATTCACCTGCTCGCGACGGTCCTTTTGCCTGAGAGTTTCCGGGGCGGTTGCTCCTTCGGCGCCGGCCGGAGCCGGTCTCTCCCGTCGCGAGTACGCGAAACCTCCTTGAACACAGGATCTAGGTACTTCCTCGATGCCTGCAACGCCCGGAAGAGTCAAGACGGGCGGCTGCCGCACTCTTGGGCATGCACAAAAATCCGTCTACGGGGCGGCCCGCGGCCACCCGGCCGGCGGGCTCGGGCCCGGCCGGTCAGGCCCAGCTCTTCGGGAACAGCGAGTCGGAGGGGGCGAGATGCGCCTCGCCGGCGGTGTCGAGCCGGCGGTAGCGGCCCGAGAAGAACACCAGCGGCCGTGGCGCTGGGGTGTCGCCGATCGCCAGGGCCTCGACCTCGCCGACGAAGATCTCGTGGTCGCCGCCCGGATGGCGGGCGTGCGCGGCGCATTCGAGCACGGCGAGCGAGCCCGAGAGCAGCGGCACGCCGTTGCGGCCGTCGATCGTCTCGACGCCCTCCCAGCGGTCGCCGCCCGGCTTGGCGAAGCGATCGGACAGCGACTCCTGGGTCTCCGAGAGCACGTTGACGGCGTAATGCCGGGCCGCTTGCCAGGCCGGGAAGCTGTTGGCCCGGCGCGCGATGCTGAACAGGATCAGGGGCGGCAGCAGCGACACCGAGTTGAACGAGCTCACCGTGATGCCCAGCCGGCCGCCGTCCGGAGCGAGCGCCGTCACCACGGCGACTCCGGTCGCGAAGCGGCCGAGGGCCTGGCGAAAGCGGGCCTGATCGAACGGGGCGTCCTGCATGCGGTCGGCGGCTCCTGCGGCTTCTGGCGCCTCGTCGCGCGCGGGCCGCGGCCGGGGGCTGCCGCTATCAACCAGCTTTGCGGCGCCGCATCAAGCGACCTCGCCGCGCCGTCGTGGCGGCGCGTTTCCCTCGCTGCGCGAGTGGCCGGACCGGCCCGCTCAGGTGACGGCGCGGCGGGCGCGCGACGGCGTCGTGGCCGTCGCGGGCGCCGGGCGGACGCCGCCGCGGCCGGGCCCGTGATGGAGGATGTGCTGGAGCCGCTCGCGCAGGTTCTCGATGTGCTTGCGCATGGCGCGGGCGGCGCGCTCCGGATCGCGCGTCTCCATCGCCTCCAGGATGGTGCGGTGCTCGCGCCCCGCCGCGTAGACGTCGACGGTCTGCCACAGGTGCAGATACCAGAAGCGGGTCGAGCGCTCGTGCATCAGGCGGACGAAGTCGGCCAGGATGGCGTTGCCCGACATCGCCGACAGCTTGACGTGGAAGGCGCGGTCGGACTCGACGAAGGCGTCGAGCGAGCCGCCGCCGTGCCGCCGGTTGGTCTTCTCGAGGATCCCGGTGAGCTCCTTAATGTCCTCGCGGGTGCTGTTGGCGACCGCGCGGCGCACCAGCTCGACCTCGACCAGGATGCGGGCGTCGAGAATCTCGACCACCTCGTTGATCGAGTCGGGGCGGACGATGACGCCCTTGCGCGGCACCACCTCGACCAGGCCCTCGACCTGGAGGAGCTGCAGCGCCTGGTGCACGGGCGTGCGTCCGAGCTTCAGGAGATCGCAGATCGCCGCCTCGTTGAGATACTGTCCCGGCAAGAAGAACAGGGTGAGGATCATCTCCTTGATCTGCTGATAGGCACGATCGGACAGCGACGCGCCCTTGTCGCGCTCCCCTCTGTCCCGCTCGCCTCTGTCCCGCTCGCGGTCGCCCTTGTCGCGGAGCTTGCCGTCGCGCTCCCTGTCCTTCTCGGCCGGCGGCGCGGCCTCCGCCGCGGTGGTCTTGCGCTTCGGCCGTGTCCCGCGTTCGCCTCGCGTCTGTGGCATCGCCGCCGTCCCGTCGTTTCGAACCCGGTGTCGTCTCGAGTCGTGTCGTCTCGAGTCACGGTCGGGCGCGCGGGGCCGCTCCTTGTTGCGCCGCGAAAGCATCGTCGGCGTCACCGCGACCCCCTGTCGCGTCGACAAAACACTAGAGGTGTTCGCGGGGCGGCGCCAGCCGGTGGAACGCGTGGCCCGCATGCGTATGGCGTCCTCGGCGCACGCCGCGTCGGCCGCGTGTTCAGGCGCGGCGCGGATTAGCCGCGGGGCGCGAATCGGACCTCTTTGTATGCACTGCAGCACGCCGGGCCGGCGTCGTGTCCGCCCCGTTCCGGTGCGTGCGACGGCGCATCGAAGCGTCGGCGTCGCCGTCCATTTTTGCAGAGCTGTGCCGTAGGAACCACATCGCCGTTCGCTTCCCCCGCGATGGGCCACCGTTATAATTCGAGCCGCTCGGATCACTTGCGTTCGGGCTTTCTTCGCATCTCCGACCGCCGGGTCAACAATTCACGAAACCTCGAAGTCGGTCCAACGAGGAGCGCTCCATGAGCTATGAACTCGACCACGCCTTTCTCGGAAAGCCGCATCATCAGCTGCCGCGTCGCGTCTACCCGGCGCAGGGCTGTGATTGGCAGTATCGCGTCGACTACGAGCGCCTGCGCAAGCAGCGGCTCCAGAAGGCGCGCGAGCAGATGGAGATTCACGATCTCGGGGCGCTGGTGCTCTACGCGGGCGCGAACATCCGCTACATCACCGGCTCGTACCAGGGCAATTGGAAGTACAACATCAACATCCGTTACGCGGTGCTGCCGCGCGGCGGCGATCCGATCCTGTTCGAGACCGCCGGCTCCGACATGCAGTGCGCCCGCATCGACCTGCCGTGGATGCACAAGACGCGCGGCTCCAACATCGCCGAGGGCCTGAAGGGCTCGGCCGCCATCGCGGCCGGCGCCAAGGAGCGCAAGATCGACCCGCTCAACGATCCGGGCCTGATGATGCGCGACAACATCCGCCCGGCCATGACCTGGCAGTGGGCCGAATCGGCCGTGCCCTACATGGCCGAGCGCATGGTCGCCTCGATCTACGAGGTGCTGAAGGAGTACGGCGTCGAGAAGGAGCGCGTCGGCGTCGACAACCTCGACATTCCCTCGCTCGAGGCGTTCCAGAAGTTCAAGATCAACATCGTCAACGGCTGGCCCGCGATGTCGGCGGCCCGCGTCGTCAAGACGATCGACGAGATCGAGCTGCTCAAGCAGTCCTCGACCATCGGCGACGCCGCGATGTGGCACATCAAGCACGAGTGGCTGAAGCCGGGCGTCACCGAGCGCCAGATCGAGGCCAAGGTGCACGAGCTGATGCTCAAGCTCGGCTGCGAGATCATCTACGACATCATCGTCGCCTCGGGCGGCAACACCTCGCCCTACCGGCGATGGGCGACCGACAAGATCATCCGCCAGGGCGATCTCGTCATCGTCGACATCAACGCGGTCGGCCCCTCCGGCTACTTCATCGACTACGTGCGCTGCTTCAAGTGCGCGGCCAAGATGACGCAGAAGGAGATCGACCTCTACAAGCAGACCTACGACTCGATGTACGCCGGCATCGAGATGCTCAAGCCGGGCAACTCGACGGCCGACGTCGCCGCCAAGTTCCCGGAATACGACGACGACACCTACGGCACCGTCACGCTGCAGCAGTTCGCCCACTCGATCGGCATCACGCTGTACGAAGGCATGTGGATCTCGCGCGCCTACTCGCTCAGCCAGCCGGCCGAAATCAAGGAGAACATGTACTTCGCGATCGAGACCTTCGCGGGGCATCCGGAGCTCGAGCAGACCACCCGGCTCGAGGAGAACGTGCTGGTCGGGCCCACCGGCCCGGTGATCTTCACGCTGATGGAGCACATGGAGGAGGCGGTCGGCAACTACGACAGGCCCGGCCTGCATCACCCCTCCGTGCTGAAATAGACGATAACCCGGAGCGCGGCACCCCCGCGCTCCGGTCCGTTCGGCCGGCGCCGCAGCGCCGGCGCGACCGCGTCGGCCCCGGGACCGATGCGCGAGCGGCGTGCCACGATGCGACGGTGCCGCGTCACGCGGGCGCGCGCCGCGGCCGGCCGTGCTAGGATCGATCGCGGTACGATCGATCGTGACGCACATGACGGCATCGCCGGACGACCCGGGTCGGCGCAAGGTTCGACGGCCAGAAGAGCCGCATTTCTTTCATCTCGGCTTCAATAACAAGACCCATCGCAGACAGAGAGGAACACGGACATGAGAAAGCTATGGGGTCTGCTCGCCGTTTCCGCATTGTGCAGTTTCATGGCGCCGGGGCTCGCCGAAGCCCAGAGCACCAAGACCGCCAAGATCGGCATCCTGCTGCCCCTCACCGGCCCGTTCGCCGCCGTCGCCGAGACCCAGAAGCAGGGCGCCCTGCTCGCCGTCGACGTGATCAACAAGCGCGGCGGCCTCGACATGCCGGAGGGCAAGACCATGCTGGAGGGCGTGGTCGACGACGACGAGGCCAAGCTCGACGTCGGCGTCCGCCGCTATCGCTATCTGGTCGACCAGGGCGTCAAGGGCGTCGGCGGCCAGACCTGGGCGCCGCTCGCCTACGCCATCAACGCGCTCGTCTCGCGTGACCCGAAGCCGTACTTCCCGGTCTGCGTCCAGGCCAAGGAGGCGTTCACCAAGGGCAAGATCGCGCCCGCCACCTTCGCGGCCGCCTACTCGCCGTGGACGGTCGGCTACATGGCCGGAACCCAGGCCGTGAAGACGCTCGGCAAGAAGAAGATCTTCTTCCTGGCCCGCTCCGACTCGTGGGGCTGGGACATCCGCGACGGCGTCGAGGCGGCGGCCAAGCAGTACGGCGCCGAGATCGTCGGACGCGACGAAGCACCGCTCGGCACCACCGACTTCACCACCATCCTGCAGAAGGTGAAGGCGGCGAAGCCGGACGTGTTCATCGCGGCGCAGTTCGCCGCCGACTCGGTCGCGCTCCTCAAGCAGGTCCAGCAGATGGGCCTCAACAAGGAGATGACGATCTTCAACGCCTTCATCACCAACGTGGTGGCGAAGGGCCTGCCGCCGGAGGCGCTCGCCGGCGTCTATGCGATGCACTACTTCTACTACGATCTCGCCGGCTTCCCGGACCAGGAGGTGGCCAAGCAGGCGGCCGAGTTCACCAAGCTGTTCCGCGACAAGTACGGCTATCCGCCGGACGCCTACGCGGCGATCGCCTACATCGCCTACATGGAGATGTTCCGCGGCTTCGAGCAGTCGAAGTCCTGGGACGCCGCCAAGGTGACGGCCGCCCTGATGGCCAACAACGGCAAGTTCGACAGCGTGAAGGGACCCGCGGCGTGGCGCGAGGACCATCAGGCGGCGTTCAAGTACGGCGCCTTCCTGGTCAAGGGCAAGGGCCCGGGCGAGCAGAAGAACGAGTGGGATCTGTTCTCGGTCGAGGGATCGATGGGCGGCGAAGAGATCCTGCCGCCGCTGAAGTCGCTCGGCTACTGAGCGTCTCCGACGTCGCGAGGGGCCGGCGGGTTCGCCGGTCCCCCTTCCCCAGTGCACGGCGGCCGGGCGGCCCCCGCCGCCCGCCGCGACCACACACGAGGAACACCGTGAGCACGGACCCGCGCGCCGAGATCATCCGGGCGGAGGGCGTCACCAAGCGCTTCAAGGGCCTCGTCGCCGTCGACAATGTGAGCTTCGTGCTGCGCGAGTTCGACGTGGCCGGCATCATCGGCTCGAACGGTGCCGGAAAGACGACGTTCTTCAACCTCCTCACCGGCTACTATCCGCCCGACGAGGGACGAATCCTGTTCAAGGGGCAGGACGTCACCGCGATGCCGCCCGAGAAGCGGGTCGACCTCGGCATGATGCGGACCTTCCAGCTCACCGCGACCTTCGACAGCCTCACCGTGGTCGACAACCTGGTGCTGTCCTATGTGCGCGCCTACGAGAAGCCGTCGCTGCCGGCGCTGTTCTTCAGCACCTGCCGGAGCCGGCGCGACCACCCGAAGGTCGTCGAGACGCTCGAGACCTTCAATCTCGGCCATCTGCGCGATCGCGTCGTCAAGAACCTGAGCCTCGGCGAGAAGCGCCGGCTGGAGATCGCCATGTCGATCCTGGCCGAGCCGGCCCTCCTGCTGCTCGACGAGCCGCTCGCCGGTCTCGCCGAGACCGAGATCAGGATGCTGCTCGACGTGCTCAAGGCGCGCGTCGGCCGGCAGACCATCCTGATCGTCGAGCACAAGCTCTCCCACGTCCAGGACTTCCTGCAGCGCCTCACGGTGATGCACGAGGGACGGGTGATCGCCGAGGGTCCGTGCGACGAGTGCCTGCGCCATCCCGAGGTGCGGCGCAGCTACTGGCAGATCGCCACCGAGGCGGGTGAAGGCGAGGCCGTGTCATGAGTGCCGCGACCAACGGCCATGTCCTCGACGTGCGAGGCCTGAACGCCGCCTACGGCGAGTCGAAGGTGCTGTTCGACATCGGCATCGCGGTGCGCGACCGCGAGGTCGTCGGCTGCGTCGGCCGCAACGGCGCCGGCAAGTCGACGCTGCTGAAGAGCATCGCCGGCTTCCTGCGGCCCACCGCCGGCACGGTCGAGTCGGACGGCGTCGACCTCGTCGGCCGCACCGCCTTCGCGATCGCCGGCATGGGCATCAAGTACGTGCCGCAGGACAAGAAGGTGTTCTCCGACCTGACGGTGCGGGAGAATCTCGAGCTCGGCTCCTACGCCTCCGGCGACTACGACTGGGACCCGGTGCTCGTCTTCTTCCCCAAGCTCAAGGTGCTGCTGGACCGCAAGGCCGGCTATCTGTCCGGCGGCGAGCGGCAGATGCTGATGATCGGCCGTGCGATCCTCGGCAAGCCGAAGCTCCTGCTGGTCGACGAGCCGACCGAGGGCCTCGCGCCGTCGATCGTCTCGCACCTGAAGGACGTGTTCCGCGAGCTGTCTAAGAGCGCCGCGCTGGTCATCGTCGAGCAGAACCTGCCGATGATCTGCGCCATCGCCGACAAGATCTACGCCCTCAACGAGGGCCGGCTCGTGGCCGAGCTCACCGAGCGCGAGCAGATCAGGCCCGAGGTCTGCGAGCCGTATCTCTAAGGAGCGCCGCGATGGCCCGAGCTTCATCCGTCACCCTGAGGTGCTCGGCCGCAGGCCGAGCCTCGAAGGGCGACGGCCCGGGCCGTCCATCCTTCGAGGCCCGGCTTCGCCGGGCACCTCAGGATGACGGGGTGGGGAATGGCCGCACGGCTGCGGTCGAGAGAGGGATTGTCCGATGAGCGTCCTGCGCTGGTGGTCGGGGCTGTTGGTGGCCTTCGGGCTGCTGATCGTGCTCCGCTTCGTGCTGCCGCTGCCCTTCAACAACGAGATCATCATCTTCGCCATCTACGTGATGGGCTGCAACTTCCTGCTCGGCCGCGTCGGCTTCATCTCGTTCGGCCAGCCGGCCTATCTGGCGGCCGGCGCCTACGGGGCGGCGTTCTATCTCTATTACTTCGGCACCAATCCGTATGTCGGCATCCTGGTCGGCATCGTCGCCGGGCTGATCGTCGCCGTGCTGGTCGGGCCGCTGTTCGTGCGGCTGCGCTCCGACTACTTCGCCCTCGTCAACCTCGCCCTCGCCGTGATCATCTTCTTCATGATGCAGAAGATGCTGGCCAGCGTCACGTTCGGCGACAACGGTCTCGAGCTGCTCACCCGGATGGACTCGACGCCGGTGCTCGACATCACCCGGCCGGCGGACTTCTGGATCTTCGCCTTCTTGTGCTGCTTCGGCATCTGGGCGCTCTACAAGTATCTCGACGACTCGGTGTTCGGCGCCTGCTGCCTCGCCGCCAAGGCCAACGAGGACAAGCTGCGCTTCCTCGGCTACAGCAACTACGGCATAAGGCTGATGGCCTTCGTGGTGGCCAACACGACGACGGCCTTTGCCGGCGCTCTCTACGCCATCCACCAGGGGCTGGTCAGCCCCGAGATGTCGAGCCCGGCGCGCGCCGCCGATCCGGTGGTCGTCACCATCCTGGGCGGGGTCGGCACGCTCTACGGACCGCTGGTCGGCTCGATCGCCTTTGTCGGGATGAAGGACCTGATCAGCAAGATGGTCGGCCATTGGGAGCTGATCGTCGGCTTCCTGCTGGTGTTCGTGATGCTGGCCGGCGAGCGCGGCATCTGGGGCTCGCTCGAGCCGCTGCTGCGCCGCCTGGTGCTGCGTCAGCGCGACGCCGACACGCCGGCCGAGACGGCCGAGCGCCCGGCCGATGCGGGAGTGAAAGCGCGATGATGGATCCTCAACTGCTCCTCTCCGGCGTCATCTTCGGCCTCAGCATGGGAAGCATTTTCTTCCTGATGACGGTCGGCCTGTCGTTGTGCTTCGGCCTGATGCGCATCATCAGCCTCGATCAGCTCCTCTACTACTCGGTCGGCGCCTATCTCACCTATTCGATCAGCGCCATGATCGGCAACGTCTGGCTCGGCGCGCTGGTCGGGGTGGTGGGGGCCGGGGTCACGGCGCTGCTGGTCGAGCGCTTCGTGTTCCTGCGCATCTATGCCCGCGACATCACCTTCTCGATGATCACGTCGTTCGGCATCCTGATCGGCGGCATCGGCATCATCAAGGCGGTGTGGGGCCTGGTGCCGCGGCCCGTGCCGGTGCCGATCGAGGCGCAATGGGACATCCTCGGCACCGAGGTGCCGGTCTATCGGCTGGTCGTCGTGGTGCTGGCGCTGGTCGTCTATGCGGGGATCTGGCTGTTCCTCAACAAGACCATCATCGGCAAGGCGATCCGGGCCGGGATCGAGGACGTCGAGCACGTCGAGGGGCTGGGCATCAACGTCTACCGGCTGTTCACCCTCACCTTCGTGATCGCCGGCGCCCTGTCCGGCCTCGCCGGGGGCCTACACGCGCCGCTGATCATGGTGTTCCCCGACATGGGGCTCGAGGTGCTGGCCTTCGCCTTCATGGTGGTGATCATCGGCGGGCTCGGCAGCATCAAGGGCACGTTCATCTCGGCCTTCCTGGTCGGTCAGGTGGTGTCGATCGGCTCGCTCGTCTACGCGCCGCTCGCCCAGATGGCGCCGTTCGCCATCATGCTGCTGATCCTGCTGATCAAGCCGACCGGCCTCTACGGCAGCGCGCTGCTCAAGCGCTGACTGCGCGAAAGCGTCACCACCACCCGGCGCCGGCCTCCACGGTCGCCGCCGGCCGGCGCTCGCGGGCGCCGTGCAGGGCGGCGATGACGCGCCGCTTCACCGCGTCCCAGGCCGCCGAGTCGCGGTCGCGGGGCCGGGGCAGGTCGACGGCGATCTCCTCGGCGATACGGCCCGGCCGCGGCCGCATCACGACGATGCGGTCGGCGAGCGCGATCGCCTCGTCGACATCGTGGGTGACGACCACGAGCGTCGGCTCGGCGTCGTGCCACAGGTCGAGCAGGTGGTCCTGGAGGTCGGCGCGGGTGAAGGCGTCGAGGGCCGAGAACGGCTCGTCGAGCAGCAGCACCTCGGGCCGGGTGACCAGCGCGCGGGCGAGCGCGACGCGCTGCGCCTGCCCGCCCGATAGCTCGCGCGGCCAGACGGCCGCCTTGTCGGCGAGGCCGACGCGGGCGAGCTGTGCCGCCACCCGTGCCTCACGTTCGGCGCGCGGCAGCGCCGCGAGTCCGAAGCCGACATTGTCGGCGACCGTCAGCCACGGCAGCAGCCGCGGCTCCTGGAACACCATCCCGATCTTTTCGTGCGGCGCCCCGATCTCCTCGCCGTCCAGCACGATCGTGCCGTCGGTCGGCCGGTCGAGCCCGGAGACCAGCCGCAGCATCGTCGACTTGCCGCAGCCGGAGCCGCCGACGACGGCGACGATCTCGCCGAGCGGCACGGCGAGCGACACCCGGTCGAGCGCCCGCACGCCGTTGGCGTAGGTCTTGCCGAGGTTTTCGAGAATCAGCATGGCGGGCTCTCACGCGGGATTCGGCTGATCGGTTCCGGTGTGGCGGCGCTGTTCCCCC
>NZ_NHSK01000027.1 GCF_016653355.1 Rhodoplanes elegans | reverse complement strand
CCGCACCCGCCACCGCCCCGGCGCCCGCGCCCGTGACGACCGACCGCGTCGCCGCGCTCCCGCCGGCCCCGGCGCCTGCACCGGCCCCGGTCGTCGCCGCCACCGGCCCGGTCGGCCTGTGGATGACCGAGAAGAAGGAAGGCATGGTGCGGGTCGAGGCGTGCGGCCAGAACCTGTGCGGCTATTCGGTCGACGCCAAGACCGGCCGCAACGGCGAGAAGGTGCTGATCGACATGAAGGCGTCCGGCGACGGCTGGAAGGGCCGGATCAAGGACACCCGCAATGGCGGCGGCGGCATCTACGACTCGACGCTGGCCATGAAGGGCGCCGACAAGATGCGCGTCCAGGGCTGTGCCTTCGGCGGCATGTTCTGCGGCGGCCAGACTTGGACCCGGGTGAACTGACCCGGCCCGCCGGCCCCTCATCGAACCGACATCGCGCGCGCGGCGGCCCCTGGGGCCGCCGCAGCCGTTTTCGCGCCCGTTCAGGGGAGGCCGGTTAACGCGGACGCCGGCATCCCCGGCACAGTCGAAAGGCGGTGAATCCAAGGTAAAATCCAGACGCGAAATTCCATCCTTAGTCGTTGGTTTACCTCGGCAAATAAACCGGTTCTTTATGCTGTTGTTTAAACCGATTTTAGAGCGTGCCGCGTAGTAATGGTCGAGAACGAGGAATACAGGGCCTCGTCGAACAACAACCAATAGGCGTCGTCATGAAAGCAGTCGCAAGGCCGGCGGAACCCGCCGAGCGGGATATGCGCTTCGACCATATCCGGCCGCTCTACCTGGAATCGCTGACCCTCGTCGAACGGCTTCACCGCCGTCTTCTCGACGTGATCAAGGACGAGTTCGACCGCCGTGGCCGTGCCGACATCAACTCGGTGCAGGCGCTGCTCCTGTACAACATCGGCGACAAGGAGCTGACCGCCGGCGAGCTGCGCACGCGCGGCTACTATCTCGGCTCGAACGTTTCCTACAACCTGAAGAAGCTCGTCGAGATGGGCTTCCTCGACCACCAGCGCTCGCGGGTCGACCGCCGCTCGGTGCGCATCAAGCTGACCGACAAGGGTCGCGAGGTGCGCAACATCATCGAGGCGCTCTACCAGAAGCATGTCCGCACGGTGGAGCAGGTCGGCGGCGTCAACGCCGAGGAGTTCGCCACCCTCAACAAGGCGCTGCACCGGCTCGAGCGGTTCTGGACCGACCAGATCCTCTATCGGCTCTGATCGCGGGTCCGACTTCACGAACATCGGCGGGCGCCGTGCGCCCGACCCCCCGACGAACGCCCCGGCCGCGCCACGCGCGGACCGGGGCTTCGGTCGTTTGCGGGCTACGACCAGTATGGGCTTCCTTGAAAAGGCTGTCACCGAGAGCCCTGACCTCGGCCCGTCATCCTGAGGTGCTCGCGTAGCGAGCCTCGAAGGATGCGGCCCGGGCCGTCGCCCTTCGAGGCCCGGCTTTGCCGGGCACCTCAGGGTGACGGTGAGAGCCAGGGGTCGCTGGCGAACGCTACGTCGGGTCGATGGGCGCGCCCGCCGATGCGGCCCTCAGTCGAACGTCGCCGAGGTGGTGTCGGTCTTGCGGTTGTAGCGGATCGTGACACGCTGGACCTGGCACAGGTTGATGTCGTGCCACACGGCGGACGAATCGTCGTCGCTGTAGACGACCTTCAGGTCCCACAGGCAGGTCTTGCCGGCGCGGCTGAACGTGATGTTGGCGCGTTCGCCGTCCTCCAGCAGGTCGTCGCCCAGGATGTCCTCCTCCCAGTCGTCGGTCTTGCTCGGAGAGACGTAGACCTCGCTGATGTCGTACCCGGTGCGGTTGATCAGCGTGAAGTCCTGCCGGCTTTGCGCAAGCGCCGTCGTCGCCACCATCGAGACGAGGGCGGCGGCGGACAGAAGGTTCAGTCTCATGCAGATCGGCTCCGTTGCCGTTCGGGGGGTGCGATGCACGGAGCACGTCGGACCCGTGGATTCGCGCATCGGTGCGGCGGGACACTACGGAACACCCTCCGTTACCGTCAATGCCCGCCCGCCGACATTTCACGACGTCTTCACCACGATGGGCTGCAGAGGCGATGTCGCGCGTGTCCGCGCGGGGCGGGACTGACATAAAAACGCCGGCTCGCCTCCGTAATCGCGGTGATATGCGGATCGCGGTCGGGGCAGGGCGCGATCGCGCACGGGCGCGACGATCGCGCGGACGGACCAACGAGGCGCGACCTTTCGGGGCGCGGCGAGGTGAGATGGACGGGGACGTGAAGAAGGACGGTGGCGCGGCGGGGCTCCACCTGCACCAGGGGGCCGCGCGGGTTGCGTCGCAGGTCACGGAGCTCGACCGCCGGGCGGTCGTCAAGGCGCTCGCGGCCGGGGTGGCCGGGCTCGCAGCATTCGCCGGCCGGGCCAACGCCCAGGGCACCGACGCCGTGCTCGACCAGCTCATCCAGCAGAGCCAGGGGCGCAATTTCGGCCAGGGCTTCGATTCGGCCTCGCGCACCATCCTGATGCCCAAGGCCTCGCTGCCGACCCTCGATCCCTCGACGGCGCAGACCACCGAGCAGTTCATCCCGCGCTACGAGGAGATCGTGGCGCGCGGCGGCTGGCCCACCGTGCCGCAGGTCGAGCGGCTGCGGCTCGGCAACCGCAATCCGGCCGTGCCGGTGCTGCGCGATCGTCTCGCCGTGTCGGGCGACATCGATCCGGCCGCGGCCGGCGCCGGCGACGTCTACGACTCCTATGTCGAGGCGGCGGTGCGGCGCTTCCAGGCGCGCCACGGCCTCACCGTCGACGGCGTGGTTCGCCAGCAGACCCTCAAGGCCCTCAACGTGCCGGCCCAGGTGCGGCTGGCGCAGCTGCGCATCAACGTGGTGCGGCTGCGCACCCTGTCGAGCAATCTCGGCAACAAGCTCGTCGTCGCCAACATCCCGGCCGCCCAGATCGAGGCGATCGAGGGCGGCGTCGTGGTGTCGCGCCACGTCACGGTCGCCGGCAAGCCGGACCGCGCCTCGCCGATCCTGCAGAGCCGCGTCGTCGAGGTGAACTTCAACCCGTACTGGACCGTGCCGGTCTCGATCGTGCGCAAGGACCTGATCCCGCGCATGCAGGAGGAGCCGGACTATCTCACCAAGAACCACATCCGCATCTTCGACGGCCGCGGCACCGAGCTGCAGCCGACCCAGATCAACTGGAACTCGAACGAGGCGGTGAACTACCGCTTCAAGCAGGATCCGGGCGACTTCAACTCGCTCGGCTCGATCCGCATCAACTTCCCGAACAAGGACGACGTGTACATGCACGACACGCCGTCGAAGAGCCTGTTCGGCGAGGATTTCCGCTTCCACTCCTCGGGCTGCATGCGGGTCCAGAACGTGCGCGAGCTCGTCGTGTGGCTGCTGTCCGACACGCCCGGCTGGTCGCGCGCCGAGATCGACGCGGTGATCAAGTCCGGCGAGCGCAAGGACGCCCGCCTGGCGACACCGGTGCCGCTCCACTGGATCTACGTGACGGCCTGGGTGACGCCCGACGGCGTCGTCCAGTTCCGGGACGACATCTATTCCCGCGACGGCCTCGCCGCCAGCCAGGGCGCGGCGTCGCGCGGGTAGGGGGCGCCCGGAGGCTCCGCCCCTCGGTGCGGGAATCTGCTACCCTCGCGGACCCACGCTGCGAGGCCCGGGATGGCGGACGAATCGGCAGGTCGCGAGGTGTTCTTCGAGATGACCGCGGTCGGCGGCGCCGTCCGGGTGTCCGCGATCGACGGGGCCACCGGCATCGAGGTGATCGTGATGGGGCCGCTGACGACGCCGCGCTCGGACCTGCAGCGGCTCGCCCTGCGCAAGCTGGAGCGCCGGCTCGCCCAGGAGGGCGGCGGCTGAGGCCGGCTGACGACGATCTCCGCGATCCGACCGGGCGCGCCGCCAGCCGGCGGGGCCGCCCCCAATATCTAGAGCCGGGCGGCGGCGCGGCGGCCTACAACTTGGCGGTCGCCGGCCGATATGCTAATCCGACGGCCCAAACACACCCCGGGACCCGCCTGTCGAGGCGCCATTCTCGCGCATCCCGCGGCGCCAGGAGACCACGATGTCCGTGACGAAACCGGCTTCCGTCGAAGCTGAATCCTTCTTTTCCGCCAGTGTTCGAGACGCCGATCCGGAGATCTTCGGCGCGATCCAGCAGGAGCTGGGCCGGCAGCGTGACGAGATCGAGCTGATCGCCTCGGAGAACATCGTCAGCCGCGCCGTGCTCGAGGCGCAGGGCTCGGTGCTCACCAACAAGTACGCCGAAGGTCTGCCGGGCAAGCGCTATTACGGCGGCTGCCAGTACGTCGACGTGGTCGAGCGGCTCGCGATCGAGCGGGTGACCAAGCTGTTCGGCTGCGGCTTCGCCAACGTGCAGCCGCACTCGGGCGCCTCGGCCAACGCCGCAGTGTTCTTCGCCCTCCTGAGCCCCGGCGACACCTTCATGGGGCTCAACCTCGCGGCCGGCGGCCACCTGACCCACGGCTCGCCCGTCAACGTCTCGGGCAAGTGGTTCAACGTGGTGCCCTACAGCGTGCGCCCCGACGACCACCGCATCGACATGGACCAGGTGCGCGAGCTCGCCCGTGCGCACAAGCCGAAGCTGATCGTCGCCGGCGGCTCGGCCTATCCGCGGGTGATCGACTTCCGGGCGTTCCGCGAGATCGCCGACGAGGTCGGGGCCTATCTGATGGTCGACATGGCGCACTTCGCCGGCCTGGTGGCGGGCGGCGCGCATCCGAGCCCGTTCCCGCACGCCCACGTGGTCACCACGACGACCCACAAAACGCTGCGCGGCCCGCGCGGCGGCGTGATCCTGTCGGACGACGAGGCGCTGGCCAAGAAGATCAACTCGGCCGTCTTCCCCGGCATGCAGGGCGGTCCGCTCATGCACGTCATCGCGGCCAAGGCGGTGGCGTTCGGCGAGGCGCTGCGGCCGTCCTTCAAGGTCTACGCGAAGAACGTCGTCGAAAACGCGAAGGCGCTTGCGGAAACCCTGAAGTCCCGCGGCTTCGACATCGTCTCGGGCGGCACCGACACGCACCTCATGCTGGTCGATCTGCGGCCCAAGCAGCTGACCGGGAAGGTCGCCGAGGCGGCGCTCGGGCGCGCCCATATCACCTGCAACAAGAACGGCATCCCGTTCGACCCCGAGAAGCCGATGGTGACCTCGGGCGTCCGGCTCGGCACGCCGGCCGGCACCACCCGCGGCTTCGGCGTCGCCGAGTTCAAGGAGGTCGGCGATATGATCTCCGAGGTCCTCGACGTCCTCTCGCAGAAGAAGTCCGACGAGGACTCGCTGGTCGAGGCGGCGGTGCGCGAGAAGGTGAAGCGGCTGGTCGGCCGGTTCCCGATCTACCAGGACTGAGGCGAGGCCGGCGGGGCCGGCCGGGGCTCACGGGCCCGAGGAGCCGAAAGGTACGGG
Organism: Rhodoplanes elegans; assembly: GCF_016653355.1. Lineage (GTDB taxonomy): Bacteria > Pseudomonadota > Alphaproteobacteria > Rhizobiales > Xanthobacteraceae > Rhodoplanes > Rhodoplanes elegans. The sequence goes on along the minus strand of NZ_NHSK01000027.1, from coordinate 6,590 downwards.
GGATCCACGATGCGCTGTCCGAGCTGCGGCAGCCTCGACACCCAGGTGAAGGACTCGCGTCCCACCGAGGATTCCTCGGCCATTCGGCGCCGCCGGCTGTGCCTCGCTTGCGGCTTCCGCTTCACCACCTTCGAGCGGGTGCAGCTGCGCGAGCTCACCGTGATCAAGCGCAACGGCCGTAGGGTACCGTTCGATCGCGACAAGCTCGCGCGCTCGATCGAGATCGCGCTGCGCAAGCGCAACGTCGATCCCGACCGGGTCGAGCAGACGATCTCCAAGATCGTCCGCGACCTCGAGAGCATCGGCGAGGGCGAGGTGACGGCCGAGACGATCGGCGAGACCGTGATGGCGCATCTGCGCGACCTCGACGATGTCGCCTATGTGCGGTTCGCCTCGGTCTACAAGAACTTCCGCGAGGCCAAGGACTTCGAGCAGGCGCTCGCCGAGCTCGCCGGCGCCGAGGACGACGAGCCGCCGGCGCGGTAGCGCCCGCTGTTGCGAGACATTGCCATTGAGTCCGCTCGTCCCCGCGAAGGCGGGGACCCAGGGGCCGCACGACGTGCGGCTCTGGATGCCCGCCTGCGCGGGCATGAGCGGAGATGGGGGCGAGTCGGCGGAAAGATCGTGTGGGCGCCCGCCCTTTAGCTCGCGCGCCCACCGCCGCCGACGTTGCGGATTGTCAAGGTTCTCATATTCCGCGCAACGCATGCTCGTCCCGCGCGGCCACGGAAGGCCGGCGGAGGCGACGCGTGGACCTGATCACGATCATCGAGCAGGTGGGGGAAGGGCCGACCCTGGCGCTCGCCGGGGTCGCGGTCGGCGCCGCCTTCGGCTTCGCGGCCCAGCGCAGCCGCTTCTGCCTGCGCGCCGCCTCGATCGAGTTCTTTCACGGCGAGGTCGGGCAGAAGGTGGCGATCTGGCTGATGGCCTTCGCAACCGCCGTCGTGTGGACCCAGGCCTTCATCCTGATGGGGCTGCTCGACGTCTCCGAGGCGCGCCAGCTCGCCCAGCGCGGCAGCCTGTCGGGGGCGATCCTCGGCGGGCTGATGTTCGGCGCCGGCATGATCATGACGCGCGGCTGCGCCAGCCGGCTGCTCGTGCTGTCCGCCACCGGAAACCTGCGCGCCCTCGTCACCGGGCTGGTGATGGCCGTGACGGCGCAATCGGCCTATCGCGGGGCGCTGACGCCGCTGCGCGAGACCATCACGGGCTGGTGGACGATCGACGGCGCCGGCGCCCGCGATCTGCTCGTCGTGCTCGGCCTCGGCCACGAGCACGCGCTCGCCTTCGGGGTCGTGTGGTGCGCGGCGGCCTATTTCTATGCCGTGAAGAGCAGGCTGCCGGCGTCGAGCTGGTTCACGGCGTCCGGCGTCGGCGGCATGGTGGCGGTCGGCTGGCTCGTGACCTACACGATTTCGCAGGCGAGCTTTTCGCCGGCCCGGGTGACCAGCATCACGTTCACGGGGCCGTCGGCCGACACGCTGATGTTCGTGCTCGACCAGTCGCGCATGGTGTGGAACTTCGACATCGGCTTGGTGCCGGGCGTCTTCCTCGGCTCGCTCGTCGGCGCGCTCCTCTACAAGGAGTTCGTGCTGCAGGGCTTCAAGGACGGCCAGAGCATGCGCCGCTACATCGTCGGCGCCGTGCTGATGGGCTTCGGCGGCATGCTGGCGGGCGGCTGCGCGGTCGGGGCGGGGGTGTCGGGCGGCGCCATCTTCGCGCTCACCGCCTGGGTGACGCTCGCCTGCATCTGGCTCGCGGCGGGGATCACCGATTTCCTCATCGATCGCGAGACGCCGGCTGCCGCCGGTGCGCCGGGCGCCGAGCCGGCCTCGGGACGGGCAGGGTAGGCTTTTCGGCGACGCTCTGCTGCGTGCCCCGGACAAGGCGCGTCGCGCCAACGGCGCGATGCGCCGCAGAGCCGGGGCCCAGGGGCGCCGGGATAATCGCCTCGTTTCGATCGCTCTGGGTCCCGGGTCACGGCGCGTCGCGCCGCGCCCGGGACACGAGCACACCGGTTGCGGTTCATTCTGCCGGCAGCAGCTCCATGAGCTTCGCCAGCCGCGCCCAGAAGAACTCCTCGCCCGGATAACCCTCGATGCGGCCGAGCTCGGCCTTGTCGACGACCAGCACGAAGGTCGGCGTGTAACGCACCGGGCGCGCGAGCGTCAGGCCCGAAGTCGGGACGTCGCGCTTCTCGACCTCGCGGATCGGGGCACGGCGGCCCTCCGGCGTCTTCGGATAGATCGGGCCGATGCGGGCGTCCCATTCGCGGCACCACGGGCAGCCGACCTCGCGGACATAGAGGAGCGTGGCGCGCGGCTCGGCGGCCGCACGGGCGACGCCGGGACGTCCGGCCGTCGTGGCGACGGCTGCGGCGGCGAGCAGGAGGGCGGTGCGGCGCGAGGGAAGGCTGGTCGTCATGTCGGCAGGATACCACGACGGGCCGCCGCCGCGCACGTGCCGGGGCGCCGAGCCTGGATCACGGATGCACGATACCGAATGATTGCAACGCTACCGGCTTCGCGTCACCATGCGCCCGACGAGAAGCACGAGTGCCGCGCGAAAAAGAATGCGGCCGGACAGGGGGAAACGATGTCGCTCGAGGTCGGGTTCGCGGCCGCCGCCCTGGCGGGCCTGTTGTCGTTCCTCAGTCCCTGCGTGCTGCCGCTGGTACCGCCTTATCTCACCTGGCTCGCCGGCGCCTCGCTCGACGAGCTCGCCGGCGACACCCCGCGGCCGGGAACCACGGCGCGGGCCTTCCTGCGCGCGTTGTTCTTCGTCGCCGGCTTCTCGGCCGTGTTCATCGCGCTCGGCGCCAGCGCCTCGCTGCTCGGCCGTCTGCTGACCGATCATTTGACCCTCCTGTCGCGCGTCGCCGGCGTGATCATCGTGGTGCTCGGCCTGCACTTCGTCGGCCTGATCAGGATCCCGCTGCTCTACCGCGAGGCGCGGTTCGGGCTCGGCGGCCAGTCGGCCGGGCTGTTCGGCGCCTTCGTGATGGGGCTCGCCTTCGCGTTCGGCTGGACGCCCTGCGTCGGCCCGGTGCTCGCCTCGATCCTGCTGATCGCCGGCGCCGAGGATTCGGCCGGGCAAGGCGCCGGACTGCTCGCCGCCTATGCGGCCGGCATCGGCCTGCCGTTTCTGACGGCGGCCCTGTTCGTGCGGCCGTTCCTCGGCTTCCTGAAGCGCTTCCGTGGCCATCTCGGCGCCGTCGAGAAGGTGATCGGCGGACTTCTGATCATCACCGGCGTGCTGATCTTCACCGGCACGATGGCCGACATCGCCGGCTGGCTGCTGGAGACAGTCCCGGCGCTGGGCAGGATCGGATGAGTGCGGCCGTCCCGTCCTCGGCCCGTCATGCCCGCGCTCGTCGCGGGCATCCACGTCTGTCCTGACTTGCCAGACGCAAGATCGTGGATGGCCGGGACGAGCCCGACCATGACGAAGGCGTGGAGGTCGGCCGGTTCCGCGCTGGCCTCACCCGTGGCGGAACCTCAGAATCTGCTCGTAGGCGCGCAGCTCGATGAGAAAGCGATGCAGGAGGTCCGGGTCGCGCGCCGCGACGGCCTCGGGGATGCGGGCGAGCGAGGCGCGGGCGCCGTCGACGATGCGGCGGAAATCGGCGTCGGCCTTCACGGGCGCCGGCGCTTCGGCGTCGCAGCGCGCGAAGGCGGCGTCGCTGTCCTTCGCGGCCGTCGTGATCGCAGCGCCCGGCGCCGCATCGGCGAGATCGGGGGCCTTGGTGCGATGCCGGTCGAGCGAGGCAAACGTGTCGGACAGCTCGCGCACGCAGTCGGCCAGCAGGCGGGTGCCGGCGGCGCGGCGGGCCGCGGAAAGATCGGCGGCCAGCGCCTCGGTCGTGGCGGCGGCGGCCGCGAGATCGCCGGCGTCGATCGCCGCGAGCGCCGTCGCGACGCGGTCCTTGTAGGGGGCGGGCAGGGCCTTCTGCAGCCGTTCGAGCGCGAGCGCCGCGAGGTCGCCGTTGCCGGTGCGCAGATAGCCGGCGGCGAGCCGCCGATCGGCGAGAATCGACTCGTCGGCGGCGACGTTCGGCGCCTGTGCCATCGCTCCACCGGTCGGCGTCGGACCTGCGCTCGTGATCAGGATCGCGTGAGCCAAGCACGCGACAGTGCAGACGATATGAAATCGCGGTACCATATGAAAAATGCTCATGAGGAAACGTCCATGCTGTCGTCGATGCTCTCACGTCGTGTTCTGATCGGCGCCGCGCTCGCGGGTCCTGTCGTGTCCCCGATGAGCCTGCGCGCCGAGGCGCTGAAGCTCAACGAGGACGGGCTGCCGCATGTCGACTGGTTCCTGCAGAGCCTGCTCGAGCTCGCCGACGACGTCGCGCTCGCGAGCCAGAACGGCAAGCGGCTCGCCGTGATGTGGGAGCTGCGCGGCTGCCCCTACTGCCGCGAGACGCACATCAAGAATCTCGGCGATCCGGCGATCGCTAATTACATCCGCAAGAACTTCGAGGTCCTCCAGCTCAATGTCGCGGGCGACCGCAAGGTCGTCGACCTCGACGGCGAGACGCTCTCCGAGCGCCGGCTCGCCGAGAAGTACGGCGTGCGATTCACGCCGACCTTCCAGTTCTTCGGCGAGAGCGTCGACGCCATGAAGGCGAAGGCGCCGCGCGAGCGCGAGGTGGCGCGGGCGCAGGGCTATCTGGAGCCGAAGCATTTCCAGGCCCTGTTCCGCTTTGTCGCCGAGAAGGCCTACGAGAAGGGCACGCTGCGCGACTATCTCCGCGCCCAGGGGGCGTGAGGAGCGGCGCCTTCTTCACCTCTCCCCGCGCGCGGGGAGAGGTCGACATTCGCGCGTCCCGCGCGGATGTCGGGTGAGGGGGCATCGCCGCGAGTCTCTGCTTACGCGAGTCTCGGCTTACGTGAGTCTCTGCTTGCGTGAGTCTCTGCTTGCGCGAGTCCGAGCTTTGCGGAAACGCCCCCTCACCCGACTCGCCTCTTCGAGGCGAGCCACCCTCTCCCCGCGCGCGGGGAGAGGGAGGGGCGCCTCTTGTCGGCGAAAGTCTTCACGTCCTCACGTCTTCACATCCTCGCACGACCGCGCTCGTCCTCACTTGTTCACCGGCGACTCCGGATCGAGCAGGAAGGCGACCGCGTCCTTGATCTGCTCCATCGTCAGGAACTTGTTGTGGCCGAAGCGCGGCATGTTGGAGCAGGCGAACACGGCCTGGGCATTGAACACCCGCTCGTAGACCTCCTTCTGGGCCTCCGGCGTCGTGCCCTTCAGCTTGCCGTAGCCGAGAAGGCTCGGCCCCAACGTGCCGTAGCTGATCTCGGTCGGCGCGAGCTGGTGGCAGGCGTAGCAGTTGCCGCCGTTCGCCTGCTTCGGATTGTCGCCCATGCGGCCGCCGAAGCCGGAGAGCGCGAGCTTCTCGCCGTTCTTCCAGCTGCCCAGATACTTGCCGTCCGCCGGATAGGTGACGTTCTGCTTCTCGCGGGCCAGGATCGCGTCGGCGACGGCCTGGGGCGGCTGATTGCGGTACTGCGAGCACACCGCCATCGTCTCGTCCTGGACGACGCGCGCCGCGAGGTCCGGCGGGAGGTTCTTCCAGGCGGCCGCGACCGCCTGCTCGAGCCGCTCGCGGGTGATGCCCGGGGCGACCTCGACGGCCGCCGGCGCGGCGGCACCGGTGCCGGCGCCCGTGGTGGACGGCGTGTCGGCGGCGAGGACCGGGCCGGACATCAGGAGTGCGGCCGCGACCGCTGTGGCGGCCGAGGCCGCGAAGGACAATCTGGTCATCGGGGTCCTCAGCGCTTGATGGAGGGCACTTCGATGGCGCCGCCTTCGGCCCGCTTGGTGAGATACGCGGCGAGCGCGATCGTCACCTCGGAGGCGTAGCCGACGTCCGGCATGCGCATCTGCCAATAGCAGTCCCAGATGCGGTGCTGCATGGTGCGCAGCGACGCCTGCGACACCCGGTAGGTCGGCCACGATCCCATGGTCGCCTGCGCGGCCTTGGGCGTGTCGAAGTACGGCAGGGTCTGCAGCCGGATGCGCTGGCCCTCCTGGCCGTGGCAGGTCTGGCAGGAGAAGTCGTTGATGCTGGAGCGCCGGTAGAACAGCGCTTCGCCCAGCGCCACCGCCTCGCGCTCCTTCGGGTGCTCCATCTTGGCCGCGTATTTCATCCCGTTCGACTTGTTGGCGACGAAGGCGACCAGCGCCTCGATCTCGGTCGCCGGGTTGCCGCCCGAGGAGGCGAAAGGCTTCTTGCGGATCGGGCCGGTGTCGATGCCCTGGATGGTCTCCATGCACCACAGGATGCGGGATTCGGCGTCCATCACCCGGCCGGCATCGGCGAAGAAGCGCGGCATCTCGGCATAGGCGCCGTCGACCTTGCCGGGGCCCTTGCCGAGGTCGCAGGTCTCGAGCGTGACGTTCTTCGGCCCGCGCGCCGTCGACCACAGCGTCTCGCCGGAGTCGACCGCGAGATAGCCGGGGTTCGACATCGGGTCCGAGATCATGGCCCGGTATTTTTCCAGCAGCTTGTCGGCGTCCTCCTCGGCCGCCGGCGCCGGTGCGGGAGGCTGGGCCGCGGGCGGCGCGGCGGCAGGGGGCTG